>JAVTVZ010000249.1:0-21903 GCA_032229625.1 Dermatophilaceae bacterium | reverse complement strand
TGGGGTGAGTGACGGGACTTGAACCCGCGGCCACCTGGACCACAACCAGGTGCTCTACCAGCTGAGCTACACCCACCATGGGGGACGTGTCGTCCCCCGCGCAGATCCGTGGACTCTCGTCCGGATGACCCGCGGCGACCATCGTACCCGCTGTGCGGGGGTGCTCGTGACCACCCCTGCGCCGTGAGACGCAGCCGCGGGCAGGGCCGCCGACAGGGCCGACGATGGGGGCGACGAGGGGGCGAGGTCAGGGCGTCGGCTTGGCCGGCGAGGGCACGCCGTGGCGGGCGGCGAGGGTCTTCGCGCGGGCGGTGTCGGGGCCGGGGGCCGGCACGAAGACCGCCTCCCGGTAGTAGCGCAGCTCGGCGATGCTGTCGCGGATGTCGCCGAGGGCGCGGTGGCCACCGTGCTTCTCCGGCGCCGCGAAATACGCCCGCGGATACCAGCGGCGCGACAGCTCCTTGATCGAGGAGACGTCGACGTTGCGGTAGTGCAGGTGGCCCTCGAGCTGCGGCATGTCGCGGGCGAGGAACGCGCGGTCGGTGCCGACCGTGTTGCCGCCGAGCGGGGACTTGCCGGCCTCGGGCGCCCACGCCGTCACATACTCCATGACCCGCTCCTGCGCCTGGGCCATCGTCAGGCCGTCGGCGAGCTCCGTCAGCAGCCCCGACGTCGTGTGCATCGTGCGCACGAAGTCGCCCATCTGCGCCAGCGCCTCCTGGCTCGGGGCGATGACGACGTCGACGCCGTCGCCGAGCTGGTTGAGATCGAAGTCGGTGACCAGCGCTGCGACCTCGATGAGGGCGTCGTGCTCCAGAGACAGGCCGGTCATCTCGCAGTCGATCCACACGATGCGATCCGTCTGGGTCCTGCCGTTGGAGGTGCTCACCGGGCTACTCTACGGCGGCGCGCGGTGCGGGCCCGATACTGATCAGGGCGTCGTCGGGCGTCCGAAGCGTCGAGCGCCCGCCCGCGGGCCGCCGACCGAGCAGCGGTCCGGTCGTCCGGGCCGACCATCTCCGAGGGGGACCATGAGCACGCCCGCCGCCGCCGCGTCGGCGCAGGGAGCCGGACGACCGGGCCCACGCGCGCCGGTGAACGCCACGACCCGGCCGCTGCTGCGGCGACTGCTCGTCGGCACGGCCCTGCTCATCTGTTTCGCGATCGCGGGGCTGCTGCTCTCGACCGCGATCCGCCTCGAGGTCGGGGTGCAGGCGGCCCTGCTCGGCGTGATCTTCGCGGCCCTGCCGCTGGGGATCGTCGTGCCGGCCTTCCTGTGGCTCGACCGCGTCGAGGCCGAGCCGACCTCGCTGCTCGTCGTGACGTTCCTGTGGGGCGCGCTCATCGCGACGACGGTGGCGATGGTGCTCAACACGGGCTCGCTGATCGTGCTGGCCGACGTCGTCACCGACGCCGAATCCGTCGCCGCCGTCGTCGTCGCGCCCGTCGTCGAGGAATCCCTCAAGGGGCTCGTCGTGCTGCTCATCTGGTGGCGGCGCCGCGCCGAATTCGACGGGGTCGTCGACGGGATCGTCTACGCCGGCATCAGCGCCGCCGGCTTCGCCTTCGCCGAGAACATCCTGTATCTGGGACGCGCCTACGTCGAGATGGGCCCCGAGGGGCTCGTCGGGCTCTTCGTCGTGCGCGGGCTGCTCGGGCCCTTCGCGCACCCGCTCTTCACCATGTGGATCGGCGTCGGGGTCGGCGTCGCCGCCACCCGCCGCCGCGGCGCGCTGCGCTGGATCGCACCGGCCGTCGGGGCGCTCGTCGCGATGTCGCTGCACGCGCTGTGGAACCTGTCGGCCGTCGCCGGGATCGCGGGCTTCTGGAGCTCCTACCTGCTGTTGCAGGTGCCGATCTTCGTCGCGGCGATCGTCTTCGTCGCCTGGGAGCAGCGTCGCGAGGCCCGCCTCGTCGCGGCGACCCTGGGGGTGTACGAGCGGTACGGGTGGCTCACCGCCGCCGAGGTGCGGATGCTCGCGTCGGCCTCGGCCCGCCGCGGCGCCCGGCGCTGGGCACGCGCCGCCGGTGGACGCCCGGCCCGGCGCGCGATGGTCGCCTTCCAGGACGAGGCCAGCGACCTGGCGATGCTGCGGACGCGGATGACGCACGGGACCGCGGGCGCCGACGCGCTCTACCAGGAGCGCATCCTGCTCGACTCCCTCACGCGGGCCCGCGCCGCGTTGCCCTGACGGGCTCGAGCGCACGGGCTCGAGTGCAGGGGCTCGGGCCAGGGGTGGCTCAGACGCGACCGTAGGTCGCCGCGGACCAGATCGGGGCGACCTGCACGGCCTTGCCGGTGCGCGGGGAGTGCAGCATCTTGCCGTCGCCGACATAGATGCCGACGTGGTAGGGGGTGCGCCCGCCGAGGAAGACGAGGTCACCGACGCGGGGCGTCGCCACCGCCGGAGTCGCGCGGCGCTGCTGGGCGGCGGTCCGCGGGAGATTCTTGCCGGCCTTGCCGAACGCGTAGCGGGTGAAGCCGGAGCAGTCGAAGCCCGCGGGGGTCGTGCCGCCCCAGCGATACATCGTGCCGAGCTGCGTCTTGCCGATCGCGATCGCACGCTCTCGTGTGGAGATGTTGGGCAGGCGCATCCGCGCGGCGAGGGTGTCGGCGTTGCGGGCCTTCTGGCGCCAGGACAGCTGCGGGGCGGCGCCGGCGTAGCTGCCGGCCAGCGAGAAGGCCGCGGTGCGCAGCGTCGCGAGGCGCTGCGGGGTGAACGCCGCGGGAGCGCCCGCGGCCCGCAGGGTCGAGCTCGTCGCCGGCGTCGAAGCCGTCGGGGTGGTCGCCTCGTCGGCGTGGGCGGACGGGCCGGCGCCGAGGGCGACGGGCAGGGCGAGGGCAGCGGCCAGCGCCGCGAGAGTGATTCTGCGCATGGGGGATTCACACCGGAAACCGCCTACGGAAGGAGACCTGTCGGGCTGGGGGATTCCGGTCCCCCGCATGACGCTTCGCCCCGAGCCGCGGGCGGCCTGCTGTGCAGACGCCGCGGCGCTCGTGGTGCTCCCGTTCCCGCCCTTGCCGTGCCTTCCCTGGTCCGGTCCGACGGCACGGGGCCGGCGGCGTCCTGAATGATGCTGCGCGGCCTCCGTGGGGCGGGACTCGGCGAGGAGGCGCGCGGTGACTCGCTCGTCGCGCTCACCGCCTGACTTGTCGGCAGCACTCGCGCTCAGACAAGGGAAAGATCACGGTTGCATCTCGCAGTGGTCACGCGATGGTTGCGTCCGGGCTGTCGAGGGCGCTGTCGGGGGCGCGGACGGTGGACATGGGCGGCGGGCGCGGACGGTGGGCAGGGGAGGGGCGCGCGGCGCTGCGTCGGGAAGCGCCGGGAAGCGACCCGGGGACGCCGGCGGCCACGTCGCGGCGCCGTCGGGGCACAGCGACGCCTTTCGCCGGGCCGGCGGCCCGGGGCCGCGGCCGCTGCTCACCTAGACTCGTCTCGACCCCTGACCGGGTCGACGCCCTCGTAGCTCAGCCGGATAGAGCAAGAGCCTTCTAATCTCTAGGTCGCAAGTTCGAGTCTTGCCGGGGGCGCACTGCCTGGCTGACCTGCGACGACGCGTGGCACCTCGTGACGCGCGGCTCCGGGGGCACGGCTCCGCGAGGCCGTCGTCCGCCCGGGAGCCGCGCGGCGCCATAGTTCGGTCCCGGTCCCGGTCCCGGTCCGGCCTGCGGCGGTGGGTGCGTTGCATGCCGGTGGCCGGGCGCGGGCAGGGCGCGCGGGCCGGGGCCCGAATCCGGCCTGGCGGCACCCGATCCCGCGACCGATCAGGCCCGGCGCGCCCAGGCCCGGGGCGGACGTCATCCGCCGGCGTCGGCGGCCATGTCGACAAGCGCCACGACATACGAGCTGGACGGTCGTCTAGTCTGCGCGAGGCGCGATCCACCTGGGGAGATGCGGTCGGCGCCATCAGGGGAACCCCCATCGGGGGGACGACGGACAGGCGCCGCGGGCACGTCGGCGGCGCGAAGGGGTGGGCCAGTGCAGAGCATGGAACAACAGATGGCGGCGGCCTATTACGCGGCCGGGCGGGCGGTGGCCTCGGCGCTGCGCGGCTGGGTCGACGGGTGCGTCGACATCGCCGCGCCGGCGCCGCGCCCGGGGGTGCCCGCGCAGGCCGTGCCGTTCGTCGACTATGCGGGGATCTGGGCTCGCGCCCGGCGCTGCGGCGACCTCGCGGGGGAGAGCGGCGTCAGCGACGACCGTCTCGCCGAGGCGATGGTTGCCCACCCGGGCGACGCGAGCGCGGTCGGCCAGGCGCAGTTCGAGATCGCGACGACCCTGCGCGCTTGCGGGCTCGACGACGCGTGGGGCTGGCTGCCGGGTGTCGCCGCCGCGTGGCGTGCGGAGCTGGAGCAGATGTGGCCCGTCGTGCAGCACGTCGCCGTGCTGCTCGTGGCGGGCCGGCGCGTGCCCGCCGAGCGCGTGCGGCGCCTGGCCCAGGACCGCCTGGCCAGCGGGCTCGCGATCTGAGCGACGAATCGACGACGCGACGGATCGACGACACCGGCGCCGGTCGGCGTCGTGCGCCGCCCGGACCGGACCTCGGGCCTCAGGTCGTCGGGAGCATCCCGGCGCGCAGGAGCATGAGCATCGCGTAGGGGTCGCAGGTGCCCTCGCGGCGATAGCGGGCGCGCTCGGCGAAGAGCCACGCCTGCGGGTCCACGGTCCGCGGGTCCACCGCGGCGTCGACCGCGCGGGCCGCGCGCGCGGCGGCACCGGCCTGGCGCTGCACCGCGACGATCACCGGGTCCGGGTCGTAGTCGACCTCGTCCGACCGGTGCCCCAGCGGACCGGGCACCTCTAGGCCGTGTGCGGCCGTCGTGGCGAGGTCGAGGTCGAGGGTGGTCGGGTCTGCGATGAGCGTGATCGACATGGCGATCTCCTCCGTGAGCTGTCGTGCCGTCCTGGCGACCTTCCATTCGGACGCTCGTCCCGGATCGTGAGGCCGTCCGCCGCCGCCGCCGCGTGCGATGCGCCACATGCAGTCCCGCCAGAGTCCCGCCCGAGCCTGGTCAGAGATGCGCCCGCAGCCGCGCAGGCGAGCCGCGCCCGAGTCGAGCGACGACGCCGCCGCGGCCGCGTCGGCCGGGCATCCGCAGACCCCGTCCCCGGCGCGGCCGGTTGGCATCGCCCTGCCCGACGGGCGACGATGGGCCGGTGACCGAGTCGTCCGATCTCTCCGGCCTGCTCCAGGCGGTCACGGGCCTGCGCGACAAGGTGGCCGAGTCGACGTTGCCGCTCGGGCTGCCGGGCGTCGCGACCGCCCGTGGTGACCGCCGCGAGCTGCTCGACCAGCTCGACGACTACGTCATCCCGCGGCTGACCGACATCGACGCCCCGCTGCTCGCGGTGGTCGGCGGGTCGACGGGGGCGGGCAAGTCGACGCTGGTGAATTCGCTGGTGGGGCGCCGGGTCTCGCGCAGTGGGGTGCTGCGCCCGACGACCCGCGCCTGCGTGCTCGTGCACCATCCGCAGGACACGTCTTGGTTCACCTCGCCGCGGATCCTGCCGCACCTGCACCGCGTCACCGGTCACGACGCCGCCGGCGCGGACGACCTCGAGACGCCCGCCGCAGGCGGCGCGCAGGACCCGTCGGCGGTGCGGCTCGTCGCGGCGCAGTCGCTGCCGCCCGGCGTCGCGGTGCTCGACGCGCCGGACATCGACTCGGTCGTCGAGGCCAACCGCGACCTCGCCCGCCAGCTGCTCGCCGCGGCCGACCTGTGGGTCTTCGTGACGACCGCCGCGCGGTATGCCGATGCGGTGCCGTGGGAGCTGCTGCGCCGCTCGGTCGAGCGCGGCACGTCGGTCGCGATCGTCCTCGACCGGGTGCCGCCGGGCGCGGAGGAGGAGATCGGCGAGCACCTCGCCGGCATGCTCGTCGCCGAAGGGCTGCGACACGCACCGGTCTTCACGATCACCGAGTCCACGCTCGCCGCCGACGGGAGCCTGCCGCGCGCCCAGGTCGAGCCGCTGCGCGAGTGGCTGACCCGCCTCGGTGAGGACGCCCGCGCCCGCGGCCTGCTCGTGCGCCGCACGCTCGCCGGGGCGCTGGACTCCCTCGACCGGCGGGTCGGGGCGCTCGCGGAGGCGAGCTTCGAGCAGGTGCAGGTCACCGAGCAGCTCGCCGCGATCGTGCGCAGCGCCTACGGCAACGCCCTCGACGACGTGTCCGCCGGCATGAGCGACGGCCGGCTGCTGCGCGGTGAGGTCCTCGCGCGCTGGCAGGAATTCGTCGGCACCGGCGAATTCCTCAAGCAGGTCGAGGTGGGCTTCGGTCGGCTGCGCGACCGCGTCGTCGCCGCCGTCAAGGGCCAGCCGCCGCCGGCGAGCGAGCTCGGCGAGGCGCTGCAGTCGGGCGTCGCGACGCTGCTGGTGTCGCACGCCCAGAGCGCGGGCCTGGACGTCGCCCGCCGCTGGCGCGCGGTGCCGGGCGCCGAGCCGCTTGTCGATCCGCACCGCGACCAGGCACCCGGGGCCGACCCCCGCCCCGCGGGTCCCGCCACGGGCGGGCGCGCCGCGCAGGCTCACCCGGACACCCTCGGCGTCGCCGGCGTCGGGGCCGCGTCCCCGGACCTGCCGGAGCGCGCCGAGCTGCTCGTGCGGGAGTGGCAGCAGGACATCCTCGAGCTCGTCCGCGCCGAGGGCAAGGACCGTCGCACGACCGCGCGGGTGCTCTCGATGGGCGTCAACGCCGTCGGGGTCGTGCTCATGCTCGTCGTCTTCAGCCACACGATGGGCACGCTCGGCGGCGCGGAGGTCGGCATCGCCGGCGGCTCGGCGGTGCTGGCGCAGCGGCTGCTCGAAGCGATCTTCGGCGATCAGGCCGTGCGCACCCTCGCCGCGAAGGCCCGCCGCCAGCTCCTCGCCCGCACCGAGGCCCTGTATGCGCAGGAGGCCGACCGCCTGTATGCCCGGATCGCCTCGGCGCAGGTCCGCCTCGACCAGCCGCGCGAGCTGCTCGACGCGGCCGCCGCGCTGCGGACCGCCCGATGAGGTGGCCCGGGGCCCGCACACCCGACAGGGGCGCCCGGCCGGAGCCCGAGGTCGCGGGGCCCGGCCCCCGCGGCGGCGACGCCCGCCGTCACGCGGCCGGCGACAGCGGGTCCGTCAGTCCGGACGCCGGAGGCGTCGGTGGCGGAGGCGTCCGTGACGGCGGGGCCCGTGCCCGTGGCGTCGGGGTCGGCCGCGGTGGTGGCGGGCGAGCCCAGGCGGGCGACGCCCTGCGGGTCGCGGTCACGGAGCTGACGGCCGCGATCGATGCGGGCGCCGCGCACCTGCCCGAGCCCGACGTGCTGGACGTCGAGAAGGTCCTGCGCCGCGCCGGCGAGCGGCTGAGCCTGTCGGGTCGGCACACGGTCGTCGCGCTCGCGGGCGCGACGGGCAGCGGCAAGTCCACCCTCTTCAACGCCCTGTGCGGCGAGGTCGTCGCCCGCTCGGGGCACCTGCGGCCGACGACGACGCGGGTGCAGGCGGCCATCTGGGGCGCCGACCCCGCGACGGAGCTGCTCGACTGGCTGCGTGTCCGCGACCGCCACCACGTCGCTCCTGGTGGCGGGCCCCGGCCGGCCGTCGGTGATCCGGCGCGGATGCCCGGCGGCACCGAGGGGCTCGTGCTCCTGGACCTGCCGGACATCGACTCGACCCGCCCCGCGCACCGCGCCGAGGCGGACCGCGTGCTGGCGATGACGGACGTCTTCGTGTGGGTGACCGACCCGCAGAAGTATGCGGACGCGCGCCTGCACGAGGAATACCTGTCGCGGGCTGCCCATCACGGCGCCGTGACGATCGTCGTGCTCAACCAGGTCGACCGGCTCAGCCCGGCGCAGACCCAGGCGTGCCGCGCCGACCTGCAGCGACTGCTGGCCGCGGACGGCCTGCTCGACGTCTCGGTCGTCACGTGCTCGGGGGCCACCGGGGCGGGCGTCTCCGAGCTCTTCGCGGACCTGACCGGCGCCGTCGCCGCGGCGGAGGCGACCCGGCTACGGCTGCTCGGGGACGCGCGCGCCGGGGCCGCGCGGCTGCGCGCCCACGTCGCCGACACCGAGCCGACCATCGACGCAGAGGCGACCGCCGACGTCGTCGACGCCCTCGCCGACAGCGCGGGCGTGCCGGTCGTGCTCGCGGCGGTCGCGGCCGATCATCGCCGCCGGGCACTGGCGAGCACCGGCTGGCCCTTCACCCGGTGGCTGCGCGGGCTGCGGCCCGACCCGCTCAAGCGGCTGCGGCTCGACGCCGCCAAGGACCCCGACGTCACGCCCTTCCCCGCGGACCTGCAGCGGATCGTCGAGCGCACCTCGCTGCCCGCGGCGACGCCCGCCGCCCGGGCCGCCGTCGATCTCGTCACCGGCCGTCTCGGCGCCCGGGCCGGCCAGGGCCTGCCGCCGCTGTGGGCCGACGCGGCCGAGCGCGCCGCCCGCCCGACCGCCGGGGCGCTCGCGGACGCCCTCGACCAGGCCGTCCTGGGCACCTCGCTGCATCAGCGCCGACCGCTGTGGTGGACGCTCGTCGGGGCCGCGCAGCTCGGGCTCGCCGCGGCGGCCGTCGTCGGGCTGGTGTGGCTCAGCGTGCTCGGCGTGCTCGCGTGGCTGCAGTTGCCGCCGCCGCCCACGCCGACGCAGGGGTATGTGCCGCTGCCGACGCTGCTGGCCGTCGGGGGCCTGGCCGGCGGGGTGCTGCTCGCCGCGCTGTCGCGAGCGCTCGCCGCGGTGCAGGCGCGTCGCCGGGTGCACGCCATCGCGCTGCGCCTGCGCACGAGGATCGCCGACGTCGCCCGCGCCCAGCTGCTCGACCCGGTGCGCGCCGTCCTCGCCGCCCACCGCACGACGCGCGAGCATCTCGACGCCGCGATCGAGGTGTAGCGCGATCGAGGTGTAGCGCGATCGAGGCGGAGCCCGTCCGGCCCGGCCGCCGGCGCGGCGGGGGAGCCCGTGCCCGCGCCTCGGGAGCTCGCGCCGGCGTCTCGGGAGCCCGCGCCGGCGCCTCGGGAGCCCGCGCCGGCGCCTCGGGAGCTCGCGGCGGGCGTCCACATCCCCACCTGTCGGTCGGCCCGCGTCCACAGGGCCGCACGGCTCCCGGGACGCTGCCGGGCGCGGCGCGCCAGCCTGGCGGCGACGGCCACCGACCCGCGGGGCCGCGTGGAGCAAGGAGCCCCGATGAACGAGACGTACATCACCATTCTCGGCAATGCGGTCGAGGAGCCCGTGCGGCGCCGGACGACCTCCGGTGACCCCTACGTGACCTTCCGCTTCGCCTCGACCGTGCGCCGACGCAAGCCGGGGAGCACGGAGTTCTTCGACGCCGGCACGAGCTTCGTCGACGTCATCGCGTTCCGCCAGCTGGCGCTCAACGTCGCGGCCAGCGTCACCAAGGGCGCCCCGCTCGTCGTGCACGGCCGGATGCGCGTCGAGCAGTGGACGAACGGCGACCGCCGCGGCACGAACGTCGAGATCGAGGCCCTGAGCGTCGGCCCCGACCTGCGCCGCGGCACGAGCATCTTCACCCGGACCGGCCCGGTCGGCGCCGACGGCCGCTCCGGATCGACGGACGACCGCGGCGCCGACGGCCGGACCCGGCAGGCCGGCCCCTTCGGCCCGGCCTTCGCCGACCCCTTCCAGGCCGCGTCGCAGCCCGGCGGCGAGCCGGGGGCGGCCGACGGTGCCGGCGCGCGGCACGACGACCGCGAGGCGGGCGGCGACGGCGACGGGCGTACCGACGGCGACGACGGCTACGACGGTGGCCACCGCGACCAGCGACCCCACGCGGGCGCCGAATCGGCGGCCTGACGCGCGCCGATCCCGAGTCCGCCCCGGCCGGCGGTCGCGGTCTGGGCCGGGGCCGCGACCGCCGGGGCCGACCCCGCGGCGGCGCCCGAGGTGCCCGGTCGGGCGGACTCGTGGGACGGATTGGGTCGCCGGGACGGCGGCGGATAGCCTTCGGCGCATGGCCGAGTTCATCTACACCATGACCAAGGCACGCAAGGCGGTCGGCGACAAGCTGATCCTCGATGACGTGTCGATGTCGTTCTATCCGGGCGCGAAGATCGGCGTCGTCGGCCCGAACGGCGCGGGCAAGTCGACGATCCTGAAGATCATGGCGGGGCTCGACCAGCCGTCCAACGGCGAGGCGCGGCTCTCGCCCGGATACAGCGTCGGGATCCTCGAGCAGGAGCCGAAGCTCGACGAGACCAAGACGGTGCTCGGCAACGTCCAGGAGGGCCTGGGCGACATCAAGGCCAAGGTCGACCGGTTCAACGAGATCTCCGTCGAGATGGCCGAGCCCGACGCCGACTTCGACAAGCTCATGGCCGAGATGGGCGAGCTGCAGGAGGCCATCGACCACGCCGACGCGTGGGACCTGGACTCCCAGCTCGAGCAGGCGATGGACGCGCTGCGCTGCCCGCCCGGCGACGCCGACGTCTCCGTCCTCTCCGGCGGTGAGCGCCGACGCGTGGCCCTGTGCAAGCTGCTGCTGTCCAAGCCCGACCTGCTCCTCCTCGACGAGCCGACCAACCACCTCGACGCCGAGTCCGTCAACTGGCTCGAGCAGCACCTCGCGAGCTACCCCGGCGCCGTCCTGGCCGTCACCCACGACCGGTATTTCCTCGACAACGTCGCGGGCTGGATCTGTGAGGTCGACCGCGGGCGCCTCTACCCCTACGAAGGCAACTACTCCACCTACCTGGAGAAGAAGGCCGCGCGCCTGCAGGTGCAGGGCAAGAAGGACGCCAAGCTCGCCAAGCGCCTCAAGGACGAGCTCGACTGGGTCCGCTCCAACGCCAAGGCGCGCCAGACGAAGTCGAAGTCGCGTCTGGCCCGGTACGAGGAGATGGCGGCGGAGGCCGAGCGGACGCGCAAGTTGGACTTCGAGGAGATCGCGATCCCCCCGGGCCCGCGCCTGGGCTCGACGGTCATCGAGGTGCAGGGGCTGCGCAAGGGCTTCGGCGACCGCGTCCTCATCGACGACCTCAGCTTCACGCTGCCGCGCAACGGCATCGTCGGTGTCATCGGCCCCAACGGCGTCGGCAAGACGACGCTCTTCAAGACGATCGTCGGGCTCGAGGAGCCGGACGAGGGCACCGTCAAGGTCGGCGAGACCGTCAAGATCAGCTATGTCGACCAGTCCCGCGAGGGGCTGGAGGCGGGCAAGACGCTGTGGGAGGTCGTCTCCGACGGGCTCGACCACATCCAGGTCGGCAACGTCGAGATCCCCAGCCGCGCCTACGTCAGCCAGTTCGGCTTCAAGGGCCCGGACCAGCAGAAGAAGGCCGGCGTGCTCTCCGGTGGTGAGCGCAACCGCCTCAACCTCGCGTTGACGCTCAAGCAGGGCGGCAACCTGCTGCTCCTCGACGAGCCGACCAACGACCTCGACGTCGAGACCCTCGGCTCGCTGGAGAACGCGCTGCTCGACTTCCCCGGCTGCGCGGTCGTCATCAGCCACGACCGGTGGTTCCTCGACCGCGTCGCGACGCACATCCTCGCCTACGAGGGCACGGACGAGGACCCGAGCTCCTGGTACTGGTACGAGGGCAACTTCGAGGGGTACGAGAAGAACAAGGTCGAGCGCCTCGGTGAGGACGCCGCCCGCCCGCACCGCGTCACCTACCGCAAGCTCACGCGGGACTGACGCCGCGCCGGCTGCCCCCGCGCCCACCCCGACGGACCACGTCCAGGGGCGGGCACGGGGGCAGCGGCGTGTCCGGGCCTGAGCGGACGCGGCGGCCGCGTCGGGCGGGGCGCCAAGGCGGTCGCGGCGTCCCCAGGCCGGTCAGTCGACGTCGAAGATCGAGTGCTTGTCGTAGAAGGTCAGGACGAACCGGCACTCCCGGCAGATCATCAGCGTCATCCGGTGGCTCGTGAAGCCCCACCGCGACTCCTGCCGGGATTCCTCCTTCTGGAAGCTCATGCCGCCGCACAGCGGGCAGCGCAGCGGGGGTCGCCCCCCGCCGCCACCGACGCGATCCTGGATGCTCATGTCGCCCTCGCCTCTCCCTCTCGGATCCTGTGCCCGTGTCAGCCGCCGAGGCGTCAGCCCTTGAGCCGCACCATGCCCTCTTGGGCCACGCTCGCGGCGAGCGCGCCGTCGCGGCGGAACATCCGCCCGATGCCCAGGCCCCGCCCGCCCGTCGCGGACGGCGAGCTCTGCGAATAGAGCAGCCACTCATCGGCGCGGACCGGCCGGTGGAACCACATGGCGTGGTCGAGGCTCGCCGGTCGCAGCCGCGGGTCGATCCACGCGATGCCGTGGCGGCGCAGGATCGCCTCCAACGGCGTGTAGTCCGAGGCGTAGGCGAGCACCGCGGCGTGCAGCAGCGGATCGTCGGGCAGGTGTCCTGCCGCGCGGATCCAGACGTTCTGCCGGGCGGCGGCCTCGCTCGCCGGGCGCAGGTAGATGGGCTCCTCGGCGTGGCGGATGTCGATGGCGCGGCGCTCGACCCACTTCTTGGCCGGGCCCTCGTCGACGCCGACGAGCAGCTCCCGCACGGCGGGCAGCTCCTCCGGCGGGGGCACCGTCGGCATGACGTCCTGGTGGTCCAGGCCCTCGTCCCGGGTCTGGAAGGACGCGGCGAGCGAGAGGATCGGCCGCCCGGCCTGGAGCGCGTGGACGCGTCGCGCGGAGAACGAGCGCCCGTCGCGCAGCCGCTCGACCGTGAAGCTGATCGGCGCGCTCGCGTCGCCGGCGCGCAGGAAGTAGCCGTGCATGGAGTGCACGTGGCGCGGCTGCTCGTCGAAGCCGTCGAGGTCGGCGACGGTGCGCCCCGCCGCGATGAGTCCCTGGGCGAGCACCTGGCCGCCGAAGACGCGCCCGTGCGGCTGCGGCTGGCTGCGCCCGACGAAGTCGTCGGCGCCCTCGCGCCGCAGGTCCAGGACGTCGAGGAGGTCACCGACCGGGTCGAAATCCGGGTCGGACGGCGAAGGGGTCACGTCGTTGCGGCTCACCCGCCCGAGGGTAGCGCGGCCCGCAGCTGACAAGATGGCGCGGATGAGCGCGTCCCCGCCCCGACCTGTGCCGCAGCCTGTCGTGCCGTCGCCTGTCGTGCCGTCGAGCGTCGCGGCGCCCGATCCGTTGCCGCACACGGTGCGGGTGCCGCTGCGCTGGTCCGACATGGACGCCTACGGACACGTCAACAACGTGCAGTATCTGCGCCTCCTGGAGGATGCGCGGATCATGGCCTTCCAGGACTGGTTCGGCGCACGCAACTCTTTGCGATCCAGTGGTTGTCTCGTGGCCCGTAGCGAGATCGAATACCTCGCGCCGCTGTCCTTCCAGCACGAGGGCGTGGCGATCGATCTGTGGGTGCCGCGCCGCGGCGGGGCCAGCTTCGACCTCGGCTACGAGATCCGCGACCCCGACGCGCCCCGCGACGTGCCGATCGGCGGGACGGCCGCGGTGGCCGATCAGGACGCGCAGGAGCGCGACCCGCAGGGGCGCGACCAGCGCAGGGGCCGGCGGATCTACGCGCACGCGGTGACGACGCTGGTCTGGTACGACTTCGCGGCCGGCGCCCCGCGGCGCGCCACGGATCAGGAGATCGCCGTGCTCGACGGGGTGCGTGGCCCGCAGGTGCCGATGCGGCGACGGGGCACCCGATGAGCGACGCCGGACCGAGCGATGGCGGACCGAGCGATGGCGGACCGAGCGACGGTGGACCGAGCGATGGCGGACCGAGTGATGGTGGTGGGCACATGAACGACGGTGGAACGCGCAACGGTGCGGGAGCATCGGGCGGCGGGGGAGCGCCGGACGGGGGAGACCAGGTCGGGGGAGACCAGGGCGGGGACGCGCCCGACGGTGGCCTGCGGCTGGCCGACGCCTTCGACGTCGCGGACCTCGACACCTTCCTGTCCCGCGCCCGGGTCGCCGACCCCGAGGGCGCGGTGCGGCTCACCGCGCACGGGCAGGTGCTGCTCGTGACGGTGCGGGTCGTGCCGGGCGCGGGCCTCTTCGGCGGCGGGGGAGTGCTCGGGATGCGCGCGCTGCGGCTGGCGGCGGACGCCGCGGTCGACGTCGTCGTCGCGATCGAGGCGGTCGCCGATCGCCTCGCGCGGATGAAGCGCACCGGTGATCTCGTGCTGCCCGTCCCGCCGGCGCAGGTCGTCGCCCCGTGGGCCGGTCACGCGCCGCCGCGCTCGGGCTGGGAGCCGGTCGCCGACGTGGCGGTGGGCTCGCTGCGCGAGATCGCGCAGGCCGGGATCGCCGAGATCGCCACGGGGGTCGGCGGCCCTGCCGGTGGCGGTCCGGCCGCCGGAGCCCTGGCCGTCGAGGAGCTGCGCCGCCGGGTGTGGAACCGCCCGGCGCCCGACCTCGCGGGCGGTCCGGCGGGCCTGGCCTTCGGTGCGCAGGTGCTGGGCTTCCTCGCCGGTGCGGAGCCCGGGCGGGTCCTGCGCGCCGGCCCGTGGTGGCGCTTGTCGACGCCCGGCGGGCAGATCGCCGCCCGCTGAGACCGCTCGGTCCCGTCGGGGTGGGCGTCAGGGGGTCGGCGCGTCGATGCGCCGCGCGGCGAGGACCGCGAGCACGGCGCTCGCGGCCGCGACGGCCCAGACGACGGTGAAGGTCGATACGTCGGGATGCGGCGCGAGCGAGGCGTAGACGGTGCCGGTGACGCTGACGCCGACGACGCTGCCGAGGGTGTCGGCGAGCATGAGCGCCGAGGAGGCCGCGGCGTGCCGCGACGGCGGCGCGAGGTGCAGCACGAGCACGCCCTGGGCGGTGGTGCCCAGGCCCATGCCCAGCCCGAGCAGCGCCCCGGCGGGCACGGCGAGCAGGGCGGAGCCCTGCCCAGCCGCGAGGGCCGCGTAGCCCGCGACGCCGGCGGCGGCGCACCAGGCGCCGAGGTGCACGAGGGCGGGCCCGGCGTCGCGCAGCCGGTCACGGCCCTGGACCCACGCGCCGCAGGCCCAGCCGATCGAGGAGATCGCGAGGATGAGCCCCGCGCCGGCGGTGCTCAGGCCGCGCTCGGTGACGAGCCACAGCGGCACGAACGTCACGGTGCCGGAGAAGGCCGCGGTGAAGAGCGCCCGCGCCAGCACGACCGACGGCAGGCCGCGCGCGGAGCGCAGCGTGCCGGCGGGCAGGATCCGCGGCAGCCCCACGGCCAGCAGCGCGACCCCGGCGACCGCCGCGGCGACCGGCCACGCGCGCGGCGGCACGAGCTGGGTGCCTGCCCACTGGAAGAGCCCGGCGCCCGCGGCGACCAGGGCGCCGACGAGCACCCCGGCGCCGGCCGCGCGGCGCCCGGAGCCGTCGGCCGTCCCCGAGTCCGGTCGGGCGCCGACACCGGGCAGCGTGCGGGCCAGCACGACGAGGGTCGCGGCGACAGCGGGCACGACGAGCAGGAAGACCCCGCGCCACGACCACACCTCGCTGATCGCCGCCGCGAGCAGCGGCCCGACGATCGAGGGCAGCACCCACGCCGCGGAGATCCACGCGAAGAGCTTCGGCCGCGCCGGCGGCGGATACGCCGCCCCGATGAGCACGTAGAGCGCGACGACGACGAAACCGGCTCCCAGGCCGGCGAGCACCCGGCCCGCGAGGAAGATGCCCAGGCCCGGCGCGAGGCCGGCGATCAGGCTACCGGCGGCGAAGAGGAGCTGGCCGGCGCGCATGACCGCCCACGACCCGGCCGTCTCGATCCACGGCCGTGCGAGCACGATGGCCAGCAGCTGTGCGGTGAACATCGCGCTGAAGGCGAGCGCGTAGCCGCCGGCCGCGTCGAGGTCCGCCGCGACCGTCGGCATGATCGTCGAGATCGCCAGGCCCTCGAAGGCGATGATCGTGACGAGGCAGACGAGCGCCGCGGTCAGCGCGCGCCGACGGACGGGCGCGGCCTGCGCCCGTCCGGCGACCCGCTCGGTGTCCGTGCGGGACCGGCCCTCGCCGGTGTCGTCGCTGCGTCGGTCCATATCAGCGCAGCGCCACCCACGCCGCGGTGTCCTGGGGCAGGCGGCCGTCGACGAGCTCGTCGCTGGTCACGGCGACCTCGCCCTCCGGCAGCGTGATCGGCTCGGCGCCGAGGTTGAGCACGAGCGCGAGGCGGGCGCCGTCGTGGGCCTCGTTGACGAAGGCGACGACGTCGTCGTCGGGCCACTCCTGCGACAGGTCGCGCAGGCCGCCGGTGCCCAGGTCGTGCTCGTGGCGGGCGGCCAGCAGGGTCCGATACAGCTCTAGGGTCGAGCCGGGCACGCCGACCTGCCGGTCGACGGCCAGCGCGCGGTAGGCCTCGGGCTGCGGCAGCCACGTCGCGCCGGTGTCGTTGAAGCCGAGGGCCGGGGCGTCGGCCTCCCACGCCATGGGGATGCGGCAGCCGTCGCGGCCCAGCTCGGTGTGACCGGAGCGGAACCACACGGGGTCCTGACGCGCCTCGTCCGGCACCTCGGTCGACTCCGGCAGGCCGAGCTCCTCGCCCTGGTAGAGGTAGGCCGAGCCGGGCAGCCCGAGCATGAGGGTCGTCGCGGCGCGCGCCCGCCGCAGGCCGACGACCAGGTCGGGCTGCTCGTCGTCGGGGCCGATGCCGTTGGGGCGCGGCGTGCCGACGGGCAGGCCGAGGCGCGAGGCGTGGCGCACGACGTCGTGGTTGGACAGCACCCAGGTCGTGGGGGCACCGACGGAGTCCGCGGCGCGCAGCGACTCGGCGACGACGGCCCGCAGCGAGGGTGCGGTCCACGGGGAGACGAGGAAGGCGAAGTTGAAGGCCTGGTGCATCTCGTCGGGTCGGGTGTAGTCGACGAGCCGCTCGATGGGCTCGACCCACGCCTCGGCGCACAGGATGGTGTCGGCCTCGGGGTCGCCGGTGGGGTTGGCCTCGTCGAGCACGCGCCGCCACGCCCGGTAGATCTCGTGGACGCCGTCCTGATCCCACATGGGCGCCGCGCACGTCGGCACGTCGGCCGGGGTCTCGCCGTCGCCGTCGTGGTCCTCGATCATCACGTTGTCCTCGTCCCACGGCGGCAGGCCGTCGCGCTTGACGAGACCGTGGGCGACGTCGACGCGGAAGCCGTCGACGCCCCGCGTCACCCAGAAGCGCAGGATGTCCTCGAATTCCGCGCGGACCTGCGGGTTCGCCCAGTTGAGGTCCGGCTGCTTGGAGTCGAAGAGGTTGAGATACCACTGCCCGAGGGTGCCGGCGGCGGCGTCGCCGCGCTCGACCTGGGTCCACGCGGAGCCGCGGAAGACCGACTTCCAGTTGTTCGGCGGCTCGTTGCCGTCAGCGCCCGAGCCCTCGCGGAACATGTAGCGGTCCCGCTCCGCGCTGCCCGGCCCGGCGGCCAGCGCCGCCCGGAACCACGCGTGCTCGTCGGAGGTGTGGTTGGGCACGAGGTCGACGATGACGCGCAGCCCGAGCTCGTGGGCGCGGGCGATGAGCGCGTCGGCGTCGCCCAGGTCGCCGAAGAGCGGGTCGATGGCGCGGTAGTCGGCGACGTCGTAGCCCGCGTCGGCCATCGGCGAGCGGTAGAACGGCGAGAGCCACACGGCGTCGACGCCGAGGTCGCGCAGATAGGGCAGGCGCGCCGTGATGCCGGGCAGATCCCCGATCCCGTCACCGTCGCCGTCCGCCCAGGACCGCGGATAGATCTGGTAGATGACCGCGTGTCGCCACCAGGCGGCGTCGGGCCCGTCGGGGGCGTGCAGCAGGACGGACGCGGGGCCGGTCGTCGGCACCTGCGCGGGTCGGGTCGAGTCTGTCGTCGTCGGCGTCGTCACGGCATCCAAGTCTGGCCCGCCGATCCGGCGCGATCGAATCGATTCGGTAAAAGTCCGCATCGTGAGATCGGAGGTGCTGTGGGGAGGTCTGTCGCGCGGCGTGGCCGACCCGTGACGGCCCTCACATCCGGTGGATCGGGGCCGCCTCGCCCTCCTGAGAGTTGACCATCGACCACGCCGCTCGCGTCAGGTAGTCGCGCAGCGCCTCGTCCAGCTGCGGGAGCAACGCGTGGCGCGGCCCGACCTCGTCGAGGGCGCCGAGCATGTGGTGCAGCCACGCGTCGCGCATCGTCGGGGTCACGGCATAGGGGATGTGGCGCATGCGCAGCCGCGGGTGGCCGCGCTCGTCGGAGTAGGTCGTCGGGCCGCCCCAATACTGCTCGAGGAAGAGCAGCAGCCGCTCCTGCGCCGGCGCCAGATCCTCCTGTGGGTAGAGCGCCCGCAGCGGCTCGTCGGTAGCGACGCCGCGGTAGAACGCCGCGACCAGATCGTCGAAGAAGGCGTGACCGCCCATGGCCTCGTAGTACGTCACCTGCTGTTCGCTCACCCAGGCATCCTCTCAAGGGCGCCGCGGCGCGCGGCCGGGGCCGTCGGCCGGCTCACGCGGGATTCGTCGGCTTGGTCGTCGTCGCGCCCCCGGCCATCGGGTCGACGCCGAAGCCGGCGGGCATGACGATCGGGCCGCGCACACCGGCCTTCTGCAGCGCGATCTTCGTGCGCTCGCGGATCTCGCGCTGCACGGCCCAGTGCTCGTTGGGGGCGCACTTGACGAAGACCTTGATGAGCATCGTGCCGCCGGTGATCGACTCGACGCCGGCGACGGTCACCGGCTCGAGCATGATCCGCGACCACTGCGGCTCGTCCTCCATGCCCTCGACCGACGTCTTGATGACGGCGATGGCCTTCTCCGGGTCCTCCTCGGAGGACACGGCGACGTCGACGGAGCCCGTCTGCCAGCCCTGCGAGCGGTTCGCGATCCGCACGATCTCGCCGTTGCGGATATACCAGACCACCCCCTGCATGTCGCGGACCCGCGTGACGCGCAGGGTCACCTCCTCGACGGTGCCGACGACGTCGCCGGTGTCGACGATGTCGCCGACGCCGTACTGGTCCTCCAGGATCATGAAGATCCCCGAGAGGAAGTCCTTGACCAGGCTCTGCGCGCCGAAGCCGAGCGCGACGCCGCCGACGCCGGCCGACGCCAGCACCGGCGCCATGTTCAGGCCCAGCTCGGAGCCGATCATGAGCACCGCGATCGACCAGATGACGATCGAGCTGATGCTGCGCAGCACCGAGCCGAGGGTCTCGACCCGCTGCTTCTGCCGGTCGGTGTCGACCAGACCCGAGTCGGTCAGGGCGCGCGCGGCGCGGCGCGCCTGCCGCTTCATGATCGGCAGCGCCTCGGTGGGGATGGGGTCGACGACCATGATCGAGCCCGAGCTCGTCGTGGTCTGCCGCCGGGCGGCGATCGTGCGCACGAGCGCGTCGATGAAGCGGTGGGCGAACCAGCGCAGCAACCACGCGAAGAAGACGATGAGCGCGATCTGCAGCGGCACGCCCAGGAGCCAGTCGACGGCCTTCTCCCACGTCATCGTCGACAGGGTCGTCACGACGGTCTCGCCGGAGGTGGCGAGCGGGTCCGGCGTCGGGGTCGCGGTCGCCGCGGGCGGCGGGAGGCTCGGCACGAACATGCGCTCCATTCTCACCCGAGACGCCGACCGACACGGGACGCACCGGACCGTCGGGGAGAGGCCGCGCGGCCGGGCCCCGCCCGTGCGCCGCGTGCCCCGAGCGGGCCGAGGCAGGGCGCGTGGCCGGCGGTGGGTCGCGCACGGCCGGCCACTGGCATGGCGACCTGCGCACTCTTCTCGCGGGGGCCCGTCACACCGGGCCACGCCGGGCATAGGATCGGGACCGCTCACCCGCGACCTTGCCACCGGAAGGCCCCCTGTGACCCTTCACGACCACGACGCCCCTTCTGCCGCCCTCGCCGACCTGGCCAGGGCCTACGGTGTCGCCACCGAATACTGGGACTGGGAGGGGCGACACGTCACGGTCGCCGCGCACACGATCCGCGCGGTGCTCGGCGCCCTCGGTGTCGAGGCCGGTGACGACTTCGCGGCGCGGATGGCGCTCGAGTCGTTCCATCTGCAGCCCTGGCGTCGCCGGGTGGCCCCCTTCTCCCTCGTGCGTGGCGGGACGACGGGCCGGGTGGAGGTGCACGTGCCGGACGGCGCGCCCGCGGTGGCCTGGGTCGACCTGGAGGACGGCACGCGGCGTGACCTCGAGCAGCTCATGGTGTGGGTGGATTCGCGCTGGGTCGACGGCACGCTCGTCGGCGTCGCGACCTTCGAGCTACCGGCCGATCTGCCGCTGGGCTGGCACACCCTCTACGCCCAGATCCCCGATGTCGAGGAGGCCACCTGCGGCACGCTCGTCGTCGTGCCGCAGACGCTCGCGCTGCCCGCCGGGGTCGCCCAGGACGGCGCGTGGGGCCTGATGTCGCAGATCTACTCGGTCCGTTCGCGCGCGTCGTGGGGGGTCGGTGACTTCGGCGACCTCGCCGACATGGCCGTGTGGTCCGCCCGCGACCTCGGGGCCGACTTCACGCTCATCAACCCCGTGCACGCCGCCGAATTCTCCACGCCGATGGAGCCCTCGCCCTACCTGCCGACCTCCCGGCGCTTCATCAACCCGCTGTACATCCGCGTCGAGGACATCCCCGAGGTCGCCTACCTCGACGCCGACCTGCGCGCGCAGGTCGAGGAGATCGCGTCCGGCGCTCGCGCGCAGAACACCTCCGAGTCCATCGACCGCGACGCCTCGTGGGACGCCAAGAAGAAGGCGCTGCGCCTCGTCTACGCGCAGCCGCGGCCGCCGCGTCGCCAGGCCGCCTTCGAGGCCTACTGCGAGGCCGAGGGCCAGGGCCTGGTCGACTACGCGACGTGGTGCGTGCTGCACGAGCTGCACGAGGACCCGTGGCCCGCGCAGCTGCAGGACTCGCAGTCGGAGGCGGTCGCCCGGATGCGCGAGGAGCACAGCGACGAGGTCGTCTTCGCGATGTGGTGCCAGTGGGTCGCCGACGGCCAGCTCGCGGCGGTCCAGCGGGAGGCCACCGAGGCCGGTATGGCGCTGGGCATCATGCAGGACCTCGCCGTGGGGGTGCACCCGCACGGGTCGGACGCCTGGAGCCTGCGCGACGCCCTCGCGGTCGGCGTGACCGTCGGGGCCCCGCCGGACCCCTACAACCAGCGGGGACAGGACTGGAGCCAGCCGCCGTGGCGCCCCGACCGGCTCGCCGAGCTCGGCTATCAGCCCTACCGCGCGATGATCAACGCCGCGCTGCGCCACTCCGGGGGGCTGCGCGTCGACCACATCATCGGCCTCTTCCGGCTGTGGTGGATCCCGCAGGGGCACTCTCCGGTCGAGGGCACCTACGTGCGGCTCGACCACGAGGCGCTTATCGGCATCCTCGTGCTGGAGGCCCACCGCGCCGGCGGAGTCGTCGTCGGCGAGGACCTGGGCACCGTCGAGCCGTGGGTGCGCGACTTCCTCGTCGACCGCGGTGTGCTCGGCACGTCGATCCTGTGGTTCGAGCGCCGCGAGGACGGCTCGCCGCGCAGCCCGGAGGACTACCGGCGGCTGTGCCTGGCGTCGGTGACGACGCACGATCTGCCGCCCACCGCGGGCTATCTGACGGGCGAGCACATCAAGGTCCGGGACGCGTTGGGGCTCTTCACGCGGCCGCTGTCCGAGGAGGTGGCCGAGGACGTGGGGGCCCGCGAGGACATGTTGCGCGCCCTGGCCGACCGCGGCCTGCTCGACGGGCAGGCCGACCTGCACCGCCTGGCGACCGACCCGAGCGCGACGCAGCTCGAGCAGATCATCGAGGGTCTGCACCGCTACTTGTCGTGGTCGCCGGCATTGCTGCTCGGCGTCTCCGTGCCGGACCTCGTCGGGGACCGCCGGACGATGAATCAGCCCGGCACCGACACCGAATACCCGAACTGGCGGATGCCGCTCGCCGACGCCGCGGGCACCCCGGTGCTGCTGGAGGAGCTCATGGCCTCTCGCTGGCCGCGGCGGCTGGGTCGCTGCGTGCAGCGCGGGCGGCGCCGCTAGCGCCGTCGTGAGGTGACCGGGTCGCCCGTCGGCCCGGTCACCTCACGGCCGTGTCCTCGAACAGCACGGGTTCATGAAC
>JAVTVZ010000248.1:0-3675 GCA_032229625.1 Dermatophilaceae bacterium | reverse complement strand
CGGCGAGACCGACGAGGAGCAGAAGCTGCGCAACGAGTCGCGCAAGATCCTGCACCTGCCCGACCTGCGCGTCTCCGGCACGTGCGTGCGTGTGCCCGTCTTCAGTGGCCACAGCCTGGCGATCCACGCCGAGTTCGACCGCGCCATCAGCCCCGATCGGGCGCTCGAGCTGCTCGGCGCGGCGCGGGGCGTCACGGTCACCGAGGTGCCGAACCCGTTGCAGGCCACCGGCGCCGACGACGTCTTCGTCGGGCGGGTGCGCGCCGACCAGGCCGCCCCGGAGGGCAAGGGACTCGCCCTCTTCGTCGTCGGCGACAACCTGCGCAAGGGCGCTGCCCTCAACGCGGTGCAGATCGCCGAGGAGCTCGTCTCGCGCCGCTGAGGCCGCGACCCCTGCGACGCCCGGTCAGCCACACGCAGTGGCGGACCGGGCGTCGCGCGTCTCCCGCCCCCGGCGACCGCTGCCCGCGCAGACCTGCTGCTCAGAGGCCGAGCGCGGCGCTCACGTCGGTCCGCAGCAACCGCAGGCGCGCCGCGGCCCGCTCGTGCGGCACGGGCTGACCCTGCGGCACCGGCAGGACGACCTCGAGGTAGCCCTTGAGCTTGGGCTCCGTGCCCGACGGGCGCACGACGACGCGGTCGTCGGCGGCGGTGAGCAGCAGCATCCCGTCGGTCGCCGGCAGCTCGCAGTCGGGGCCGGAGTCGGGGCCGGGGTCGGCGAGGTCGACCACCTGGGTGACGGGTGAGCCGGCGAGCTCGGTCGGCGGGTGCGCGCGCAGCCGGGCCATCGCCGCGCCGATGCGCGTGACGTCCTCGACGCGCACGGTGACCGGCGCGGTGGCGTGCAGCCCGTGCTCGCGGGCCAGGTCGTCGAGCGCGTCGAGCAGCGAGCGGCCGCCGGCGCCCAGTCGGGACGCGAGGTCGACGACGCGCACGGCGGCGGTGATGCCGTCCTTGTCGCGCACGGCCTGCGGGTCGGTGCAGTAGCCGATCGCCTCCTCGTAGCCGTAGGCGAGGCCGTCGACCCGCGCGATCCACTTGAAGCCGGTCAGCGTCGTCACGTGCCGCAGCCCCGCCGCGGCCGCGATCCTGCCCAGCAGCCGGCCGGACACGACGGACGAGGCGAGCACACCTCTCCCGGTGTCGCGGTCGGCGGCGTCACGACCCAGGAGCGCGCCGACGTCGTCGCCGCTGAGCTGGCGCCAGCCGCCGCCGGACCCGACGCCGGTCGCGCCGGTCGGCACGGCGACGCTGCACCGGTCGGCGTCGGGGTCGAGAGCGACGACGAGGTCGGCCTCGACGCGCCGCGCGAGGTCGATGGCGAGGTCGAGGGCGCCGGCCTCCTCGGGGTTCGGGAAGGGCACCGTCGGGAAGTCCGGGTCCGGCGCCGCCTGCTCCGAGACGACGTGCACGTCGGCGAATCCGAGCGCCAGCAGCGCCTGCTGGGCGACGAAACCGCCGACGCCGTGCATCGGCGTGAGCACGACGCGCAGGCGCTGCCGGTGGGTGCCCAGCGGCGCGGTGCCGGCGACGATCGCGGCGGCCCGGCGCAGGTAGGCCTCGAGGAGGTCGTCGCCGAGCTGCCGCACCCCGGCGCCGCTGCGAGGGACCTCGTCGGCCGGCGGCGCCGCAGCGATGGCGGCGGCGATCTGCGCGTCGGCCGGAGGCACGATCTGGACACCGCGGCCGGGCCCGTCGGCGGCGCGCCCGCCGAGATACACCTTGTACCCGTTGTCGGCCGCGGGGTTGTGCGAGGCGGTGATCATGACTCCGGCGTCGGCCTCGAGGTGCCGCACGGCGAAGGCGAGGACCGGCGTCGGCAGCGGCCCCGGCAGCAGCATGGCCTCGCAGCCCGCCGCGGCCGCGACCTCGACGGCGTCGCGCGCGAATCGGCTCGAGCCGTGCCGGGCGTCATACCCGACGACGAGGCGCGGCGCGTGATCGGGCGCACCGACGACCTCCTGCAGGTAGGTCGCGAGCCCCGCGGTCGTGCGGATGACGACCGCGCTGTTCATGCTCGACACGCCCGGGCCGATCGGGCCGCGCAGGCCGGCGGTACCGAAGGTGAGGGGCCCGGCGAAGGCCCTCGCGAGCGCATCGCGCGCGGCCTCGTCGCCGCGCTGCGCCGCGTCGATCCACGTGCGGACCTGCGCGCGGTCCGGCTCGTGCGGGTCGTGCGCCAGCCACGTCTCGGCAGTCGTCGTCAGTGCCTGCAGTGTGTCCAGCCCGAAGTCCTCCACGGCAGCACGCTATCGAACGCACGCCATCCGCGAGATGAATGTTGTCATCTACTGGTTGACAGATCGCGATATCGAGGGGCAGGCTCGGGGCATGCGCTCCTACCCGTGGGCCGTCGCGGCGGCCGTCTTCGTCCTCACGACCGTGCTGCTCGTCGTCGCGGCCGGTGACGGCGTCAGCGTCCCGTCCGTGCTCATCGGCGCCATCGCGGCGTTCGTCCTCTGCATCGGATCCGCCTTCGCGCCGATCACCCTCGGCGGCCCCAAGCCCGACGTCGACGAAGCCCGCTACCGCCGCTCCGTGCAGCTGGTCACCGCCGCGGTCGTCACGGTCGCCCTCGTGTGGATCGCGTCGATGCAGCCCGCGATCGCCGCCATCCTCGGCATCTCTGCCGCCATCGGGGTCGGGGCCGTCCTGCCGCGCCGCTCGACCGCCGCGTGAGCCGAGGGCGCGACGCCCCTGAGCCGCGCGCCGCCACCGGCGGTCGCACCGAGCCGGGCGAGAGCAGCGCCGCGCCGAGACTGCGGGAGATCGCGCGCGCCGCCGAGCACGTGAGCGACGCGGAGCGACAGCTCGCGGCGGCGATCCACGCGGCCCGTCAGGCCGGGGTCACGTGGCAGGAGGTCGGGGACGTGCTCGGGGTCAGTCGGCAGGCCGCGTTCAAACGGTTCGGGCGGCCCGTCGACCCCGACACCGGCGAGGTCCTGGGCACCGGCCCCCGCGTCGATCCCGGCGAGATCGTCGAGCGCGTCGCGCAGCTCATCGCCGCCGGCGACTACGACGCACTGCGCGAGCTCATGACCCACGCCTGCGCTCGCGAGGTCACCCGCACCCGCGTCATGGGTGTCTGGCGCGACATCCTCGCCGACGTCGGGGCTCTCGAGGACTGCTCCGGGATCGGCGCCACCCGCGACGGCATCTCGCTGCGCCTCGAGCCCACCCCCGGCCCCGTCGTCGCGCGCGCCCTCCTCGAGCACGAGGCCGGCGAGATCGTGCTGCACGTCTCCGTCAACCGCGCCGGCCGCATCGACGGCATCCTCTTCGCGCCCCCGGCACATGAAGCGGGCATGGCGTTCTGACTCCCACCACGTGCCTGGACGATGCGGTCCGAGCTCGATGCGGTCGCTCGATGTTGCGGTGACGACCAGTGGGGGTGCGTCGAGGTCGACTGCGCGCAGAGGTCTCCGGCGCTCGGGCCATCATCGCGACCTGAGTTGGGTCACATCGCTCAGTGCCTTGGCTACGGGGTCTGGAGCGTGTGGACGAGTTCGTCTTCGGCAGACCGGCGTCAACTGACGCAACGAGCAGCGGCAGGACCCCGCGAGATACGAGCAGGGCACCGCGTCCCAGCGCGGCGCCGCGCCCACGACCCACGACCCGACGTCGGGGCGCTCCCAGACACCTGTGGGCAGTCCCGGCCACCTCGGGTCGCTCCGG
>JAVTVZ010000247.1:0-3683 GCA_032229625.1 Dermatophilaceae bacterium | reverse complement strand
TCGTCGAGCGCATCCCCGCCGACAGCCCGTTCTACCGGCTCCTCGTCTGAGCCGGTCTGAGGCGTGACCGCTGCGCACGCGACGCGCTGCGGTCGCCGTCGCGACGCGCCCTTCGTAGCCTGAAGGCCGACGCGGGCCCGCGGGGGCCCCGCACGTGGGAGGGGATTGCGATGGGATTTCCACTGAGCCGGGCGCTCTCGGCGGTGACGGCCGGCTACGGCGCCTACTGCCTGCTGCGGCCCGCGCAGCTCGCCGACGCCCTGGGGGAGCGGGCCGACACCGGCTCCCGGCGCCTGGCGCTGACCTACGCCGGCCGTGATCTGCCGTCCGGGGTGCTCACCCTGCTCGGCCCCGACGCGAGCGTGCCGCAGCTGATGTCGCTGCGGATCGCCGCCGACCTCGGCGATGCCGCGACCCTGGGCGCGAGCACGAGCGGCGCCGCCCGCAGCAAGGCGCTCGGCATCACCCTCGGCTGGGCGACCCTCAATGCAGCGGCCCTGTGGTGGGATCTGCGCGACGCGCGCCCACGCGCCTGACGGTGCCGCCGTCCACCCGACCTACCCGACGCGCCCGACGCGACATCCCCTGAAGGGCACAGCCAAAGCGCAGCCGCGTCATAGGGTCAGGGCACTTCCCCTGGCGATCTCGGGGATTTGGCGGGTTACTTCCGGGGCCTGACTCTGCAAGTACCAATTGCGGCGAATATGTCGGGCGTCCGTCTTGGACATTCGTGCCGAAACCCTTTTTCGGCCGCCGTCCTGACGTATTCGTGACCGCGCCACGATGACCGCCACGGAGCGGCCGCGCCGAGAGCAGAGGCCGCGGGGTCGCCTTTGTGGCGCGCCCGCGTTTGGCGCCGCCGGCGGCGGGGTCGATGATGGGGGTGCCATGACGACGACGCCACCGCCCACTGCCGCGCCCGCCCCCAGCGCCGACCCCGACGAGGCGCTCGTCGCGTTCATCGAGTGGGTCCAGGGGCGGGGTCTGGTCCTCTACCCCCATCAGGAGGAGGCGCTCGTCGAGCTCGCGACCGGCGCCAACGTCATCCTCGCCACCCCGACCGGTTCGGGGAAGTCGCTCGTCGCGCTCGGTGCGCACTTCTTCGCCCTCGGCGCCGGGCGCGGCACGACCTACTACACGGCGCCGATCAAGGCGCTGGTCTCGGAGAAGTTCTTCGCCCTGTGCGACTCCCTCGGCGGCGACCGCGTCGGCATGCTCACCGGCGACGCGGCGGTCAACCCGACCGCGCCCGTCATCTGCTGCACCGCCGAGGTGCTCGCCAACCTCGCGCTGCGCCAGGGCGAGTCGATGGCCGTCAGCACGGTCGTCATGGACGAGTTCCACTTCTACAGCGAGCCCGACCGGGGCTGGGCCTGGCAGGTGCCGCTGCTGACGCTGCCGCAGGCGCAGTTCCTGCTCATGAGCGCCACACTGGGCGACGTCGACCGCTTCGTCGAGGACCTGACGCGCCGCACCGACCGTCCCACCGTCGCGATCAGCGACGCGCCCCGCCCGGTGCCGCTGAGCTTCAGCTATGCCCTCACGCCGCTGCACGAGACGCTCGAGGAGCTGCTGGCCACGCACCAGGCGCCCGTCTACGTCGTGCACTTCACGCAGGCCTCGGCCCTGGAGCGCGCGCAGGCGCTCATGAGCGTGTCCGTCGCCACGCGCGCCGAGCGCGACGCGATCGCCGAGCAGATCGCCGGCTTCCGCTTCGGCAAGGGCTTCGGGGCGACCCTGTCCCGCCTGGTCAGGCACGGGATCGGCGTGCACCACGCGGGGATGCTGCCCAAATACCGGCGGCTCGTGGAGACCCTGGCCCAGGCCGGGCTGCTCAAGGTGATCTTCGGCACCGACACCCTCGGCGTCGGCATCAACGTGCCGATCCGCACGGTGCTCATCACCGGCCTGACGAAGTTCGACGGCTCGCGCCAGCGGCTGCTCAAGGTCCGCGAGTTCCACCAGATCGCCGGCCGCGCCGGGCGGGCCGGCTTCGACACCGCCGGCAGCGTCGTCGTCCAGGCCCCCGACCACGTCATCGAGAACCATCGCGCCCTGCTCAAGGCCGGCGACGACCCCAAGAAGCGCCGCAAGGTGCAGCGCAAGAAGGCCCCCGAGGGCTTCGTCAGCTGGGGCGAGGACACCTTCGACCGCGTCGTCGGCGCCGCCCCCGAGGCCCTGGTGTCGCGGATGCGGGTCAGCCACTCCCTCGTCCTGAACGTCATCGAGCGCCCCGGCGACCCGATCCGCGCCCTGCGGCGGCTGCTCACCGACAACCACGAGGACCCCCGCCGCCAGGCCCACCTGCAGCGACGCACCATCGAGATCCTGCGCAGCCTGCTCACCGCCGGCGTCATCGAGCGACTGCCCGAGCCCGACGAGACGGGCCGCACCCTGGCCGTCGTCGCCGACCTGCAGCGCGGCTTCGCGCTCAACCAGCCGCTGTCGACCTTCGCGCTCGCGGCCATCGACCTGCTCGACCCGGAGTCGCTGGACTACGCGCTCGACGTCGTCTCCGTCATCGAGGCGACCCTGGACGACCCGCGGCCCGTGCTGATGGCCCAGCAGTTCCACGCCCGCGGCGAGGCCGTCGCGGCGATGAAGGCCGACGGCATCGAGTACGACGAGCGCATGGAGCTGCTCGAGGACGTCACCTGGCCCCAGCCCCTGAGCGAGCTGCTCGAGGCCGCCTACGAGGTCTTCCGGCGCTCCCACCCGTGGCTGCGCGAGGACGATCTGTCGCCGAAGTCGATCGTGCGCGACCTGTACGAGCGCGCGATGACCTTCGGGGAGTTCGTCGCGTTCTACAAGCTCACCCGCGCCGAGGGCGTGCTGCTGCGCTACCTGTCCGACGCCTACCGGGCGCTGCGCTCGACCGTGCCCGAGGCGGCGAAGACCGACCACTTCCTCGACCTGCAGGAATGGCTCGGGGAGGTCGTGCGCCAGACCGACTCCTCGCTGCTCGACGAGTGGGAGGCCCTCGCCGACCCCGACCGCGACGCCAGCGAGCCGGTCCGCCCCGGGGAGCCCGCGTCGCGCCCGATCAGCGCCAACGAGCGCGCCCTGCGGGTCCTCGTGCGGCGCGCCATGTGGCGCCGCGTCGAGCTCGCCGCCCGCGGCCGCGTCGTCGACCTCGCCGACCTCGACGCGGCCACCGTGCGCGAGGCCGACCTCGACGTCGAGGTCATGGACGCCCGCGCCTGGGCCGAGGCGCTGATCGACTACGCCCGTGACTACGGCGGGGAGCAGGAGGTGCCCGAGACCCAGGCCGAGCTCGACGACGCGCTCGCGGCGCTGCGCGGCCCCGACGGCCTCGCGCGACTCGTCGGCACCGGCCCCGACGCGCGCGGCCCCGGCCTGCTGCGGATCACCCGCGACGAGCCGCGGGTGCTGCTGGTCGAGCAGATCCTCGCCGACCCCGACGGCGACCACGACTGGCGCCTCTATGCCGAGGTCGACCTCGACGCGACCGACGCCGCCGGCGAGCTCGTGCTCGTCGTCACCGACCTCGACCGCGCGACCGCCTGACCCGCCCCGCGGCCGGTGCGCTCGGCATGCGGTCCGGCGGATGATCTTCGCGCCTTTCGTGGCGGCGGGTGGCTTTACGGCCCGTCGTGAATTACCGTATTTGCGTGGAGCACAGGGAAATTGGTTTCGTGAGCGTCTCGCAGGACCAGTGGCGC
>JAVTVZ010000246.1:0-3695 GCA_032229625.1 Dermatophilaceae bacterium | reverse complement strand
TCTGAGCCGCTTGTCGGAATCGAACCGACGACCTATTCATTACGAGTGAATCGCTCTGGCCGACTGAGCTAAAGCGGCGTCGTGCCGCACGTGAGCGGCACTCGGACCAGTATACGGATGCGGTCCGCCCGGCCCAAACCGACGCGCGGTCCCCGGGCCGGGCCGCAGATCCGCAGGTCAGCGGCCCGAGCCCGACGCGGGGCCGTCAGGTCAGCACTTCAGCCCGTCGTCGGGGGCCTTGCCCTGCAGCAGGTAGGCGTCGACGGCGGAGTCGACGCACGAGTTCGACCGCATGTAGGCGGTGTGTCCGTCGCCGTCGAAGGTGATGAGCCGCCCGTCGGCGAGCTGCCCGGCGAGCTGCTCCGCCCACTCGTACGGGGTCGCGGGGTCGCGGGTCGTCCCGACGACGACGATCGGCGGCGCGCCCTCGGCGGTGATCTTCTCCGGCGTGCCCGTGGCCGGGATCGGCCACTCCTCGCACGTCACCGAGCCGAACACCATGAAGGGACCCCACGTCGGCGCCTTCTGCGCGAACTCCTTGCTCAGCGCGGTGACCTGCGCGAAGTCCTGACGCTCCGAGCCGCGGTCCAGGCAGTTCACCGCCGAGATGACCTGCATGATGTTGCCGCCGTAGGAGCCGTTGTCGTCGCGGTCCGCATACTGCTTGGCCAGGCCGAAGAGCGCGGTGCCGTCGCCGGACTTCGCCGAGCGCAGCGCGTCGGTCAGGGTGTCCCACGACGTCTCGTCGTACATCGCGCGGGCCAGGCCCAGGCTCGCCCAGCCCTCCGTGAGCTGCTTGACGCGCGGATCGCCGGTGACCGGGAGCGGCTTGGCGTCCAGGCCGCGCAGCAGGTCACGCAGCGCCTGCATGCCCGAGTCCAGGTCCTTGCCCAGCGGGCAGTTGCCCTCACCGGTGCACTTCGTGACGTAGGCGCGGGTCGCGGTCTCGAAGCCGAGGGCCTGACCGAGGTTGACCTGCTCGTTCGTCAGGTCCGGGGCGATCGCGCCGTCGAGCACGAGCTGGCCGACCCGCTGCGGGAAGAGCCCGGCGTAGGTCGCGCCGAGGAACGTGCCGTACGACTTGCCGAGGTAGGTGAGCTTGTCGCGCCCGAGCACGCTGCGCAGCACGTCCATGTCGCGGGCCGCCTCGACCGTCGAGACGTGCCCGAGGATGCTCGGGTACTTCTTCTGGCAGGCCGCGCCGAAGTCCTTCGCCGACTGCTGCATCCGGGTGTATTCGGCCTGGTCGTCCGGCGTCGGGTCGCCGCCGAGCATCTCGTCGACCTGCGGCGGATCCAGACACGTGATGGGCTCGGAGTAGCCGACGCCGCGGGGGTCGAAGCCGACGATGTCGAAGCTGCGGCGCACGGCGCCGGAGACGATGAAGTCGGCGACGTTGGCGTAGTCGACCGCCGAGCCGCCCGGGCCGCCCGGGTTGACGAGCAGCGACCCCTGCGCCTTCTCCGTCGCGGGCACCTTGATGACCCGGAGCTTGGTCGTCTCCCCCTGCGGGGCGGCGTAATCGACCGGCACCTCCAGCCACGCGCACTGCGCGGAGGGCGCCGGGTTGCGCACCTTGTCACACGCCCCCCACGTCGGCTTCTGGCCGTAGAAGCTGCCGAGCTGCTCCTGACCCGCCGGAGGCTGCGACGACCCCGCCGGCGTGCCCGACGAGCCCGTCCCCTCCCCGGTCGCAGCACCGGTGCCCGCGCCGGTCGCGCACCCGGCGAGTGCGACGAGCAACGCCGTCGCCGCCGTGAACGTCCTTCTGCGGTAAGGGTGTACGCGACTCACAGATGCTCCTTCGCTGATGGGGTGCGACGCGGCCGAGTGCGGCCGCGGGCCGACGCTGGTCAGGCTACCGGTCGACGGCGGGACCCCGCCCGAGCGCGCCGTCACCCCCGCGGCCCCCGCAGCCCCACGGCCATGGCCTCCAGGGCCAGCACCGGGGGCACGTTCGCCCCGATCCGCTCGCGCGCGGTGTTGATCGCGTCCATCGCCGCGAGCAGCTCGACGGCGCCGAACCGCCGCCGCAGCTTCTCGACCTCGGGCCGCAGGTCCTCGTTGACCAGCTCGACCGGCGCCTGCACGTGCAGCATCAGCGCGTCCCGATACACCGACATGAGGTCGACGAGCGAGCGGTCGACGACGTCGCGGGCGAACCGCGTGGCCCGGGTCTTCTGCTCCTTCTCCAGCGCCGCGAGGCGGCTGCGCACCGCCGGTGGCTGCGTGCGCGCGCCCGGGTCGGCGCCGAGGGTCTCCAGCAGCCGGGCGCGCTCGCGGGCCTCGCGCTCGCCACCCGAGGCGCTGGACTCCTCGTCGGCGATGGACGCCAGGTCCGCCGCCGCCCCGACGGCGTCGACGGTCGTGTGGATGCGGTTCGCCAGCTTGACGATGTCGCGGCGCCTGATCCGGGCCCCTTCGTCGCGGGCGAGCCGCCGCGCCAGCCCGATGTGGCTCTGGGCGGCGCGGGCCGCATACCGGGCCATCGGCGGGTCGACCCCGTCGCGGCGCACCAGCAGCTCGGCGACCGCAGTCGTCGGCGGCGTGCGCAGCCGCACGTGCCGGCTGCGGCTGCGCAGCGTGACGATGACGTCCTGCAGGCTCGGCGCGCACAACACCCACACGGTGAGCGCCACCGGCTCCTCGATGGCCTTGAGCAGCGCGTCCGCCGCACGCTCGGTGAGCCGGTCGGCGTCCTCGACGATGATGACCCGCCGCGGCCCCACCGACGGGCGATGCGCCGACGACAGCGCCAGCTCGCGGGCCTGCTGCACCTGGATCGACAGCCCCTGGGTGGCGACGACCTCGACGTCGGCGTGCGTGCCGTCCAGCGCGGTGCGGCACTCCCGGCACTGTCCGCAGCCCTGCTGCGGGCACAGCAGCGCCGCCGCGAAGGCCCGTGCCGCGTTGCTGCGCCCCGAGCCCGGCGGCCCCGTGAAGAGCCACGCGTGCGTCATCCGCGCCGGGTCCGCCACCGCGCCCGACAGCGTCGCCACCGTCTGCGACTGGCCCACGAGGTCGTCCCACACGCTCACGCCGCCACCCCCAGCAGCCCCGCCACGCGGGCGCGCACGGTGGTGGCGAGGACGTGTGGGTCCAGGGTCGCCTCGAGCACGAGATAACGCCCCGGGTCGGCCGCCGCGAGCCTGCGGAAGCGCTGCGCGACCTCGGCGTGGAAGCGGGCCGACTCGGCCTCCATGCGATCGTGCGTGCCGCGAGCCGCCTGCCGCCGCGCCGCCCCGACCTCGACCGGCACGTCGAGCAGCACGGTCAGGTCCGGCGTCAGCCCTCCCGTCGCCCACGCCGACAGCTCGGCGATCTCGTCGACGTCCAGCTCACGCCCCCCACCCTGGTAGGCGATCGAGGAGTCGACATAGCGGTCACCGACGACGACCTGGCCGGCCGCGAGCGCGGGGCGCACGACCCGGGCGACGTGCTCGGCCCGGTCGGCGGCGAAGAGCAGCGCCTCCGCCCGCGGGGTCGGCGCGTCCTGCCCGTGCAGGAGCACCTCGCGCAGCCGGGCCCCCAGAGGGGTGCCGCCGGGCTCGCGGGTCGCGACGTGCGGCAGGTCGCGGGCCGTCAGCCAGTCGGTGAGCAGCGTCAGCTGCGTGGATTTGCCGGCACCGTCGCCGCCCTCGAAGACGACGAAGAGCCCCGGGCGCAGCGACTGGTCCATGGCCAGGAGCGTAGGC
>JAVTVZ010000245.1:0-22133 GCA_032229625.1 Dermatophilaceae bacterium | reverse complement strand
ACCCTGCCCATGGACTACCGCGACGTCAGCGACCCCGGCCACCTCGGCGACCCCGCCGGCCATCTCGGCGACCCCGCCGGCCTCGGCGACCCCAACAGCCTCGGCGACTCGGGCGACACCGTCGGTGCCGGTAGCCATGATGCGCGTCGATCGAGTGCCGCTGACATGACCGACATGACGCCCACGCGCGAGATCGCAGGCGCTGCCGCGGCCCTCGTGGGCGACGCCCCGCCCGACGTGATCGACCCGGAGGCGACGAGCTTCTTCGGCGACGAGGCCGACCGCAGCGACGCGACCACTCAGGACGCCGCACCTCCGGACCCTGCGGACGACCCCCCGGCCCGCGCGCGCCCCGCAGTCGACGACGACCGCGCCTCAGGCGACACCGACCACTCCACGGACGACGACCACTGCATAGACGACGAGCTCACCACCCACGACGAGCTCACCACCGACGACGAGCGCGCGCCCGAGGGTCCGGCCGTCGTCACAGCGACCGAGGCCCGCGAGCTGCGCGTCGCGGTCGAGCGCCGCGACCGCGCGCTGCAGCGGCTGCGCGCGCAGGTGGCCGGCGAGCGCGCCGCCCACGCACAGACCCGCGCCGACCACGCGGCCTACCGCGCAGCGCACCCGCCCATCTGACCAGGCCAGCCCTTCTGACCAGGCCACCCGCACCAGGCCCCGCCGCCGGGCCCGCGCCACATGTCGCCACATGTCAGCGCGCTCGGGGATGCGCTCCGCGCTCACGACACGCCCTAGAGCCGCGACGCAGAGCTCGGAGCGCGACGCCGAGCAGACCGTGGGCACCCGCACGGTCTGCTCGGGCGTGCTCAACCCCGCTCGAGCGCGACGATCGCGTCGTGCATGGCGAGCACGCGCTCGGCGGTCTCGACGTGCAGGTTCTCGATGAGCCGCCCGTTGTAGGTGACGACACCCCCGCCACCGCCGGCCTCCCACGCCTCGAGCACGCCGCGGGCATCGTCGACGGCGGCGGCGCTCGGCGCGAAGGCCTCGTTGGCGCCGGCGACCTGCCCCGGGTGGATGAGGGTCTTGCCGTCGAAGCCCATCTGCCGCCCCTGGGTGCATTCGGCGAGGAAGCCGTCGGCGTTCTTCACGTCGTTGTAGACGCCGTCGAGGATCACCGTGCCGGCCGCCCGCGCGCCGAGCAGCGCTATCCCCAGGCCCGCGAGCAGCGGCTCGCGCCCGGGCACGTGCTCGGCCCGCAGCTCCTTGACGAGGTCGTTCGTGCCCATGACGAGCACGGCGAGCCGGTCGGAGGCCGCGCCGATCTCCTCGCAGCGCAGCATCGCCGCGGGAGTCTCCACCATCGCCCACAACAGTGTGTGATCCGGGGCGCCATGGTGCTCCATCGCCGCGACGAGCGCGCGCACCTCATCGGCGCTGCCGACCTTGGGCACGGCGATCGCGTCGGGCCCGGCAGCGCACGCCGCCGCGAGGTCCGCCTCGTGCCACGGGGTGCCGACGGAGTTGACCCGGATCGTCACCTCCCGCCGCCCGTAGTCGCCCGATCGGGCCGCGGCGCACGCCTGCTCGCGCGCGACCTCCTTGGCGTCGGGGGCGACGGCGTCCTCCAGGTCGAGGATCAGGCCGTCGCACGGCAGGGTCGCGGCCTTGGCCAGCGCCCGCGCGTTGCTCGCCGGCATGTAGAGCACGGACCGCCGCGGCCGATACGTCGGGTCGGTCATGTCAGGCCCCCTGCGCCTGCGCGCGAGCCGCCTCATACCGCTCCCCCAGCTCCGGGTCGACGGCGCCGAGCTGCTCGGCGAGCGTCACCATGACCAGGCACTGCTTGAGCGAGGCGTCGTCCTCCATCTTGCCGTCGAGCATCACCGCGCCCGTGCCGTCGCCCATCGCCTCCTTGACCCGGTAGGCGTGCGCGACGTCCACCGGGTCGGGGCTGAAGACCGTGCGGGCAATCTCGATCTGCGCCGGGTGCAGCGTCCACGTGCCGACACACCCGAGCAGGAACGCGTTGCGGAACTGGTCCTCGCACGCCACGACGTCGGCGATGTCGCCGAACGGTCCGTAGTAGGCGTAGATCCCGTGCATCGCGCACGCGTCGACCATCCGCGCGATCGTGTAGTGCCACAGATCCTGCTGGTAGGTCGCCCGGTCGCCGCGGATGTCGCCGCCGACCGGGTCCTGCCGGACGAGGTAGCCGGGGTGGCCGCCCCCGACGCGCGTCGTCTTCATCCGCCGGTCCGCGGCGAGGTCGGCCGGGCCGAGCGAGATGCCCTGCATGCGCGGGGAGGCGCCGCAGATCTCCTCGACGTTCGCCATACCGCGGGCCGTCTCGAGGATCGCGTGGACCAGGATCGGCCGCGTCAGCCCCGCCTTGGCCTCGAGCTGGGCGAGCAGCCGGTCGACGTAGTGGATGTCCTCGGCGCCCTGCACCTTGGGGACCATGACGACGTCGAGCCTGTCCCCGATCGATCCGACGAGGCGGGTGATGTCGTCGAGGAACCACGGGCTGTCGAGGGCGTTGACCCGCGTCCACAGCTGCGTCGGGCCGAAGTCGGTGGACCGGCCGATCGTCACGAGGCCCTCGCGCGCGGCCTCCTTGTTGTCCGCCTTGACGGCGTCCTCGAGGTTGCCGAGCAAGACGTCGACGCGGCCGACCATGTCCGGCACCTTCGCCGCCATCTTCGGGTTGCTCGGGTCGAAGAAGTGGATCATCCGCGAGGGCCGCGCCGGGATCTCCCGCAGCGGGGTCGGCGCGCCCACCGCGAGGGGGGCGAAGAAGTCCTTGGCACTGCGCATGGGTCGGTGGCCTCCTGTGAGCGTCGTAGGCGGTCGGCCGCGACGCCGGGGCGCCGCACCGACCCTTGCGACTCTAACTCTGCGTCCCCGGCGTCCGCAGGCGGCTCGGGGCATCCGCCGATCGCCGGTGCCCGACCCCGAGTCCGCCCGGGGCGGTCGTCGCGAGGCGAGAGCCGCCGGGGCCCCTACCCCCAGGTAGCCTGAGGCCCGTGACCACGCGCGTCTTCGTCTCGCGTCTGGCGAGCCTGTCCGTCTTCGACCCCCTGGGTGACCAGGTGGGTCGTGTCCGCGACGTCATCGTCACGATGAGCCCGCGCCGACAACGACCGCGCGTGATCGGGCTGGCCGTCGAGGTGCCCGGCAAGCGTCGCGTCTTCGTGCCGATGACCCGCGTGACGAGCATCGACGGCGGGCAGGTCATCACGACGGGTCTGGTCAACATGCGCCGCTTCGAGCAGCGCCCCAACGAGACGCTCGTCATCGGTGAGGTCTTCGACCGCCAGGTCACCGTCCGTGACCCCGAGGGTGACTATCCGGCGACCGTCGAGGACATCGCGATCGAGAAGGAGCGCCTGCGCGACTGGTCCGTCGTCAAGGCGTTCGTGCGCAAGGGCGACGGCACGCGGCGCTTCGGCGGCCTGGGTCGGCGCCGCGGCGAGACGCTGGTCGTGCCCGTCGAGGAGGTCGCCGGGCTGCTCACCCTCGACGCCGACCAGGGCGCCGCCGGGCTGCTCGCCAGCTACGACGACCTCAAGGCCGCCGACCTCGCCGAGCTCATCCACGACCTGCGCCCCGACCGGCGCGTGCAGGTCGCCGCGGCGCTGGACGACGAGAAGCTCGCCGACGTGCTCGAGGAGCTGCCCGAGGACGACCAGGTCGAGATCCTCTCGACGCTGCAGTCCGACCGCGCCGCCGACGTGCTCGAGGCGATGCAACCCGACGACGCCGCCGACCTGCTCAACGAGCTGCCCCCCGAGGCCCAGGAGCGCTACCTGCAGCTCATGGAGCCCGACGAGGCGGCCGACCTGCGGCGCCTGCTCACCTACGAGGACGACACCGCCGGTGGCCTAATGACGACCGAACCGGTGATCCTGCCTCCGGAGGCGACGATCGCCGAGGGCCTGGCGCTCGTGCGGCGCACCGAGATCTCGCCGGCGATGGCCGCGACGATCTTCGTGTGCCGCGCCCCGCTGGAGACCCCGACGGGGCGCTTCCTGGGGGTCGTGCACATCCAGCGCTTGCTGCGCGAGCCGCCGCACGGCGTCGTCGGCGCGATCATCGACAAGGACGTCGAGCCCCTGCCGCCGGACGCCTCGATCGGCCGCATCACGCGGGCCCTGGCGACCTACAACCTCGTGTCGCTGCCGATCGTCGACGAGGACAACCATCTGCTCGGCGCGGTGACGGTCGACGACGTGCTCGACAATCTGCTGCCCGAGGACTGGCGCGAGGACCGACACGAGGTGACGCATGAGTGAGGACGCCCGCTTCGGCCGGCTCGACCAGCCGCGGGAGTCCCGCAGCCGCCTACGGATCCCCCGCGGCGTCGACTCCGAGCGCTTCGGGATCATCGCCGAGGGCTTCGCCCGGTGGATGGGCACGGCGCAGTTCCTCATCTACATGACGGTCTTCGTGTCCGTCTGGTTGGCGTGGAACACGCTCATGCCCGAGACGCTGCAGTTCGACCCCCGGTCGTTGAACTACACGCTCCTGACCCTCATCCTCAGCCTGCAGGCGTCGTATGCCGCGCCCCTGATCCTGCTCGCGCAGAACCGTCAGGACGACCGCGACCGCGTCGGTCTCGAGCAGGACCGGGCCCGCGACGAGCGCAACCTCGCCGACACCGAATACCTCACGCGAGAGGTCGCGGCCCTGCGGATCGCCCTGCGCGACGTCGCCACGCGCGACTACGTGCGCTCGGAGTTGCGCGAGCTGCTCGACGAGCTGCGGGAGGACCTGCGCGAGGAGCAGGCCGGCTCGCTGTCCGACCCGACGCCCGCGCCCAAGACCAAGCGCAAGAAGCGCCGCGACCGCTCCGCCGACACCGGCACCATCCCGGTGCAGTCCGCCTCGACGGGTCCGTCCACGCCGACGCCCGAGCCGAGCTGACCCGCCGCCCGACTCCGGCCCCCGTCGGCGGGGACCGTCTCCGGCGGCCCCTGCGGCCGCAAGCGCGACCGTGGCTACAGTGGCGGGCATGGCTGCCCCGACGCGTGACGCACTGCTCGACGCCCTCGCCGGCGTCGAGGACCCCGAGATCCACAAGCCGATCACCGAGCTCGGCATGGTCGGCGAGCTGGAGTGTGACGACGCCGGCGCGGTGTCCGTGACGGTGCTGCTGACGGTCTCGGGCTGCCCGCTGAAGTCGACGCTCGAGCGCGACACCCGCGCCGCGCTCACCGGCGTCGAGGGCGTGACCAGCGTCGACGTGCGCCTCGGCGTGATGAGCGACGAGCAGCGCACCGCCCTGCGTCAGCAGCTGCGCGGCGGCCAGGCCGAGCGCGAGGTGCCCTTCGCCCGGGCCGACTCCCTGACCCGCGTGTATGCCGTCGCCTCCGGCAAGGGCGGAGTCGGCAAGTCCTCGGTGACGAGCAACCTCGCGGTCGCGCTCGCCGAGTCCGGCCTGCGGGTCGGGGTCGTCGACGCCGACATCTACGGCTTCTCGATCCCGCGCATGATCGGCGTCGACCGGGCCCCGACGCAGGTCGACGACATGATCCTGCCGCCGGAGGCCCGCGACGTGAAGGTCATCTCGGTCGGCATGTTCGTGCCCGGCAACCAGCCGGTGGTCTGGCGCGGACCGATGCTGCACCGCGCGCTGCAGCAATTCCTCTCCGACGTCTATTGGGGCGACCTCGACATCCTCCTGCTCGACCTGCCGCCGGGCACCGGCGACGTCGCGATCTCCGTCGCCCAGCTCATCCCGGGCACCGAGATCATCGTCGTGACGACCCCGCAGCAGGCCGCCGCGGAGGTCGCCGAGCGCGCCGGCGCGATCGCCGTGCAGACCCACCAGCGGGTCGTCGGCGTCGTGGAAAACATGTCGTGGCTCGAGCTGCCCGACGGCTCGCGGCAGGAGCTCTTCGGCTCCGGCGGCGGCGAGCGCGTCGCGGCCTCGCTGACCCGCCTGCTCGGCCACGAGGTGCCGCTGCTCGGGCAGATCCCGCTCGATCAGTCGCTGCGCGAGGGCTCCGACAGCGGCGACCCGGTCGTCCTGTCCGCCCCGGAGAGCCCGTCGGGCGTCGCGCTGCGCGGCATCGCCCGCCAGCTGCGCACCCGCTCCCGCGGCCTCGCCGGCCGCAAGCTCGGCCTGTCCCCCACCGGCCGCTGACCTGCCGGCGGACCCGTGGCCACGCCGCTCAGGTCGCGTCCGGATCGTAGGGGACGGGTCGCGCCGGGTCGTGCACCGCGGTGTAGTCCGGCCCGATGACCCGGCGGGGCCGCGGGGCTGCCTCGGCGGCGTCGGTGGCCACCGCTCCGACGCCGGCCGCGCCGACCCCGGACGTACCGGCCACACCGGACGCACCGGACCGCGGCGGGGTCACGCCGCCGGTGTCGCCGCCCGGGCCGGACGTCGCACCGTCGGCGCCGCCCGGCTCGTCGGTCGTGTCCCACCCCTCCGCGAGGGCGTCGCGCACGATGCGCCGCGGGTCGTACTGCCGCGGGTCGTAGGCCGACCAGTCGACGTTGTCGAACTCGGGCCCCATCTGGTCGCGCAGCTGGGTCTTGGCGCCCTCGGCGAGCCGTCGCAGGTCACGGATGGTCTCGCGGGCTCGGGCCAGATAGTGCGGCAGCCGCTCGGGGCCGATGACCAGCAGCGCCACGACGACGATGATGACCAGTTCCCACCCGTTGATGTCGAGGAACACCTCGCCCCTTCTTCCGGTTGCCGGTCGCGACGCGGGCGGGGCGTCACGCCCGCCGCCGGGGCCGGCGCGGCCCCGCGATCATCCTGACAGGTGCGCCACCGCCGCGCGGACCTCGCCCCCGCCGGACATGGGTGCGCGCGCCGACCCCCCGAGGACCGGCGCGCGCACCCGGATGTCGTCGCGGGCCGTCACATGGACGGCGCGACCCGACCCAGGGAGATGCCCGGCAGCAGCCGGCTCGGCACGCGGGTCGCCTGCGAGCGCGGCGACGTGGGGGCGCGGTGCGCGAGCGACTCGCGCAGCTGGGCGCGGCCGCGGTGGATCCGGGAGCGGACGGTGCCGAGCTTGATGCCGAGCACCTCGGAGATCTCCTCGTAGGTCAGGCCCTCGATGTCGCACAGCACGACGGCCGCGCGGAAGTCGGGGGCCAGTGCGTCGAGCGCGCGCTGCACGTCGTCGTCGAAGTGCGTGTCGTCATAGGCCTGCGCGGGGCCGACCGTGCGGGAGGGCAGCCGGGCCGCGGCGTCGTCGGAGAGCGCGTCGAAACGGATCCGCTGCTTGCGGCGCATCCGGTCGAGGAAGAGGTTGGTCGTGATGCGGTGCAGCCAGCCCTCGAAGGTGCCGGGGCGGTAGCGGTCGAGCGAGCGGAAGACCCGCAGGAAGACGTCGTGGGTCAGGTCCTCGGCGTCGTGCACGTTGCCGGTGAGGCGGTAGGCCAGCCGGTAGACCCGCGCGGAGTGCTCCTGCACGACCTGCTCCCACGTCGGGGGCACCCAATCGGCCTGCCCGTCGCCCGGCACGTCGCCCAGAGCCTGGGGCGTGCTGTCGGCCTGGTGCGGCACGGTGGTGGTCACGTGTGTCTCGCCGTCCTTCGTCGCCCGGGGGCGCTGCGGTCTGGGGTGGTCTCGGCTCGTCCTGCGGTGTCGCTCTCGTCGTCGGCCGCGGCTGCGGCTGTCGAATCGGTCTCGCACGGCACTCCCGGCCGCGGATCCCGCGTCGCGGCGGACACCGGAGTTGACCCCCGTCGACGACGACGATGCGGACATCATGTCGCCGAATGCTGTAAGGCGCCTGTGCGTATGTGGACAACCCCCGAGGAATCGCAGGTCGCTGCGGGGCTGTGGACCGACGGCGCAGACACCGCCGTGGCACCTGCGCAGGGACCGGACTCCGACGTCGCGGCGTCTGGGCGCTCGGCGCGGTCTAGGCTGGTCGGCGCGTTGCCGACAATCGGAAGAGGGACGTCATGAGCGTGCACAAGCCGGCGAGCTGGGCCTATGCCGAGGACTTCCTCACCGAGCCCCCGGAGGTCGAGTCGGCGCGCCGCCGCGCCGAAGAGCTGGGCTGCACCCCCGTCGGCATCGGCGCGGGCGCTGCGCTGCGGCTGCTCGCCGGGTCGCTGCGCGCCCGCACGGTCTGTGAGATCGGCACGGGCGCCGGCGTGTCGGGGTTGTGGCTGCTCGCCGGCATGGCGCCCGAGGGCGTCCTGACGACGATCGACGTCGAGCCCGCCAACCAGCGGGCCGCCCGCACCGCCTTCCGCGCCGCCGACATCGCGCCGCAGCGCACCCGCGTCATCATGGGCAAGGCCCTGGCCGTGCTGCCGCGGCTCGCGGACGGCGCCTATGACCTCGTCTTCGTCGACGCGCAGAAGCAGGAGTATCCGGACTACGTCGAGCAGGGGCTGCGCCTGCTGCGGCCCGGCGGGGTGCTCGCGCTCGACAACATGCTGTGGCACGACAAGGTCGCCGACCCCACCGCGCGCGACGAGACGACGACCCTGCTGCGTGACCTGGCCAAGAAGCTGCGTGGCGACGACCGGGTGCAGACGACCCTGCTGCCCGTCGGCGACGGCCTGCTCGCCGCGGTCAAGCGCTGAGGCGACCTGACGCGAGGCGCGGCACCCGATCCCGGGCCCGGGCCGGACACGGCGAGGCCCCCACACCGTCGGGTGCGGGGGCCACTCACGCGGGCGCCGTCATCGGGCGCCGACGCCGGTCAGCTGGGGACTGCCTCGCAGCCCTGGATCGCCTTGCCGAGGTTCGACGCCTCTTCGGGGGTCATCTCGACGACCAGGCGGCCACCGCCCTCGATCGGCATCCGCAGCACGATGCCGCGGCCCTCCTTGGTGACCTCGAGCGGACCATCACCGGTCCGAGGCTTCATCGCCGCCATTCGTACCCCTTCCATCGAGCCTGGGCTTGGTGTTCGGGTGCTCCCGGGGTCACACCCACCCGGCCGCGCCCACAGTCACGTGACGGCATGAGCGACGTGACCGGCGCGACGGACGCGCGAGCACACATGCGTGTCTCATTATCGCGCGTGCGTGCGCCAGGACGAAATCTGGGGCGCGGCGCGGCGCAGGATAACGCCGCACGGCCTCCCGCGTCGAGGGCCGGCGACACTCGCATCGGCGCTCACCGGCGCGCAGGGCCGCCGATCACGGCGGGTTGTCGGCCGGCGGCGTGAACTGCCAGATCTCCCAGATCCACCACACCTGGGTGGCCAGGCCGATGAGGATCCACAGGATCGTCAACCGCGCGAGCCGGCTCTTCGTCAGCTGTCTGCGCCGCTGCGGCAGCGGCGCGTGCGCTCCCCCGCGATCATCGCCGGCGCCCTGCGCCAGCGGATCCTCACCCGGCCTGCCCCAGCCCGCGCCGAGGAGGACGATGAACCACGGGAAGAGCGGGATGAGGTAGCGGTAGATGCTCGACGTCGGGTCGAGCACCGCGAAGAGGTAGGCCGGGTAGGCCAGGGACCACGCCCGCATCTGCGGCCCGAGCGCGCGCGCCCACGGCCCGGCGGCCATCGCGAAGACGCCGAGGACGAGGACCGCGAGCAGCAGACCCGCGGCGATCGGCGAGCCGACGACATACCGGGCGCTGTACCACCACGGCAGGAAGGGCTGGATCTCGTCATACGCCCGCCACGCCGTCATCGTCTCGGTGTAGCCCGCCGGGTTGCCCGTGCCGGCCCAGACGATCGCCGGCCAGATCAGACCGGAGAGCCCGCAGGCCCCGAGCGCCCCGAGCATCGCGACGTATTCGCCGACCTTGACGGGATTCTCCTCCCGCTCGCGCCAACGCAGGTAGACGCAGACCAGCGCGACGATGCCCAGCGGGATCGCGATGGGCCGGCTCAGGCCCGTGAGCAGCGCGATGCACGCCGCGATCCACCATCGTCGCTTGGTCAGGGCGAGCAGCACCCCGCACAGCAGGGTCATCGCGATCGATTCGGTGTAGGCGACCTGCAGCATCGCGGAGGTGATCATGCACGACCACACGGCGATGACCGCCAGAGCGACGCGCGGGCCGACCTTGTCGCGCACGAGGATCGCCATGAGGACCGCGGCGACCCCGCCGAAGAACAACGACAGCGTCGACCCGACGAGCGCGAACCCGCCGCCGGTGACGGCCATGACCAGGCGGGTCGCCATCGGGAACATCGGGTAGAACGCCCACGGGTTCTGCCAGAGCTTGCCGGTGTCCGGGTCCGCGGGCAGGATCCGCGGATACCCGTCCTCGACGATCTGCCTGTACCAGAACGAATCCCACAGGACGGTCATCCGCAGGTAGCCGGTCTCGTTCTCGAACCACACGACGTCGACCTGATGCAGGCCTGTCAGATAGAGCACGATGCCGGAGAAGAGCCGCGCCGCCAGGTAGATGCCCAGCACCGCGGCGAAGAACGTCAGGGGCCGCTGATACCACCGCAGGCCCGTCGAGGACTGCTGTGCCGACTGGGGCGTCGGGGCCGGTCCGGGCTCGTGCGTCGCGGTCACCACGACCTCGCCCGACCGCCCGTGGCCCCCTCGACCAGCGGGTCCGCCGGAGGGCTCAGTCGGGGTCGACCCGTCATCGAAGGGCTCCTTCGCGTCGTCCGTCCGGGGCTGGTGCACACCGCCGCCCCACCCTACCGAGCGGCCGGCGGCACGTCGTGCGGGCCACCGGGGCCGCTCACGCCGGGCGTCCCGGTCGCACCGGGGCGGGGCGTGCCCTCGACCGGCACGGACCGCAGGGCCACCGAGCCGGAGTCGCGCAGCATCGCGATCTCGTCGTCACGCTGGGCGATCGCGTCGGCCAGCCGCGCGAGCACGTCGTCGACCTGGTCCATGCGGTAGCCCCGCAGCACGGTGTCGAACCGCACTCCACCGACGTCGGCGGCGCCCACCGGCCCCGGCGGCAGCCCGCCGCCCATGGTCGTGGCGGGCGGTGCGAGATAGATGCTCAGCTTGCCGCGCAGCAGCACGAGGGCGGCGACGAGCCCGACGAGGACGGTCAGCGTGGTGACGACGAGGACGATCACCTGCCGTATGGTGTCACGTCCGCCCGACCGGACCGCCCTATTCGGGGCGGCGGGCGGCGCGTGCCGCGGCGGCGGCGCGCTCCTGGGAGGCCGAACGGATGATCTGCACCGCCTCGTCGACGTCGTCGGTGAGGTGCACGAGGTCGATGTCGGCGCCGGCGATCATGCCCCGGGCGGCCACCGTGTCCCGCAGCCACGCCAGCAGCCCCGACCAGTAGTCGCTGCCCATGAGCACGATCGGGAAGCGCGTGACCTTGCCGGTCTGCACGAGGGTCAGCGCCTCGAAGAGCTCGTCGAACGTGCCGAAGCCGCCCGGCAGCACGATGAACCCCTCGGCGTACTTGATGAACATCACCTTGCGGATGAAGAAGTAGCGGAAGTTCACGCCGATGTGCACGTAGTCGTTGAGGCCCTGCTCGAAGGGCAGCTCGATGCCCAGGCCCACGGAGGTGCCCCCGGCGTCCACGGCACCCTTGTTCGCCGCCTCCATCGCCCCCGGCCCGCCGCCGGTCACGACCGCATACCCCGCCTCGACCAGCGCGGCGCCGACCGCCTGGCCCAGCGCGTAGTCGGGGTGGTCCGGCCGCGTGCGCGCCGAGCCGAAGACCGACACCGCCGGGCCGAGCTCGGCGAGACTGCCGAAGCCCTCGACGAACTCCGCCTGGATCCGCATGACGCGCCACGGGTCGGTGTGCAACCAGTCGGAGCGCCCGCTGCTGTCCAGGAGCCGCTGGTCGGTCGTCGTCGCGGGCACGTGGTGACCCCGCAGGGTCACCGGGCCGCGCTGGTAGCCGGAGTTCTTCACTGTTTCACGGTAACTGCCGCCGCACCGGGGGCCCGCCCACAGGCCGCGGCGCTGAGGTGCATCCGGGCCGGCCCGGCCTCGGCGACGGGTCCGAGCTGCCGAGCTGCCGAGCTGCCGAGCTACATGAGCGACCCGAGCCAGCGCAGCAACGCGGCCTGCGCCTCCTCGAGCTGCTCGATCGGCACCCGCTCGTCGTCCTTGTGGGCGAGCAGCGGGTCGCCGGGGCCGAAGTTCACGGCCGGCACCCCGAGGTCGGAGAAGCGCGCGACGTCGGTCCAGCCCTCCTTGGCGCTGACGGCGACACCGAGATCCTCGACGAAGGACCGCGCGATCGGCCGGTCCAGCCCCGGCCGTGCGCCCGAGGCGCTGTCGGTCAGCCGCAGCTCGTAGCCGTGCAGCACCTCCTGCAGGTGCGCCAGCGCCTCCGGCACGCCGCGGTCGGGCGCGAAGCGGTAGTTGATCGTCACGACGCACCGATCCGGCACGACGTTGCCCGCGATGCCACCGGTGATGCCGACGGCCGAGAGCCCCTCGTGATAGGTGAGCCCGTCGACGTCGACGACGCGGGCCTCGTAGTCGCGCAGCCGCGCCAGCACCTCGGCCGCCCGATGCACGGCGTTGTCCCCCAGCCACGGGCGTCCGGAGTGGGCGGCCCGCCCGACGAGCTCGACCTCGACCCGCAACGTGCCCTTGCAGCCGCCCTCGACCTGCGCGGTCGTCGGCTCGAGCAGCACCGCGAAGTCGGCCTCCAGCAGGTCCGGCCGGGCGGCTGCGAGGTGCCCGAGCCCGTTGCGCGACGCCTCGACCTCCTCGTTGTCGTAGAAGACGTAGGTGATGTCGCGGCTCGGGGCCCTCAGCGTCGCCGCGAGCCGCAGCTGCACGGCGACCCCGCCCTTCATGTCGACCGTGCCGCGGCCCCACAGCACGCCGTCCTGCAGGCGGGTCGGCAGGTTGGGCGGGTCGGTCAGCGGCACCGTGTCGAGGTGGCCGGCGAGCACGACCCGCTCGGCACGGCCGGCGTGGGTGCGGGCGACGACGACGTTGCCGTGGCGCTCGACCTCCAGATGCGGGTAGCCGCGCAGGGCCGCCTCGACGGCGTCGGCGAGCGGGGCCTCGGCGCCGCTGACCGAGGCGATGTCGCAGACCGCGGCCGTCAGGGCCACGACGTCCTGCGAGAGGTCGAGCGACGGGACGGGCGCGACGGCGCGGTCGCTCATCGTCGACGCGGCGTCGGGGGCGGGGGCGGGGGCGGCGGGGGTGATGGGGGCGGGATCAGGGGCGGTCGTCGAGTCGGGCACGAGCCCACCGTAGTGCGCCACATAGGGTGGGCCCATGACGACGCGACCCGCTTGGGGATGGGGCCTGGCCACGGTGACCGACGAGGGCCAGGTGCTCGATACCTGGTATCCGGCACCGGCTTTGGGCGACGCTCCCGCCGCCGACGACCCCCACGCCCAGCCCGTGGAGCTCAGCGCGCTGCAGACGAGCGACCCGCGGCGCGGGGTGCGCCTGGTGCTGGACCTGACGACCATCGACCTCGACGCCGCGCCGGCCGACACGCGCGACGCCTACCTGCGGCTGCACCTGCTCAGCCACCGGCTCGTGCGCCCCAACGAGCTCAACCTCGACGGCATCTTCGGCGCGCTGCCCAACGTCGTGTGGACCGACCGTGGCCCGTGCGCGCCGGCCGACTTCGAAACGACCCGGGCCCGGCTGCGCGCCGACGGGGCGGTGCAGGTCTTCGGCGTCGACAAGTTCCCGCGGATGACCGACTACGTCGTGCCGTCGGGGGTGCGGATCGGCGACGCCGACCGGGTGCGTCTCGGCGCGCATCTCGCGCAGGGCACGACCGTCATGCACGAGGGCTTCGTCAACTTCAACGCCGGCACGCTCGGCACGTCGATGGTCGAGGGGCGCATCTCCCAGGGCGTCGTCGTCGACGACGGTTCCGACATCGGCGGGGGCGCCTCGACGATGGGCACGCTCTCGGGCGGCGGCACCCAGCGGGTGCGGATCGGCAAGCGCTGCCTGCTCGGCGCCGAGTCGGGGCTGGGCATCGCGCTCGGCGACGACTGCGTCGTTGAGGCCGGTCTCTATCTGACGGCGGGCACGAAGGTGACGCTGCAGGACGGCCGCGTCGTCAAGGCGCGGGAGCTGTCCGGCACCGACGGGCTGCTCTTCCTGCGCGATTCGGTGTCCGGTCAGGTGCGGGCCCGCTCGCGCACGGGGTCGGGGATCACGCTGAACTCGGAGTTGCATGCCCACAACTGATCGGCGGCGCCGATCGCGGCGACGCGGTCGCGGCTGCGTCGTGCTCGTCGTGATCGCGCTCGTGCTCGTCGTCGCGGGCGCCGTCCTCGCCCGGCTCGTGCCGGGCATCCTGCCCGCCGGGTGCACCGTGACCGGTCTGGGCGGGGCGCGGGTCGACCTCGACCCCGAGCAGGCCGCGAACGCCTCGACGATCACGGCCGTCTCGGTCGAGCGCAGGCTGCCGCAGCGGGCCGCGGTCATCGCGGTCGCCACGGCGATGCAGGAGTCCAAACTGCGCAATCTCGATCATGGTGACCGCGACTCCCTGGGCCTCTTCCAGCAGCGCCCGTCCCAGGGGTGGGGCACGCCCGCGCAGGTCCGCGATCCGCACTACGCCGCCGAGGCCTTCTACGACCACCTGGTCAGGGTGCGCGGCTGGCAGACCCGGCCGCTGACCCAGGTGGCGCAGGACGTGCAGCGCAGCGGCTTCCCCGAGGCCTACGCCAAGCACGAGGAGGAGGCGAGGACCATCGCCTACGGCTTCTCGGGGCAGCGGGTCGGCGACGTCACGTGCCGACTCGACCCGAGCGAGGCGCCGGGCGACCCGGACGCCGTCGCGGCCGCCCTCGCCAAGGAATTCGGGGTGCGCCCGACGGTCTCGCAGGGGCGGGTGCAGGTGCGCACCGACACCGAGCGCGGGGCCCAGGCCGTCGCGGCCTGGTCCGTGGCCCACGCCCAGGCTCAGGATGCGGCCGCCGTCTCGGTCGCCGGGCGCACGTGGACCCGCGGCCGCGACGACGCCGCGCGCACCTGGGTCGCCGACGCCGGGTCGGGCTCGGGTGTGCGGACCGTCGTCGTGCGCGTCGCCGGCGGCTGACCGTCAGGCACCTCCGGCGACCGGCACGTCCGGCGACGCCTCGACCGCGACGCGGCCGACGCCTCGACCGACGCCTCGACCGATGACGAACGGGCGCCGGTGGAGTGATTCCACCGGCGCCCGTCGAGGTCGAGGCGCAGAAGTGCGACGCCGGTGCGTCGCGGTCGCGCTCAGCGCTGGTCGATGTCGATGAAGTCGCGCTCGGTCTCGCCGATGTAGATCTGGCGCGGGCGGCCGATCTTCGTCGCCGGGTCGGCATTCATCTCGCGCCACTGCGCGATCCACCCGGGGAGACGCCCGAGCGCGAAGAGCACGGTGAACATCGTCGTCGGGAAGCCGATGGCCTGGTAGAGCAGGCCGGTGTAGAAGTCGACGTTGGGGTAGAGACGACGCTCCTTGAAGTAGTCGTCGCTGAGCGCGATCTCTTCGAGGCGCATCGCGATGTCGAGCAACTCGTCCTGCTGCTCGTAGTCGCGCAGGATCTCGTCGGCGTGCTTCTTGATGATCGCCGCGCGGGGGTCGTAATTCTTGTAGACGCGGTGCCCGAAGCCCATGAGCTTGGCGCCCGCCTCGCGCTTCTTGACCCGCTCGACGAACTTGTCGACGCCGCCGCCGTCGGCCTGGATGCGCTCGAGCATCTCGACGACCTGCTGGTTGGCGCCACCGTGCAACGGGCCGGACAGCGCGTTGACACCGGAGGCGATCGAGGCATACATGTCGGCCTGGCTCGAGCCGACGAGACGCACGGTCGACGTCGAGCAGTTCTGCTCGTGGTCGGCGTGCAGGATGAGCAGGGTGTCGAGCGCGGCGACGACCTTGGGGTCCGGCTCGTACTGCGCGGTCGGCAGCCCGAAGGAGAGCCGCAGGAAATTCTCGATGTAGCTGAGGTCGTCCTTGGGGTAGAGCAGCGGCTGACCCAGCGAGTTCTTGTAGGCGTAGGCCGCGAAGGTCGGGGCCTTGCCCAGCAGCGTGATCGTCGCGTTCTCGATCTGCTCGGCGTCGTCGATCGCGGTGCTCTTGGGGTTGAACGTCGAGACGGCCATGATGCCCGCGGAGAGCACCGGCATCGGGTGGGAGCGCCGCGGGAAGCAGCGGAAGAGGTCGCGCATGCGCTCGTCCAGCAGCGACGACTCCTTGATGGACTGCTCGAACGTCTCGAGCTGCTCGCGGGTCGGCAACTCCCCGTACAGCACGAGATAGCTCGTCTCGAGGAACGTCGACTTCTCGGCCAGCTGCTCGATGGGATAGCCGCGATAGCGCAGGATGCCCGCGTCACCGTCGATGTAGGTGATCGCCGACTTGCAGGGGGCAGTATTGGCGAAGCCGACATCGAACGTCGTGTCGCCGCTCTCCTTCAGCAGGGCCGACACGTCGACCCCGTTGTTGCCCTCGGTCGAGGTGACGATCGGCAGGGTCACCTGCTTGTCGCCGATCGTCAGCGTTGCTTCGTTCGCCATGGAGGTCGATTCCTTTCGTGGAGGTGGCCCCGACCGGGGGCGCCGCGAGGCGTCGAGGGTCGGAGCCGCCGCACCTTTGCAGCGTTGTCCGCACGGTATCTCAATCGCAGAGTGATCGAGTGCGCATATGGGGCGTCCCCGCGGCGGGGAGCCAGGGGCCGGCGATCAGGGGCCGGCCAGTCGCGCGGCGGTCACCGGCTGAGCCGGTCGGCCGCGGCAGCGATCCTCTCGTCGGGGGCGGTCAGGGCGATCCGCACGTGTCGGCGGCCGTCGGGACCGTAGAACACACCCGGTGCCACGAGAATACCGAGCGTCGCCAGATGGCCCACATCCGTCCACGCGTCGTCACCGCGGGTGGACCACAGGTAGAGCCCGGCCTGGGAGTCCTCGACGCGCCAACCCGCGGACTGCACTGCGGGCAGCAGGATCTCGCGGCGGCGGCGATAGATCTCGCGCTGCGCGGCGACGTGGGAGTCGTCGGACAGGGCCGCGGTCATCGCCTCTTGCACCGGCGTCGGCATCATCATGCCCGCGTGCTTGCGCACCTCCAGCAGCTGCCCGACGAGCGCGCGGTCACCGGCGACGAAGGCCGCCCGGTAGCCCGCGAGGTTGCTCTGCTTGGACAGCGAGTAGACGCACAGAAGGCCGGTGTGGTCGCCACCGCAGACGCGGGGGTCGAGGATGCTCGGGGTGCCGTGGGCGGGGTCGTCAGCCGGGTCGCGCTCGTCGGCGCTGCGCCAGTCCAGCGGTGCGTAGCACTCGTCGGAGGCGACGAGGACCCCGTGCCGGCGAGCCCAGGCCACGACCTTGCGCAGGTGATCGACGCCGAGGACCTTGCCCGTCGGGTTGCCGGGGCTGTTGATCCACAGCAGCTTCGGGGTGGTCGCGGGGGTCGGCGGCCCGAACGCGGCGAGCCCGTCGACGACCACGGGCGTCGCGCCCGCCAGGCGCGCGCCCACGTCATAGGTCGGGTAGGCGACCCGGGGAAAGCCGACGACGTCGCCGGGGCCCATCCCCAGCAGCGACGGGAGCCAGGCGACGAACTCCTTGCTGCCGATCGTCGGGAGCACCGCGTCGGGGTCCACGTCCGGCACCCCGCGACACCGGGCGAACCAGGCCGCCACCGCCTCCCGCAGGCGCGGGGTGCCCCACGTCTGCGGGTAGCCGGGGGCGTCGGCGGCCGCGATGAGCGCCTCCCGCACGACGGGCGGGGTCGGGTCGACGGGCGTGCCGACCGAGAGGTCGACGATGCCGTCGGGGTGTGACGCGGCCTGCGCCTTGTACGGCGCCAGCCGGTCCCACGGGAACTCCGGGAGCGCCCGCGGGGCCGACCCCGCGGGCCGCCCGGAGGTCGAACTCACTCGTCGTGTTCCTGCGGCGGCAGCGCGGCGATGATCGGGTGGTCCTTGTTGATCAGGCCGAGCTTGGCGGCGCCGCCGGGGCTGCCGAGGTCGTCGAAGAACTCGACGTTCGCCTTGTAGTAGTCGGCCCACTCCTCGGGGACGTCGTCCTCGTAGTAGATCGCCTCGACGGGGCAGACCGGCTCGCAGGCGCCGCAGTCCACGCACTCGTCGGGGTGAATGTACAACGATCGCTCACCCTCGTAGATGCAGTCGACCGGACATTCCTCGATGCAGGCCTTGTCCTTGAGGTCGACGCAGGGCTGGGCGATGACGTAAGTCATGGTGGGAGGTCCTCCTCCAAGGACGGCACGATGGTGGACCCCAGTATGCCCGCAAGCCCACGACCGGGGACAGTCCGGGGCCTACGGCGGACTGGGTGCCGGAGTCGCCGTCGCGTTCGGATCGATCCAGGCACCGCTGGGTGCGGGCGGCGCGACGCACGAGAGCGGCGTGAGGGCAGCGTAGTGCACGACCTGGCTCTCCGGCGCACGGGCCGTGCGCCCGCGGACGACCTCGCGTCGCACCTCGAGGTCGAATCCGGTGGCCGACAGCGGCTGGTCGACGCAGCTGAGGCTGCCGCCGGGGTCGGTCTCGACGACCGAGGTGGGGCCGGGAGCGGCGACGTTGAGCCGCGGCCCGGTCTGCTCCCGCACGACCGTGTCGCGGCGGCCCCACAGCGTCACCGTCACCTCGCGGTCGGTCGTGCTCGCGGCCACGAGCAGCGCCCCCGGGCCCGGGTTGGTCAGGGTCACGTCCGCCTCCCCGAAGGCGTAGACCGCGTCGAGACCCGCGGGATAGGCGGGCAGATGGACCGGGTGGGTGCGCCGCGGGCCGAGGTCGACCCCGGCGGACCAGCCGGCGGCATACAGGGCACCGGCGAGCTGGGACAGACCCCCGCCGGGCCGCCAGCGGATCACGCCCGCGGACGGATCGAGCGCCGGGTCACCGGTGGGCTCGGGGGCGTCGGCATAGCTGCCGGAGGGGTCGCCGAGGACCGAGGACAGCGTCAGCGACTCCCCCGGCCGCAGCAGCCGACCGTCCTGGCCGGCGAGGGCGCGGGCACCGGCGGCGACGTTGGCCGACTGCTCCGCGGCGGCGGGCAGGCCCTCGACCGACGTCGGCACCGCGACCTGCGCGAGGCGGTGCTGCACGCCCCACGCGGTCGCGTCGGCCGTGCCGACCTGCGCGGCGACCTCGGCGGTGACGATGCCGGCCCGGCGGGTCGGGGCGCGGCCGACGGTCTGGCGCGCGGACGCGCCCGGCTCGGGGGTCGAGGCGCCGGTGGCCTCTGCGCCGGCCCCGGACGGGCTCGCGGCGCCGGTCCCGCGGTCGGTGGTGCGGGGGCGGCCGGTGCTGGGACTGTCGGCGCGGGGCACGGTGAGCGCCGCGAGCACCTGTCCAGCGGTGGCGCGCTCGTCGAGGCGCGTGCCGGGGACCGCGGGCACGACCTGCGGGGCCCCGGAGACGAGTCGCACGGTCGCGTCCACCGGCTCGGTCTCCAGGCCCGGCACCCGCTCGCGCAGCACGGGCGCCAGGGCGGCGCCGTCGACGCGCAACGCGAGGGTGCCGCCCTCGGTGACCATGCTCAGCGCGGGCGCGACCTCGGCGATGGGCAGCGTCGTGGGCCGCCGCCCGAGCACGACGACGAGGGGGGCGGCGAGCGCGGGTCGGGCGACCGTCGAGACGGCGGCGTCGAGCGCGGCGGGCCCGACCTGGGGCTGCTCGCGGCGCACGGGCGCGACGACCCGCTGTTGGGCGGGCCATGACTGCGCCAGCAGCGTCAGCGTCGCCGGCACGTCGACGCGCAGGCCCTCGCGGGGCCGCACGGTCTCGATCCGTCCGGAGGACAGCGTGATCGCGGCCTGCGTGACGGGCCGCTCGACACGGGCCAGGGCGGGCCTCAGCGCGGCGGTCGCGGTCGCGGTGTCGATGCTGCTGCGCAGCGGCAGCGGCCCCCCGCCGTTGAGTCGGGACCATACGACACGGGGGTCGAGGGTGAATCCGGTCGCGCCGTCCAGCGTCGCGTCGAGGTCGAGCCCCAGCCCGAGATGGTCGGCCCGCAGCACCGCGGCGGTGCCGGCGAGGTCGACGGTCACCGGGTCGTCGGTCAGGTCGGCGAGCTTGCGGGACAAGCGATCCCGCGCGGCCTCCGGAGTCATGCCGCCGATGCCGACCCCCTCGACCGAGGCCTGGGCGGGCAGCTGACGACCCGTGAGCCAGGCGACCCCGAGGTAGATCGCCGCGAGCAGCACGAGCGGCGCGAGGAACGCCACGGTGTTGCGGATCGGTGTGGGAGAGGTCGGCGCGCCCCGGGCGGACGCGGCGCGCGCCGACCGGGAGCGGGTCGTCCCGGCCCGGGTCGAGGTGCCGCGGGTCGAGGTGCCGGTCGACGAGGTGCCGGTCGACGAGGCGCCGGTCGACGAGGCGCCGGTCGACGAGGTGCCGGTCGACGAGGCGCCGGTCGACGAGGTGCCGGTGGACGAGGGACTGCGGCTCGAGGTGCCGTGTGTCGAGGTGCCGCGGGTCGCCTGGTCGCGGGCACGGGCGGGTCGTCCCTGGACCGGCATGGCCCGCACCTCCTCGCGACCCCCGTCGACGATGGCGTCCTGGTCGCCGTGCCGCCTCGCCGGGTGTCGGCGAGGCGTGGTCGACCTCGGCGGGCAGGCGGCATCGCCCGTCCCGTCGCCCCCCGTCAGTCCAGAGTGCGATACCGACCGCGGTAATACAGCAGAGCCGGCTCGGCGTGTTCGGCAAGTTCGACGTCGAGCACGTCGGCGACGAGCACGTGGTGGTCCCCGGCGGGCAGCACGTCGCGGGTGCGGCACTCCAGCGTCGCCAGGGCCGAGGTCAGCAGCGGCACGCCCGTGCGGGCTCCGGCGTGGTGGGGCACGCGGTCGAGCTGGCCGTGCAGCGGGCGCCCGCGGGTCGCCAGCCACGTCGCGTGCCGCCGGGCGGCACCGGCGAGCACGTTGACGCCCCACACCCCGGCCTCCAGGACCGCGTCGCAGAAGCGCGATTCGCTCTCGACGCACACGAGCACGAGCAGCGGGTCGAGCGAGACCGAGGTGAAGGAATTGGCCGTCATCGCGTGCTCCTGGCCGCCCACGGCGGTCGTCACGACCGTCACGCCGGTCGCGAAGCGGCCCATCGCCAGCCGGAAGGCGTCCGGGTCCGGCCCCGGCGCGACCGCGCCCGAGTCCGCCGTCACCCGACCCCTCCGTCCCGCTCGCGCGACGGGCCGCCGCCGTCCTCGCGCGACGGGCCGCCGCCGTCAGCGGCACCGGCGTCGTCAGCGGCACCGGGCAGGCCCCGCACGCGGGCCGCTGCACCGTCGGTCGCGGCGCCGGACCCCGGGAGCAGCGCGCCGGTCTCGGGGTCGATCTGCGCGAACCCCTCGCTGTCGGGCAGCAGCGCCGCGATGTCGTTGGACAGGGTGTAGAAGCCGTCGTGGACCGTCACCTGCGTGCGGTGTGCGCGCAGTGCCTCGTCGCGGGCGGCGAGCTCGCCGGGTGACCCGACGATCTCGTGGGTCACCCGGGCGGGGTCGACCACCGACGGCGGGTAGGGGTCGGCGTCGCCGAGCACGACGAGCCGTGGCGGCAGCGCGCCCGGTCCCGGCGACGCGTCCGCGGCGCCCGCGCGCTCGCCCGCGCCGGATCGGGCGGTCACGAGGTCGCGCACCGCGGTGCGGCGCGCGGCGGCGACATCGGCGGGGACGAGCACGACATACAGGGTGGGGCGGGTGTCGGCCGGCAGGGCGGCGACGGCGAGCCGGGTGCGGCGGTGCGTCGTCACGTGGTCCGGATGCAGGTAGCCGCCGTGCTCGTCGTAGGTGACGACGACATCGGGCGCGAGCGCCTCGAGCTGCGCCCGGATCGCCTCGACCCCCGTGGCCTCGTCCGCGGCGAGCCACGAGCCGGGCGCGGCGTTGGCGGCCGTGTCCGCCATCCCCGAATCCCGGTAGGCCGAGCCGCGATACTGCGCGAACCGCGCGTCGACCGGGTGGTCGTCCGACTCCCCGAGCACGTGCTCGCGCACGCCCAGGGCCGCCATCGCGGCCCGCAGCTCGCCGCGCCGATAGGGCCCGAGGGTGTCGTCGGCGTCGGCGCCCAGGTGTGCGAGCTCGGCGGGGATGACCTCGCCCTCCTCCCCCAACGTGCAGGTCAGCACGTGCACGTCGTGGCCGGCGGCGCTCAGGTGCGCGAGCGCGACGCCGGTGGCGAGGGTCTCGTCGTCGGGGTGGGCGTGGACGAAGACGTAGCGCAGCGCGCGCGTCGGGCGGGCGGGCCGGTCGGCCGGGGTGGCGTTCATCGCCCCCAACGTATCCCCCGGTGGGGTTGACCCCGTCCGGTGGACATCCTGATCGGTCAGGTACGCCTGGCCAGG
>JAVTVZ010000244.1:0-3733 GCA_032229625.1 Dermatophilaceae bacterium | reverse complement strand
CGCCCCCAGCGCCCCCGGCGCACGCGGCGAGCGGAGCGCCGGGGATCCCCGGTTGGTGGTCGGGTCGATATGCGACTGTGGCTAGACTCAGGAAGACGCTTCTCCCGTCGTCCCCCAGTCGTCCCCTCAGTCGTCCCCTCAGGAGGATCTCGTGGCCCAACTGCACGTCGAACTCGTCGCGACCAACGGCAAGATCTGGGAGGGCCAGGCCCGTCAGGTGAGCGCGCGCGGGGTCGAGGGCGACTTCGGTGTCCTGCCCGGGCACGTCCCGATGCTCGCCGCGCTGGCCCAGGGAGAGGTCCGTATCGACGGTGAGGGCGGCGGCAAGGCGGTCACCGTGGGCGGCGGCTTCCTGTCCATCGATCAGGACCGGGTGACGATCGTGGCCGACTCGATCGAGTCCGGCGCCTGACCCTGCCGACCGGCGACGACCTGCAACGACCGACAACGACCGACACGGACATGCTGGACGGGATCCTTCTGACGAGTGAGCTGCTCGCCGGTGCCCTGCTCCTGGCGGCGGTGGTCTTCGCGATCGTGACGCTCGTGCGGCGGCGACTCATCGCCGGCACGACCGCGCCGATCCTGTGCGTCCTGCGTGTCCCCGGCGCCCGGTGGCACAGCGGGCTGCTCACGCTGACGGCGCAGACGCTGGAGTGGTATCCGCTCTTCGGCCTGTTGCCCCGGCCGCGGCACGTGTGGCGCCGCCGCTCTCTGGAGGTCGCCGACTCGGTCGTCGCCGACCAGAGCGCGGGGCGGGGGACGCTCCTGGGGATCACCTCGACGGTCCAGGTGTCGTTCACCGCCGACGACCCGTCGGCGCCGGCCGTCTTCGAGATCGAGCTCGCCTCGGGGGCGTATACGGCCGTGCGGGCCTGGCTCGAGGCCGCGCCGCCGGTGGATCAGCGCTTCGACTCCTGAGCGCTTCGACTCCTGAGCCGCGCGGGGCGTGGGCGCCGCGGCACGCCGATGGCCCCGCCGACCGCGACGCGCCGAATGCGTCCCCCGGCGACACGGCTGCTGCGACAGCGCTGCGAAGACAGGGCTGCGACGACAGGGCCGGTGCGACAGACCTACTGCGAGGGACCGTCGCCGTCCCCCTCGGTCGTCGCCGTCGAGGCACGTGTCTGCCGCTGCTCACGGCCCCCGCCCGGCTGCCACAGCACGTCGCCGCCGGTGCCGTCGGGGCCCAGGTTGGCGACCCGGGCGAGGATGAAGAGCAGATCGCTGAGCCGGTTGAGGTAGGTCGCGGCGAGCGCGTTGATCCCGCCCGGTGGCCTCGCGCCGCGCTCGGCGGGCTCGGTGCCGTAGGTCTCGATCGCCGCCCACGTCGAGCGCTCGGCGCGGCGGGTGATCGTGCAGGCCAGGTGCAGGTAGGCCGAGCCGGGCGTGCCGCCGGGCAGGATGAACGAGCGCAGCTTCTCGAGACGCTCGTTGTAGGCGTCGCAGTCGGCCTCCAGCTGCTCGATCCACTCCTGCTTGACGCGCAGCGGCGGGAACTCGTAGCTGGGGGCCAGCGGGTTGGACAGGTCGGCGCCGACGTCGAAGAGGTCGTTCTGCACGCGGGTCAGCGTCGCGACGACGTCGGGGGCCAGGGCGCCGGCGGCGATCGCGATACCGATCGCGGCGTTGGCCTCGTTGGAGTCGGCGTAGGCGCTCAGGCGCGGGTCGGTCTTGGCCGTGCGCGTGAAGTCGCCGAGGTGGGTCTGCCCACCGTCGCCGGTGCGGGTGTAGATGCGGGTGAGATTGACCATGCCCGCATCGTGTCAGACGCGCGCCGAGCGCGGGCCGGGTCGGCGGGTGGCGGCGGGCGACGGACGGCGGCCCGAGCGGGTGACCGGCTGGGCAGGCGACGCGGCGCGGCGAAGTGCGCGAGACGCCCCGCAGGCACGCGGTGCGCGGGATACCGTGCAGGTATGGGTGAGCGCACAAAGCCGTGGGTCATGCGAACGTACGCCGGGCACTCCAGCGCCGCGGCGAGCAACGAGCTGTATCGCCGCAATCTGGCCAAGGGGCAGACCGGCCTGTCGGTGGCGTTCGACCTGCCGACGCAGACCGGCTACGACCCCGACGACGAGCTCGCCCGCGGCGAGGTGGGCAAGGTCGGGGTGCCGGTCTCGCACATCGGTGACATGCGGGCGCTCTTCGCGGGCATCCCGCTGGCGCAGATGAACACGTCGATGACGATCAACGCGCCGGCGATGTGGCTGCTGGCCCTCTACGAGGCGGTCGCGCGTGAGCAGGCCGCGCAGGCGGGGGCGGACGACGCCGAGCAGGACGCCGCGGTGCGGGCGCTGGCGGGCACGACGCAGAACGACATCATCAAGGAGTACCTCTCCCGCGGCACGCACGTCTTCCCGCCGGCCCCGAGCCTGCGGCTGACGAGCGACACGATCGCCTACACGCTGCGGGCGATGCCGAAGTGGAACCCGGTGAACATCTGCAGCTACCACCTGCAGGAGGCCGGCGCGACCCCGGTGCAGGAGGTGGCGTTCGCGATGGCGACGGCCATCGAGATCCTCGACGGCGTGCGCGCGACGGGGCAGGTGCCCCCCGAGCAGTTCGGCGAGGTCGTCGCCCGGATCAGCTTCTTCGTCAACGCCGGCGTGCGCTTCGTCGAGGAGATGTGCAAGATGCGCGCGTTCGTCGCGCTGTGGGACGAGATCACCCGGGAGCGGTACGGCGTGACCGACCCCACGCAGCGGCGCTTCCGCTACGGCGTGCAGGTCAACTCCCTCGGGCTGACCGAGGCGCAGCCGGAGAACAACGTGCAGCGGATCGTCCTGGAGATGCTCGGCGTGACGCTGAGCAAGGACGCCCGCGCGCGCGCCGTGCAGCTGCCGGCGTGGAACGAGGCGCTCGGGCTGCCGCGGCCCTGGGACCAGCAGTGGTCGCTGCGGCTGCAGCAGGTGCTCGCGTATGAGTCGGACCTGCTCGACTACGACGACCTCTTCACCGGGTCGGTCGTCGTCGAGGCCAAGGTCGCCCAGATCGTCGCGGGCGCCAAGGAACTCATGGAGCGGATCGCCCAGATGGGCGGGGCCGTCGCGGCGGTGGAGTCCGGATTCCTCAAGGGCGAGCTCGTCGCGAGCCACGCCCGGCGGCGGCGCCGGATCGAGTCCGGCGACGAGATCGTCGTCGGGGTCAACGCGTTCACGACGACCGAGCCGAGCCCGCTGACGGCCGACCTCGACGGCGCGATCCACCGCGTCGACCCCGGCGTCGAGGCCGCGGCGCGGCAGGCCGTGGCGCGGTGGCGGGCCGAGCGCGATGCCGACCCCCAGCGGGCCGCGGAGGCGGCGGCGGCACTGGCCGAGCTCGTCGCCGGCGCGCAGGACCCCGGCGTCAACCTCATGGCCGCGACCGTGCGCTGCGCGCGGGCCGGTGTGACGACGGGGGAGTGGGCGACGGCGCTGCGCGGGGTCTTCGGGGAGTATCGCGCGCCGACGGGCGTCTCGGGCCGGGTGAGCAGCGCCGACGGCGCCGGCGAGGACACCCCGAGCCAGGAGCGGATGCGCGCGGTGCGGGCCGCCGTCGAGGCCACGGGCGAGGAGCTGGGCGGGCGGCTGCGGCTGCTCGTCGGCAAGCCGGGCCTCGACGGGCACAGCAACGGCGCCGAGCAGGTCGCGGTCCGCGCCCGTGACGTGGGCTTCGAGGTCGTCTATCAGGGCATCCGGCTCACGCCGCGCGAGATCGTCGCGGCGGCCGTCGCCGAGGACGTGCACGTCATCGG
>JAVTVZ010000243.1:15137-22572 GCA_032229625.1 Dermatophilaceae bacterium | reverse complement strand
CCTTCCGCGCCGTCACCGGCGGCTCCGGGGCGTACTGAGCGCGGGCGCTCCGACGAGTACTGAGCGCGGGCGCTCCGGGGCGTACTGAGCGCGGGCGCTCCGGGGAGTCCGGGCGTAAGGCGACAGTCACGCCGCGCCGGACATCCGCGCGACAGGCCCGCGTCACGTCCTCCTCACCGGGGTGTCGTCGGCCCCGCGGGAGCCGCCGACGGTGCCGCCCGAGCGACGGCGCCCGCCGCGCCTCGGTGAGCGAATCCCCTACTGCGTCAACGCTTTACGGGATCGTTATGGGCGTCCCGAGATGCGGATCACAAGCCCGTCTCGCTTGAGTGGCACCAGGCGCCGCGATAGGGTCGAGTCCGTCCTGGACAGGGGTTCAGGACGACTGTTTCAGTGGGTTCCTGGGGAGGAACCTACGATTTCCACCGGTTTCAGGGGCCGGCTCGTCGGCAGGAGTCTCTTCGTGTCCGTGTCTGCCCCTCACGGCGCCGCGTCATCGACCGCCAGGTCGGTCGCGCCGCCGCCCGGTCGTCACCGCGCGACCGCCTCGCGCGGTTTCTGGTCGCCGATGCTCGTGCCCTTCATCGACGAGCGTTGCGCCACCGGGCGCTCCGCGGGCTCGCGCACCTGGCACTCGCGCTACCTGCGTCGGCTCGTGCCGTGCGACCTGCTCGTCGCGCTCACCGCCGGCCTCGCGGGGCTGGCGACCCAGACGGCGCAGACACCGACGGTCTTCGCGCTCTACGCGCTGGGGGTGCCGCTGACCGCGCTGGTCTGGGTGACGACGATCGCCGCCGTCGACGGATACGCGACCCGCCGCCTGGCCACGAGCGGCCACCAGTTGCGGGCGCTGGCGCGGGCCGCCCTCGTCATCCTCGCCGCGGTCGCGATCGTCGCCTACCTGACCGATCTGGGGCTCTCGCGCCTCTACCTCATCGTCGTCATGACCGTGCTCGTGACCGGCTCGCTGGTCACGCGGCTCGTGCTGCACCGCTGGCTGCTCTCGCACCGGCGCCACGGCCTGCTCATGCAGCGCACCGTCGTCGTCGGGCGCGCCGACTCCGCGCAGGCCCTCGTCCACTCCCTGGCCTCCGACCCCGGCCAGGGGCTGCTGCCCGTCGCTGTCTGCGCCAGCGACATCGACGGCGCCGACGTGCGCGCCTCGACCATCGGGGGAGTGCCGGTGCTCGGCTCCCCGCAGAGCGCGATCGAGGCCGTCGACATCTCCGACGCCGAGGTCGTCGCCGTCGCCTCGCACCCCGACCTCGCCGGGCCCGCGTTGCGCCGCCTGACGTGGGCGCTGGAGGACCGCGGCGTCGAGCTCATCGTCGCCCCGGGCCTGCTCGACGTCGCCGGCCCGCGCCTGTCGATCCGTCCCTCGCAGAATCTGTCGCTGCTGCACGTCGAGCGGCCCGCCGCCGGGCGGGTGCACGTCATCTCCAAATCGCTCATGGACCGCTGCCTCGCCGCGGCCCTCGTGCTCGCGCTCTCCCCGGCGCTGCTCGTCATCGCGCTCGCCGTCAGGCTCGGTGACGGCGGCCCCGTCTTCTTCCGGCAGCAGCGCGTCGGCGTGCGCGGCGAGCCCTTCGCGATGCTGAAATTCCGCACGATGGTCGTCGACGCCGAGGCCCACCTCGCCAAGCTCGCCGCGAGCAGCGACGGCAACGGCGTGCTCTTCAAGATGCGCGACGACCCCCGCGTCACCCGCGCGGGGCGCGTGCTGCGGCGCTACTCCCTCGACGAGCTGCCGCAGCTCTTCAACGTGCTGCGCGGCGAGATGTCGCTCGTCGGGCCGCGGCCGCCGCTGCCGCGCGAGGTCGACCAGTACGAGCCCGACGCCCAGCGTCGCCTGCGCGTCAAGCCCGGCATGACCGGCCTGTGGCAGGTCAGCGGCCGCTCCGACCTGTCGTGGGAGGAGTCGCTGCGCCTCGACCTGCACTACGTCGACAACTGGTCGCCCGTCGGCGACCTGCACATCCTCTTCCGCACCGTCAACGCCGTCGTCAACGGGCCCGGCGCCTACTGAAGCGGCGCTCGGGCGGTGGCGCCGACGCAGCTGCCACCGGCTCCTCGAGCGTGTCGCCCGGGATGTCCAGGGCCGGACGTCCCGGCGCCTGTGTCCTACGACACGTGCATCTGCGCTGATCGTGGGCCTGCGCGCGGCTTGTCCCGGTGACTTCCGGTGTCCACCTGCGAATCCGGACGACCGGCTTGGAACGCGGGCCCGGCAGCCGATGGAGAGGGTGGCCGGACAGGAGGTCCGGCGTCCACACCACGGAAGGTCACCCACGGATGAACGCTGCCACCCGACGCGGGCGCGCACTGCCCGCCGCGCCGTCGATGCCGCTGCCACCGCTCGCCGCACCCGACGATCCCGTCGGGACGCGCGGCGCCGACTGCTAGCCGTCTCGACCCGGGGCGCCAGGTACGGCCCGCTGACGCGCCGTCGACCTGCCGCCGATCCAGCAGCTCCGCCCGACCGCCACTGCTGAGCGCGCCTCGCCGCGAGCCGGACCTGCGTGCCCGCGCAGACCCGAGCCCGCGGCCCACGCCGCGCGGCCGCGTCAGCCGGGGCTCGCCGCCTCCGGCTCGCCCACCCAGATCTCATCCGAACGTGCCGTGCCCGCGCACGGTCGCGCCCTGGGCGCACTCGTTCGCACCGCGGACCCCCTCGATCACCGTCCGCCACCGGCGCCGCACGTCGACGCCCGGCCCTGTCCCCGCGAGACCGGCCCCCAGCCCGCGCGGCTGCCCGGCTCGCCGCGTCGGCGCGCGCCGACGCCCGCGATCGAGGAGTCCCCCGACCATGAACGCCCTGCGAGGCGTCGCCGCAGCCTGCCTGTCGGCGCTCGCCATGTCCACCACCGGCCTCGTCCTGGCCGCCCACCCGAGCAACGCGACCACCCCCTTCACGTCCCGCGTCACCGCCCGCTGGGCCACCGTCACCGACACCCACGGCCACCGCTGGACCTCCGGCACGACCGCCATGGGCGTCGCCGGCACGATGAAGTCGCTCGACGGCAAGCCGATCGCCGGCACCGATGACGACACCCTCTACCAGGTGAACGCCTCCGGCCTGAAGGCGTATTCGCTCGCCGTGCCCAGCCAGGGCATGTATCGCGTGCGGCTGCTCATGGCCGAGGACTGGGCCACCCGCGCCGGTCAGCGCGTCTTCTCCGTCAGCGCCGAGGGCGCCACGACGCTGCCGAAGGTCGACATCTTCGCCGAGGCCGGCAAGGCCGTCGCGCTCGACAAGACCTTCGACGTGCCGGTGACCGACGGCACGCTCGACCTCGGCTTCACCGCGATCGCCGACCGGCCGCTGATCTCCGCGATCGAGGTCGTCGGCGCCGGCCCGCTGCCGACGCCGACCCCCACGGCGACCCCCACGGCGACCCCGACGGTCACGCCCACAGCGACGCCCACGGCCGCGCCGACGCCGGAGCCGACCCCGACGCCGAAGCCGACCGACTCGCCCGACGGCGCCGAGGGCGGCACGTCGGGGCAGATCTTCACCTCGCGGATCACGGCCCGCTCGACCCCGGTGCTCGACTCGGCCGGTCGCACGTGGGCGGCCCGCCCGGCGACCCTGGGCACGTCCGCCGTCGCCCGCGGCCTCGACGGCCAGCCGATCGCCGGCACCGACGACGACGTGCTCTACCAGATCGGCGCGCCGGGCACCCCCGGCTACCGGCTCGCGGTGCCCGCCCCCGCGACCTACCGGGTGCGGCTGCTCATGGCCGAGCCGTACTGGTCCAAGGCCGGCCAGCGCGTCTTCACCGTCAGCGCCGAGGGCACGCGCATCGGCGCCCCGGTCGACATCTACGCCGCCGTCGGGCGCGGCGCCGCCCACGACCTGACCTTCGACGTGCCGGTCCGCGACGGGCAGCTCGACCTCACCTTCGCCAAGGTCGTCGACCAGCCGGTGATCGCCGCCATCGAGGTCGTCTCCACGACCCCGGTCGCGAGCGACCCCGGCGCCCTCACCGGCTCCGGCCCGGCCGTCGCCTTCGGCCCGGGGAGCTTCTACACCGCCGACCTCCGCACCGCCCCCGTCGCCTCCGACTCCGCCGCGCTCGTCGCCGACCTGCGCCGCCAGGTCGTCGACAACTACAACGGCGTCGCCGCGGTCAACGCCTACCACTACAACGTCGGCTTCTACCGCGTCGGCGCGAATCAGCCCAAGAAGCGCATCGGCTTCTGGGACTGCCAGAGCAAGGGCTACGTGCCCAACGGCCTCTTCGACGGCGCGAAGCACTTCGTCGACGTGCCCGTGCCCGACCACGCCGTGCCCGCCGTCGGCACCGACGCGCAGCTGACGATCTACGACCCCGCCGCCGACAAGCTCTGGGAGCTGTGGGTCGTGCGCAAGACCAGCGCCGGTGAGTGGCAGGCCTGCTGGGGCGGTCGCATCGACAACGTCTCCAGCGGCCAGGGCGTCTTCGCCTACCCCTACGGCGCCTCGGCGGCCGGGCTGTCGATGGCCGGCGGCATGATCGGCATCGACGAGGTCGAGCGCGGCAGCATCGACCACGCGATGTATCTCGCGGTCATCAACTCCCGCTCCGGTGCCTTCTCCTGGCCGGCCAACCGCACCGACGGCACCTCCTCCTCGACCTCGACCGTGCGCCACGGGCAGCGGCTACGCCTCGACCCCACCGTCGACGTCGACTCGCTGCACCTGTCGCCGATGGGCGCGATGATCGCCCGTGCCGCGCAGAAGCACGGCTTCATCGTCAGCGACACCGCCGGGGCCGTCTCCGTCATCACCGAGGCCGGCACCGACCGCAAGCGGCTCACCGGCGTCGACCCGTGGGATTCGCTGCTCGGCGGGCCCAGCTACAAGGTGCTCGAGGGCTTCCCGTGGGATCGCCTGCAGGCCCTGCCCGTCGACTACGGCAAGCGGTGAGGCGCTGACCTGCGCCGTCGTCGCCCGGTGACGCCCCCAGCGGGGGTGTCACCGGGCGTCGCGTTGCCCGCCGTGCCGGTCCGGCCCGCCTCAGCGCTGCGCGTCGGTGGCGCCCATCTGGGCGTCGCGATCGCGCATCCGGCGCCGATAGAGGCCGCCCAGCGCCGGTGCCAGGCCCAGGGCGGCCGCCTTGAGTCGCAGCCGCCGGTTGCCGGGGGCCAGGCGCGCCGCCGTGCGCAGGTGCGCGGCGGCACCGCGCAGGTCACCGGCCCGCAGCGCCGCGTCGCCGGCGTCGATGACGCTCTCGGTCGAGCCGTGCGCGCGGCGCAGGTCGAGGAACGCCCGCTCCGCGTCGCTCAACTGCGCCCCGAAGCGCTCGTCGACGTGCGCGAGCACCTGCTCCTCGCCGCGATACATCCGCTCCCGCTGCGTCGACAGCGAGCCCGCGCTGCGCCGATAGAGCGCCTGCGCCTCGCGCTGGTAGGTGACCCGCCACCCCGCGAAGATCGCCCGCGCCCAGAAGTCGTAGTCCTCGCACACGCCCATCGAGGTGTCGAAGCCGCCCACCTCGCGCCACATCGCCCGCGGGAAGACGCTGAACACGGTGACGAAGTTGCGCTCGAGGATCGCCTGCCGCTGCGCGTCACCGGTCGGCCGATCCGCCAGCAGCACACGACGATTCGGGTGCAGGCCCGAGTCCGAGAGGATGTAGGCGTCGCAGCTCACCCAGGTGCGGCCCGCGTCGGTCGCGGCGTCCGCATCCTCCGCGGCGTCCGCATCACCCGCGGCGGCCTCGTCGCCCGTGGGGCCGGCGCCGCGCGGCGACCGTTGCGCCGCGCGCCACGCGTCGACCGCGGCCTCGACATACGGGGGCAGGAGGATGTCGTCGGCGTCGAGCAGCGCGATGAGCTCGCCGCTCGCCTGCGCGATCGCCGCGTTGCGCGCCGCGGACAGGCCGCCGTTGGGCTGCGTGACGACCCGCACGAGATCGCCGTAGGAGGCCGCGATGGCCCCGGTCGCGTCGCTGGAGCCGTCGTCGGTGATGACGACCTCGACGTCGGGGTAGGTCTGCGTCAGCGCACTGCTCACCGCCGCCCCGAGGTGCCGCTGCGCCTGGTAGGCGGGGATGACGACGGAGACCCTCGGGGTCACGCCGTCGTCGGGCCGGGCCGGGGAGGGGGTCATCGCGGGGTCACGGCTCCTTGCTGGTCGGGAGGTCGTCCTGGCGCGGCTCGGCGGTCGGCTCGGCCTCGAGCCTGGCCTCGGACGCCAATTGCATTGTGAACCAATGCAGTTAACCCCTCGTATGCTCTACGCGTGGAGTCGGGTCGCTGGTGCTACGTGGTGCTGTGCCACACCGACGCGCCAGGGGTGCGTCGGCTGCTGGCCCGCATCCGCGAGCTGTCACCGGGTGCCGACCTCGTCGTGCGCACCGCCGTGCCGGGCCTGCTCACCGCCGCCGACCTCGCACCGACCGGCGCGCGGCTCCTGCTCAGCGACGTCGCGGTGCGGTGGGGCGCGTGGTCGATCGTCGAGATGCACCTGGAGGCGTGGCGATTCGTGCGGGCCACGAGCGACGCCGACCACGTCAGCGTCGTCTCCGGGCAGGACTACCCCGTGCGCGACCTCGCGGCGTGGGAGCAGCAGGTGCGCGCCAGCGGCGCCGACGCGTTGCTCGCGCCGATGGCGCCGCAGCCCCGCGATCACACACACCTGTGGTGGATCGTCGACTCGCCGCCGTGGCTGCGCGGCCTGCCGCGGCGCCTCGTCGAGGGCGTCGGCGCGCGCCTGGGACGGGTGACCCGCCGGGTGCTGGAGCTCTATCCCGTGCCCGACGACCTCGGCACGCGCTGGTGGATCGGCGTGCCGCGATCGTGGCTCGGTCGGCTCGATCGGCTCGGTCGGCCCGGTCGGCTCGGCCCGGTCGGCGCGTGGCGGAGGTCGCCCGCGGTGCCGCCGCCGGTCAAGGCCGCGGCGTGGACGACCGTGTCGGCGCGGGTCGCCGACCGCGTCCTCGCGCGGCACGACGCCTCCGGTTCGGGTGGCTCTGGCTCGGGTGGCTCGGGCTCGGGTGGCTCGGGCTCGGGTGGCTCGGGTGATGCGGCGGTCGCCTTCTACCGGAGCGTGCGGACCCCCGACGAGCATTACGTGGCCTCGCTCATCGCGGCCGAGCCCGACCTCCGGGTGCTCGGGCACGCCACGAGCGCCGCGCTATTCCCGCCCGGCGGGGCGCACCCGGCGTTGCTCGACGCCGCCGGCATGCGGGCGCACGCCGACCCGAGGGATCCGTGGCGGGCGCCCTTCGTGCGCAAGCTGCCGCCCGGGGTCGGGCCGGACGTGCTCGCCGAGGCCGACCGGTGGGTGCTCGCCGATCGCGCGCAGCCCGGGCCCGGTGACGCCGTGGCGGGCACAGAGGCCGCCGGCACCGCACCGACGCCCGGCACTGCACCGACGCCCGGCGGCGCACCGATGGCCGGGGCGGACCGGTCGCCGCGCAGCGCGCAGACCTATCGATGCCAAGGGGCG
>JAVTVZ010000243.1:5296-15037 GCA_032229625.1 Dermatophilaceae bacterium | reverse complement strand
GGCCGGGGCGGACCGGTCGCCGCGCAGCGCGCAGACCTATCGATGCCAAGGGGCGCGCGGACGCACGCGCCGGACGGGGGAGTGGAGCCGATGAGTGAGCGCGGGCGAGGCGGACGGGTCGGGCACGGCGCGCCGGCGGCCGACGGGGCCGACAGCCAGGACACCGACAGCCGAGCGACCGACATCCGAGCAGCCGCTCCGGACGTGACGCCCGGGGCGCCGGACCCCGCGGGCGGCCCGGACTCACCGGTCGGGGAGTCCGGCGTGCCGCCGACGCGCTCCCGGCGCGCGGCGCTCATCTCCGGCACCGGCTGGCAGGCCGTCAGCCAGCTCGCGCCGATGGTCGTCAACCTCGTCCTGACCCCCTACATCATCGCGGGCCTGGGCCTGGAGCTGTATGGCGTCTTCCTGCTGGTCACGGCGCTGCAGGTCTTCATGAGCACGTTCGACGGCGGCATCGGCCCCAGCGCCGGGCGCTACTTCGCGCTGTATGCCGGCCGCGGCGACCGGGTCGCGACGACGCGGCTGCTCGTCAGTCTCTCCGGGGTCGTCTGGGTGTGCGCGCTCGTCGTGTGCGGCGTCGCCTTCGCCGTCGCGCCGCAGATCGTCGGCTTCTTCCCCGCGACCCACGCGGACCCCGACGGCGCGGTCTTCCTCTTCCGGGTCCTGCTCATCACGCTCGCGGTCGCGCAGTGGCGCTCGCTCTTCGCCAGCGTGCTGTGGGCGCAGAATTCCTTCGTCATCACGAGCGTGTCGACGCTCGTCGGGCACGTCATCTACGCCGTCGGGCTCGTCGTGACGATCGAGACCGGCGCGGGGCTCGTCGGCATCGGCTGGACGCTGGCGCTGCAGCAGGTGCAGGTCACGCTCTTCTTCGTGCCGCCGGCGCTGCGCTACCTGACGTGGGCGGGCGTCGGCTTCATCGGCTGGCGCGAGCTCGTCGACTTCTTCGCCTACTCATGGAAGGTGCAGGTCTCGGGCATGATCAACGCCTACGGGCTGCAGGGTGACCTCATGATCGTCGGCAAGCTCGCCCCGGCGTCGATCGGCTATTTCGGGCCCGGTGCGACCTTCGCCCAGCAGCTGCGGCAGGTGCCCTACAACGCCTACGTGCCGATCCAGTCGCTCGTCGGCCGCGCGGTCGGGGAGCTCGGCGCGGCGGGGGCGGTGCCCGATTTCGTGCGGGTGCAGCGGCTCTGGGTCATCGCCGTCACCGGGTGGATCGCCGTCGGCGCACCGGCGGCGTATTTCGGTGTCACCGCCTGGCTCGACCTGGGCTCGACGCTGCCCGGGGTCGTCGCGTCGATCCTGCTCGTCGGGCACCTCTTCTGGCTGCTCGCGCTCACCCCGCTCATCTGGTGCCTCGTGCTCGGGCAGTCGGGCGCGCAGCTGCGCTACGGGCTCATCAGCCTCGTCCTGAACATCGCGCTGACGATCGCGCTCATCATCCCCTTCGGCGTCGTCGGCACGGTCGTCGCGACCGCCGTGGCCCAGCTGATCGCCACCGGCTATCTCGTGCGGGTCGCCAGCCGCGACCTCGAGACCACCGTGCCCGCGCCGTGGGGCGACATCCCCTGGGGCGCAACGATTTTGGCCGCTGTATCGTCGTTGGTCGTGGTGGCCGCCGTCGATCGCCTCATCGGCACGACGATCCCGCACGGGCCGGTGGGGCTGGTGGCCTGCGGGCTCGGTGCGGCGCCCGCCGCCGCACTGTATGTGTGGCGCACCGTCGGATTCTCCGCCGCCCGGTCGCTGCTCACGCGCTGACCGACTCGCGGCGCGCGACGACGGCTGCGCCCGCAGCCGCCTGCACCCGACGGGAGTGACCTCGTGACCCCATCCCGCCCGCCCGCCCACGCCTGCCCGGACGTCCCGCCCGCGCCCGCTGCGCGACCCACCCGATCGGGGCGTCCGACCCGCCCGATCCGCCCGGCGCGGCCGGCGCGGCGCGCCCGCGCTGCGGCCGGCCTGGTCGCCGGTGGCCTCGTGCTCGCGGCGTGCGCGCTCACCCCGACCCCGGCGCCGACCCCGTCCGGCCCGCCCCCGCCCGACGCGGCGCAGATCGAGGCCTCGCCGTCACGCTTCTTCGGCGCGGGCGACAACGTCTTCACCGAGGACATCCGCAGCGCGCCCGTGGCCGCCGACTCCCCGCAGATGGTCGCCAAGCTCGCACGCCAGGTGACCGACCACTACAACGGCGTCGCCGCGCTGAATTCCTACCAGTACAACGCGAGCATGTATGTCGTCGACGCCTCGACCCCGCGGGTCGACGTGCGCTTCGACGACTGCCAGCGCAAGGGCTACACGCCCGCGGGCCTGCTGGACGGCGCCAAGCAGTTCTTGGACGTGCCGATCCCGCCCGACGCCCGACCGGCCGTCGGCACCGACAAGGCGCTGAGCATCGTCTCGCCGAGCACCGATCAGGTGTGGGAATTCTGGGTGACGAGCAAGACGCCCGACGGCGGCTGGGCGGCCTGCTGGGGCGGGCGCATCGACGACGTGTCGGCCAACGTCGGTCGCTTCACGCCGCCCTTCGGCGCGACCGCCTCGGGGCTGCCGATGGTCGGGTCGATGGTGACGCTCGCCGAGGCGCGGGCGCTGCGCATCGAGCACGCGATGAGCCTCGTGCTCGTCGACAACGCCCACGAGGACGACTTCTCCTATCCCGCCAACCGCAGCGACGGCCGCGACACCTCCGCGCACGCGATCCCCATCGGCTCGCGGATCCGGCTGCCGGCGTCGATCGACGTCGACAGTCTCGGCATGAGCCCGCTGGGCACCGCGATCGCGCGGGCCGCGCAGACCTACGGCTTCCTCGTCGTCGACACCTCAGGGGCGGTCGCCGTCATCACCCAGAGCGGGCAGGACGAGGAGCAGCGCACCGGCGTCGACCCGTGGCCGCAGATCCTCGGCGGCGTCGAGCCCTACAACGTCATGGCCGGATTCCCCTGGGACAAGGTGGAGATCATCGAGAAGGACTACGGCGCCCCGCCGGGGGAGGCGAGCGCCTCACCCTCGGCCTCCTCGCAGGGCCCGTAGGGGGCTCGCAGGGACTCCGACGGGCTCGGAGAGCGCGAGGGGGAGGGCCCCCGGCCGACCTACCGGCGCTGCCCGACGACCCGGGCCGGTGCGCCGGCGACGATCGCTCCGGGGGCGATCTCGCCGCGCACGACGGAGTTGGCGGCGATGATCGCGCCGTCGCCGATGCGCGCGCCGGACAGGATCGTGCTGCCCGCGCCGACCCACACGTCGTCGCCGATGACGACGCCCTCGCCGTGCCACGGCTGGTCGACGACGGGGGTGCCCGCGGCGGTGCCGTGGTGCGATCCGACGATCGTGATGTGCTGGGAGATCAGGCATTTCGCGCCGATGTCGATCGGCATGCCGCCGGCGCGGATGTTGACGAACTCGCCGATGAAGGTGCCGTCGCCGACGCGCAGCCGCGCCTGGTCCAGGCCGCCGCCGTCGGTGACGTAGAGGACGCTCGGCCCCAGGATCGTCACGCCGTCGCCGAGTCGGCAGCGGCTCAGGTCGCCGCCGAACTTCACGCGCTCACCGATGCGTGCGGTGGGGAAGGCCCGCCGCAGCCGGTGTCGCGGCAGGAGGTCATGGCGCACGAAGCGCGCGGCGTGCAGGAGCGCGGTGGGGACGGGCATCAGGCCTCCCGGTCGGGGGTGGGGGCGCCGGTCGCGGCGGCTGCGTCGTCGGAAGCGGCGGCGTCGTCGGAGTCGACGGAGTCGGCGGCGGGCCGTGGCGTCATCGGGTGCAGCAGCGCCGGCGCGGCGAGGATGCCGCCGATGAGCCAGAACAGGTTGTTGGGCAGCGGGTAGGAATTCGGGCTGGTCAGCGAGGGCAGCAGCCAGAACCAGAAGGCGACCATGAGCATCGCCCACCAGCCGAGCCGCTCGAGCGCGGCGTCGCGCGCCGGCCCGGGCTCGCCGGGCACGCGCGGCCGGTGCAGGAGCGCCGCGGCCGGGCCGAGCAGCGCGCACAGGATCCACAGCGCCATGCCGGGGATGCCGGTCTCGGCGCCGCGGGACAGGAAGACGTTGTGCACCTCGAGCTCGACCATCGTGATCGGGTAGGTCGGGGCCTGGCGCACCCAGTCCCAGCCGACGTCGATGAAGCGGGTCCAGCCGACACCGGTCAGCGGCTGCGCCTCGATGATCCGCAGCGCGGCGGCGTTGCTGTTCTGCCGGTCGTAGACCGAGCGCTCCGTCGTCAGCCGGTCCAGGAGGAGCTGACCGAAGCCGGGGTTGGCCGCGAGCAGCAGCGCGAACGCCGCGAGCGCCCCGACCAGCGGCACCACGAGGCGGCGCCGCACGGCCGGCAGGCCGATGGCGACACACGCCAGGGCCAGCGGCGCCGCGGCCCAGATCGAGCGGGTCTGCGTCAGCACGAGCCCGATCGAGGTCGTCGCCGCGCACGCGAGCGCGACGACACGCCACCCCACTCGCCGGGTCGTCGCCTGCAGCCACAGCGCCATCGCGAGCGCGATGCCGAGCACCATGCCGTCGGCCTCGGCCGACACGAAGGGCCCGCGGGCCCGCTCGGCGTGGATGCCGACGCTCGGGTCGACGACATACGACGGCCAGACGAGCGAGCGCGGTCCGAAGGTCTCCAGCAGCGCCGAGATCCCCAGATAGAGGCCGATGAGCACGAGGGTCTGCACGAGCAGCCGGCGGCGCCGGGGGGTCGCGAAGACCAGTGGCGCGACGACGAACATCAGGAACGGCACGACGATCCGGTCGAGCAGCGCGAAGACGGCGTCGTAGGCGCCGACGAGCCCGTGTGACGACATCGACCACGCCGTCCAGCCGACGAGCGCGATCATCGGCAGGTAGACGGGGTGGGCGCGCAGCCGGCGCCGGCGCGGGTCGAGCGCGAGCAGCACGAGGGCGCCGCCGAGCAGCACCCGGTCCGGGCCGATGGGGAAGCCGAGCCGACCCGAATACCCCGAGAACATCGAGAAGACGAGCGCCGCGAGGAAGCACCACACGTAGGCCGGCACGTCGCGCAGCCGCTCCGTCGGCTCGCCGTCCGCACACAGTAGTGTGCGGTCCGGGGTCGTGTCGGGCGGGGCAGCCGGTGTCGCCTCCGGCGTGCGCGGCCCCGGCACGTGCGTCGTCACGCTGCGATCCGCCTCACGCGCAGCCGGATTCGCCGGCGTCGCCGGCGAATCCGGCGTCGGCGGGGGCTGCGGCGGTCTCGCCCGGCGCGTGCTGCCGCGGCTGACCGCCCGTGCGTCCCCGCGCGGACGCGGCGGCCTCGCCGGTCGGCAGCGTCGGCCCGGAGGCATCCGACGGCACAGGAGAGTGTGCGGTGACGCGGGTCGCGGCGCGGGCGCGGCGCCGGTCGCGCAGCGTCGCGACGAGCAGCGCGAGGGCGAGGCCGAGCGCCAGCCCGAGCACCCCGTAGCGCTGCAGCACGGCGTTGCGGTCGTCGCCGGTGATCGTCGGGCCGGCGACCTGGTCCAGGCCGCTGACCGTCTCGGGCTGGGCGGACAGGCGCCGATAGCGCTCGCCCTGGGCGTCGCGCTCGAGCTGGGCCAGGGCCTCGTCGGTCCGGGCCTTGACGAGCGCGTCGCGCGTCGTGCGCACGGTCGCGGCGGTGCCGGTGTCCAGGGCGCGGGAGTAGGCGCCCTCGGCGACCTGGGTCCGGGCCTGGGCGGCGGCCAGCGTCGGCGCGGCCTGCGTGTATTTGCGCAGCGCCTCGTCGGCGCCCTGCTCCTCGTAGGCCGCGTCGACCCGGGTCGCCAGGGCGTCGGCGACGCTCGTGGCGCCCGCGAGCGCGGCCTCGGGCGACGTGGAGGTGCCCTCGATCCGCACGACCCCGGTCTCGGGGATCGGCGAGGCCGCCACGTGCACCTGCGCGTCGCCGGCGAGGCTGCCGTCGGCCACCCCGTTCTCCACCCAGCGCGAGTAGTCGGTGGCCAGGTCGCGCGCCGCGAGCGGGAAGCCCGCGATCGCGTAGGCGCTGGGGTCGCCGACGGCGACGGCCAGGCGCACCTCGGCGGTGTAGACGGGGTCGCGCGCGAGCCCGAGTCCGATGCCGGCGGCGAGGCCGAGCACGCCGAGGATCGCGGCGAGCAGCCAGTGTCGGGCCAGCGAGGTCAGTGGAGCGGTGGGGGCGGTGGGGGCGGCGGTGTCGCTCGTCACGAGGGTCCTTCCGTCGGGTCGATCGTGGGCGGTCACTGTCGCGACATCGCGGCGGCCAGGGAGCGCAGGAAGACGTGCTCCATCGCCTCGACCTTGCGGTCCCACGTGCCGATGTCGGCGGTGCGGGCGCGGGCTCCGGCGCCCAGGCGCAGCCGCAGCGCGGGGTCGGTGACGAGCCGGCGGACGGCGGCGGCGATCTGCTCGGCGTAGTCGGCCGGGTTCGTCGGGGTGACCTTCAGGCCGCACGTCTCGTCGACGGCGGTCGCCGGGCCGCCGCGGTCGGCGGTGATCATCGGCAGCCCCTGGCCGAGCGCCTCGAACGTCACGGTGCCGCCGGGCTCGCGATAGCTGGGGAAGACGAAGATGTCGGCCTCGCGGTAGTGCCGGTCGACGTCGGGCCGCGGCAGCACCCCGTGCATCGTCACGGTGTCCGACAGCCCGAGCTCCTCGATGAGCGCGGCGCACGCGGGCGCGTCGTAGCCGTCGCCGACGACGTCGAGCACCACCGGCAGGTCACGCAGCGACGCCATCGCGCGGATCGCGTCTCTGGTGCCCTTGGTGCGCACGATCCGCCCGACGAAGAGCAGCCGCACCGGGCCGGTCCGCCCGGCCCGGTCGACGGGCGGCGGCAGCGCCTCCAGCCCGGTGTCGGGGATCGAGGTGTAGTCGCGCAGCGGCACGTCGGCGAGCAGCTCGCGCACGTAGTCGGCGATCCCGACGACGCATTCGGCCTGGGAGTAGGTCGCCCGCAGCCACGGGTCGCGCGCGATCCGCAGGGAGTCGAAGCGCCGCAGCCGCACGAACCACGCCGAGGTGTCCTCGACGTCGAAGCCCGGCGGGTCCGGCAGGCTGCCGCCGAGAGGGCCGAGCACGTAGGGCAGTCCGCTGCCCTGCAGCGGTGAGGGGTAGCGCAGCGCGACGGGCACCGGCTGGTAGCCGATGTGGAAGCGCTCGCCGGCCGCCGCGGCCCGCCGCAGCCAGCGCCGCACCTCACGCACGAAGATCGGGTAGGCGGGTCGGGCCATCGAGTTGAGCCGCTCGACGCGCTCGAGGCCCGGCGGCTCGACCCATTCGACGACGCGGGCGTCGGGCAGGTATTCGGCGGCGGGCCGCTCGACGCGGCGGCGGTAGTTCAGCACCGTGACGTCGTGACGGCGCGACAGGCGACTCGCCCAGTGGTAGGCGACGAGCGGCTCGCTCCACGCGGTGGGGTCGCAGCCGGTGGTCACGAGCAGGATGCGCACGCCGAGCAGCCTACCCGCAGCACTCGCCGGCGCCGATCAGGCCGGACGCCAATCCTGTTGTGCGACTATGCTGCCCAACGACGAGGCGAGGAGGACGCCATGGCGACGACCCCCGCGGGCCCGTACCGCGCGAGCGTCGTCATCCCCGCCTACAACGAGGGCAAGGTCATCGGCCGGTGCCTGGAGGCGCTGCTCGCGCCGTCCTCGCCGGGGCCGCTGGAGATCGTCGTCGCGGCCAACGGCTGCACGGACGACACGGTGGCGGTCGCGCGGTCCTTCCCGGGGGTCCGGGTGCTGGAGGTGCCGCAGGCCTCGAAGGTCGCGGCCCTCAACGCCGGCGACGCGGCCGCGACCACCCTGCCGCGCATCTTCCTCGACGCCGACATCCGCCTCGCCGACGGCGCCCTCGAGGCCCTCATCGACGCGTTGACGACCGACGAGCCGCGGGTCGCGGCGCCGCGGGTGCGCTTCGCGACCGACGGGGCCAGCTGGGGCGTGCGGCGCTTCTACGACGCCTACGTCGAGGTGCCCTACGTCACGCAGGGCTTGGTCGGGCTCGGTGTCTACGGCGTGTCGGCCGCGGGCCGGGAGCGCTTCGGGGCATTCCCGCCGCTGGCCGCCGACGACCTCTTCATCCAGCACCTCTTCGACCCGGGCGAGCGCATCGCGGTCGACGGCGAGTTCGAGGTGCAGGTGCCGCGCGACCTGGGCAACCTCGTCAAGGTCCGCACCCGCGTCGCCCGCGGCAACGCCGAGCTCGCCGCGTCGCCGGTCGCCGAGCGTTTCGGCGGCACGGGCAGCTCGACCCTGGCGGCGCTGCGCCGCCTCGTGCTGACGCGCCCGGAGAAGCTGCCGTCCGTGCTCGTCTACGTCGGCGTCATCGCCGAGGCGCGGCGGCGCGCGCGCGGCACGACGACCGCGTGGGACCGCGACGACTCGACGCGGTGAGCGCAGCATCACGATTCGTCCGCCGGGCGGGGGCATCCGGCACAGGCCACGGGAGGGACCACGACATGACGAGCACACCGAACGCGACGAGCGACGACACCCGCGCGAGCGAGGCGACGGGCACCACGCCCGCGCCGCTGCGGGTCGCCTACCTGGTCAGCCAGTATCCGGCGATCTCGCACGCCTTCATCGAGCGGGAGATCCTCGCGCTGCGCGAGCGCGGAGTCGACGTGCGGACCTACAGCGTGCGGCCGTGCCCGCCCGAGCAGCTGATCTCGGGCACGATGCGCCAGGAGGCGGCGGCGACGCGGGTCGTGCTCGACGGCACCGCCGGGCGCGCCGGGCAGCTGCACCGCGCCGCCGCCATCGCCGGGCTGCTCGCGAGCGCCCCGACCGCGTGGGGCGCGACCCTGGTCAGCGCGCTGCGCACGGGCGACACGACGGCCCGCGCGCGGCTGTGGCAGACGTTCTATTTCGCGGAGGCCGCGATCCTCTACCAGTGGTTGAAGGACGCGGGGATCCGGCATCTGCACGTCCACTTCTCCAACGTCGCCGCCGACGTCGCGCGTCTGGTCGTGCAGATCGGGCGGCGCATCGACGGCCCGGACGCCGGGTGGCGCTGGTCGATGAGCGTGCACGGGCCGGCGGAATTCTCCGCGGTCGACAAGGTCGACCTGCCCGCCAAGGTCGCCGACGCCGACGGGGTCGCCGCGATCACCGACTTCTGCCGCAGCCAGCTCATGCGCCTGGTGGACCCGGCGCTGTGGCCGCGCCTGGGCAAGGTCGCCATGAGCGTCGACGAATCGCGCTACAGCCCGAGCGATTCCGCCCGCGAGCCCGGCCCCCTGCGCCTGCTGTACGTCGGGCGGCTCGTGCCGGAGAAGGGCGGGCCGATCCTGCTCGAGGCGGTCGCGGACCTGCGCGCCCGGGGTGTCGACGTCGTCGCGCGCGTCGTCGGCGCCGGCCCGCTGCGCGAGCCGCTGGAGCGGCAGGCCGCGCAGCTGGGGCTGAGCGAGGTCGTCGACTTCACCGGCCCGATCGGTCAGGACGCGCTGCCGGAGCAGTATCGATGGGCCGACGTCTTCGTGCTGCCGAGCTTCGCCGAGGGGCTGCCCGTCGTCATCATGGAGGCGATGGCCACGGGCCTGCCGATCGTGACGACGCGGATCGCGGGCATCGCCGAGCTCGTCGTCGACGGCGACATGGGCCGGGTCGTCTCGGCGGGGCGCGCCGACGAGATCGCCGACGCCATCGCGTGGCTCGCCGACGACGAGGCCCTGCGCCGCCGGCTCGGCGCCGCCGGTCGCGAGGCCGTGCTGGCCGCGCACGCCTGCGCCGTCACGTCCGCCGACATGGAGGACTTCCTGCGCGGCGTGCGCCCCCGCTCCTGA
>JAVTVZ010000243.1:2162-5196 GCA_032229625.1 Dermatophilaceae bacterium | reverse complement strand
TGACCAGCCGTTCTTCTCCACCGACGACTGGTTCATCGGGACGACGCCGATGGCGGCGGGCATCCCCGGCGCCACGCGGGAGCTGACGGTGAGCTTCCCCTACGGGGATCTGGGGGCGCTGGCGACGATGTTCGACCTCTACGACGAGCGGATCGCCGCGGTCTTCCTCGAGGTCGAGGCCGGGGGCGCGACGCCGCCGCCGGGGTATCTGGCGGGCCTGGTCGAGCTGGCGCACGCCAGGGGCGCGGTCGTCGTCTTCGACGAGATGATCACGGGGTTTCGGTGGGCGCTCGGTGGGGCGCACAGCCTGCACGGTGTCGTGCCGGACCTGGCGACCTTCGGCAAGGCCATCGGCAACGGGTATTCGGTGTCGGCGCTGGCCGGGCGGCGTGACCTCATGGAGCTCGGCGGCCTGGCGACGGACGCCGACCGGGTCTTCCTGCTCTCGACGACGCACGGCGCGGAGAGCGTCGGGCTCGCGGCGCTGCGCGCGACGATCGAGGCGCACCGCGAGGAGGACGTCGCGGCCCGGCTCATGGCGGTCGGGGCGCAGGTGCGGGCCGCGGTCGAGGAGGTCGTCGCCGACGCCGGGATGGGCGACCACGTGCAGGTGCGGGGCCGGGACTGCAACCTCGTCTTCGCCACCCTCGGCCCGGACGGCGCTCCCTCGCAGCCGTATCGGACGCTCTTCATGCGCGAGCTCATCCGGCACGGGGTGCTCGGCCCCAGCTTCGTCGTCAGCGCGGCCCTCGACGAGGCAGACGTCGAGACGACCGCCGCCGCCGTCCGCGCTGCCGTGCCGGTCTATGCCGCCGCGCTCGAGGCCGGCGACCCGACACCCTACCTCGGCGGGCCGAGCGTCAAGCCGGTCTTCCGCACGAAGGCCTGAGCCGCAGGCGGCTCGCGTCGGTCGGCTCGGGTCGGTCGGCTCGGGTCGGTCGGTCGGTCCGTCGGTGGGCAGGTCGGGTCGGTCGGCCCGGGTCGGTCAGCCGACGTCGCGCAGGGCGGGCATCGGCACGATATACCGCGCGTGCAGGCCGGCGGCGCGCAGCTGCGCGACGACCTCGGCGGCGATGTCCCACGTGAGGATGACGACGTCGTCGGGGGCGGCGGCGACGAGGTCGGCGGGGGAGACGATCGGGATGTCGGTGCCGGGCACGCGGCGGCCGTGCTTGCCGGGCGCGAGGTCGGCGACGCACGCGAGGTCGCCGCAGTCCAGACCCGCGACCCCGAGGAACGTCACGGCCTTCGACCCGGCGCCGTAGGCGGCGACGCGCCGACCCTGCGCGCGTGCCTGGGCCAGGTGGGCGCGCAGCTGCGCGATCGTCGCGGCCATGTGCTCGGCCAGGGCGGCGTAGCCCGCCGGGTCCGCGGCGTCGGCCGCCCGCTCGGCGGCGAGGATCTCCTCGACCGCGGCGCTCGGGCCGGTCGTCGGCGTGGCCGCTGTGTCCGGCGTGTCCGCTGTGTCCGCGGTGCTCGGCGTGCCTTCCTGCTCGCGGGGCTCGGCCGTGGCGCGGCGGGCGACGACGACGAGGCAGCCGCCGAAGACGTCCTCGGCCCAGGCGTCGACGACGCGCAGTCCGTGCCGCTCGCAGGCCGCGGCCCAGGAGTGCAGGGAGAAGTAGAGCGGGTGGCCGTGGCGCACGGTGTCGAACTGCGCGTCGAGGAGTTGGCGTAGCGCGTGGTGGAACTCGATGACGAGCAGCCCGTCGTCGGCCAGGGCGGCGGCCCGCTGCGCGAGCTGCGGCTCGAGGTCCTCGGCGTGGATGATCGACTGGTTGTCGATGACGAGCGCGGCGTCGGCGGCCACAGCCCGGCCGCCGGCCGCGGCCAGGGCGGCGTCCCAGGCGCCGCCGTGGTGGCTCGCGAATTCGCGGTAGGCGAAGCCCGCGGGCAGGTCGAGCCGCGTCAGGAGCCGGTCGACGACCTCGACGGCGTGCCGCTGCAGGGTGGCCGATTCGACCGCGAGCGGCTCCTCCGGCGCGGGGGAGTCGTGGTCGAGCTGCAGCAGCGCGCAGCTGCCGCACAGCACGAGTCCCAGCGGCCAGCGCGGGTCGGGGCCGGGGTCGTCGGCGGGTGGGAAGTGGTCGCACGCCGACTGTGCGCCGAGGTCGAGCACGCGCGTCAGGTCGGTGGAGCCGCAGCCGCGGCACGCGGTGACCGGCGTGGCGGCGGGGTGCGCGGCGGCGTGCGTGGCGGGGGCCGGGGCGTCGGTCACGGCTGCTCTCCCGGGGTCGTGCGTGCGGTCGGCGCGGCTGTGGCGGTCACGGTCGTGGACGGCGCGGTTGCGGTCGTCGCGGTCGTGGGCAGTGCGGCCGGTGTCGTGGCGCCGAGGGCGATGGTCAGCTTCTCGACGCGGAACGCTTCGGCATACGGCGCGCGACACTCCATCCCGCGCAGCCGCGCGAGGGCGGAGAACGTCTCGGCGTCCCACCAGTCCTTGCCGCGCTGGCTGACGTAGTGCTCGTCGAGCGTGGCCCACTTGGCGTCGATGTCGGCGCGGGTCAGCGGCACGTAGACGCTCGGCCGGGAGGTGCCGAGGTCGCCGTCCCACTTGGGGATCTCGAACTGCCAGACGAGGTGGTCGCGGAACGCCGTCGGCGCGAACTCGCCGAGCATCCGGTGGTCCTGGTGCGCGTCGTGGCGCTGGTGGGTGAGCACGAGGTCCCACGGGCGGCGCGAGAGGTCGGCGAGCACGTCCTTGACGGCGTCGAAGTGCGCGGGCAGCCGGGTGTCGGGCAGGTCGTGGACGGTGATGTCGATGTGCGCGGGCGCGGTGAGCGCGGTGAGGCAGGCGCGCGACTCGGCGGCGCGCTGCGGCACGGAGGTCAGCACGACGGCCGTGAAGTCGGTGTCGGGGCGCGCGGCGGCGAGGGCCGCGATCGTCGCGCCCGCGCCGATCTCGATGTCGTCGCAGTGGGCGCCGAGCAGCAGCACCCGCAGCGGGCGCCCGACGTCGGGCAGGAGCATCTCGAGCATGTCAGCGCCCCGAGAGCGGCTCGTCGGCGGACGTGCCCGCAGGCCCGATCGCCGC
>JAVTVZ010000243.1:0-2062 GCA_032229625.1 Dermatophilaceae bacterium | reverse complement strand
CGCGGCGTGGATCGCGGCGGTGGGCACGGCGGCCCCGGCGATGAGCCCCTCGCTCTCGTGGCGGCCGTTGCGCCACAGCTCCCACGGGCCCTCGCCAGCGTGGGCGAGGCGGTCGAGCACGACGCGCTCCTTGACGGTGTCGGCGGGCATCCAGAAGCCGTCGTAGGGGTAGGCGAGCACGCGGCCCTCGTGGGCCAGGCCCGTGAGCACGTCGGCGACGAGGTCCTTGCCGGGCTCGATGTGGTCGAGCAGCTCACGGCGCATCACGAAATACCCGCCGTTCTCGCGGACCCGCATCGTCGCGACGGAGTGGATGTCGCTGACGTAGCCGCGCTCGTCGGTGTCGACGACGTGGAAGGCCGACTGCGGCGGCACCGCGAGCAGGCTCGCGAGCGCGTCGGAGGCCTCGAAGCGGGCGACGACGTCGTCCAGCGGGGCGTCGGTCAGCACGTCGGCGTAGTTGGCCATGAAGTAGTCGTCGTCGCCCAGGTGCTCGCGCACCCGGCGCAGCCGCTCCCCGATCGGCGTCTCGATCCCGGTGTGCACGAAGGTGATCCGCCAGTCCGCGATGTCGGTCTGCAGCGGGGTCGCGACGCCGGCGTCGATGACGAAGTCGTTGGAGTGCATCTCCTGGTAGTCCAGGAAGTAGCGGGCGATGTGCCGCGCGCCATAGCCCATCGCGAGGATGAACTCGGTGTGGCCGAAGTGCGCGTAGTAGCGCATGACGTGCCAGATGAGCGGCCGGTCACCGACCATCGCCATGGGCTTGGGCACGTCGTCGACGCCGTCGCGCATGCGCATGCCGTAGCCGCCGCAGAAGAGCACGACCTTCATCGCGCGGCCCCCGGGCCGTCGGTCGCGCCGGGATCGACGACCTGCAGCGACGGGATCGCGAAGACGAGCTTGCCGCCCCACTCGGCGACGTCGGTCAGCTGCGCGGAGATCTCGGCGCGCAGGTTCCACGGCAGCACGAGCACGTAGTCGGGCTTCGCCTCCTCGATGGCCTCGGGGGCCAGGACGGGGATGCGGCTGCCGGGCAGGAACTTGCCGTGCTTGTGGGGGTTGCGGTCGACCGTGAATTCGAGCAGGTCGGGGCGGATGCCGCAGTGGTTGAGCAGCGTGTTGCCCTTGCCGGGGGCGCCGTAGCCGACGACCCGCTTGCCCTGCTCCTGCGCGTCGAGCAGGAAGCGCAGCAGGTCACGCTTGACGCCGCGGACGGCGTCTTCGAAGCCGGCGTGCCCGTCGACGGAGTGCAGCCCCGCGGCCTCCTCGCGGGCGAGCAGGTCGGTGACCGCGGCGCTCGGCGCACCGGCGGCGGCCTCGTGCTGGGCGTAGATGCGCAGCGACCCGCCGTGGGTGCTCAGCTCCTCGACGTCGACGATCCGCAGGCCCCCCAGGGCGACGGCGCGCTGAGCCGTCAGCAGCGTGTAGTACTGGAAATGCTCGTGGTAGATCGTGTCGTACTGCCGCTCGTCGATGAGCCGCATCAGGTGCGGGAATTCCATCGTCAGGGTGCCCGTCGGGGCGAGCAGCGCGGCCAGGCCCCGGGTGAAGTCGGCGAGGTCGGGCACGTGCGCATACACGTTGTTGGCGGCGACGAGATCGGCCTGCCGGTGCCGGCCCGCGATGTCGCTGCCCGTCGCCTCGCCGAGGAAGACGACCTCGGTCTCGATGCCCTGCTCCCGGGCCGCCGCGGCCGTGTTGGCCGTCGGCTCGATGCCCAGACACGGGATGCCGGCGTCGCGGAAATGCCGCAGCAGATAGCCGTCGTTGCTCGCCACCTCGACGACGAAACTGTCCGGGCCCAGCCCGAGCCGCTCGATCATCGCCGCGCTGTAGACGCGTGCATGCTCGATCCACGACGTGGAGAACGAGGAGAAATACGCGTAGTCGGCGGTGAAGATCTCCTCCGCCGGGATGACCTCCGGCAGCTGCACGAGCAGGCATTCCTCGCAGATCCGCACATGCAGCGGGTAGGCGCTCTCGCCGCGCTCCGCATCCGCGGCCGACAGGATCGCCTCGCACGGCGGAGCCGCCCCCAGATCCACGAACGTGCGGGTCA
>JAVTVZ010000242.1:0-3766 GCA_032229625.1 Dermatophilaceae bacterium | reverse complement strand
AGGCGCGTCCCGAGGGCCTCCTGGGCGGTCCAGCCGTAGAGGCGCTGGGCCGCCGGATTCCACGACGTGATCCGCCCGTCGTCGCGCAGGCCGATGAAGGCGTCGAGGGCGGTGTCGAGGATCGCCTCGGTGCGCCGCACGGTGTCCTCGAGGGCGACGGCGAGCGCCGCCTGCTGCGCCTGCGCGACCTGCACGAGCCACAGCGCGGCGGCGGTCCCGGCCCGCTGCACGTCGACCGTGCTCAGTCGGCGCGCCTGCACCCAGACGGCGCCGGTGCCGAGCACGCTCACGGCCGTCGCCACCATGGCCAGCGCGAAGCCCTCGTCGATCGTGCGGTGCCGCAGCAGGACCAGCGCGACATACCCCAGTGCCGGGGGCAGCAGGACCGCCGCGGGGATGAGTCGGCGGGCCAGACTCCCGCCGGCGCTGTTGCTCGAGACGATCGCCATGTAGCCGCGGTCGGAGCGCAGCCCGAGGATCGCCAGCCCGGCGATCATGAGCCCGACGGCCGTGTGGGCCGCCAGGCTCGCGAGCCGGCCGGTCGAATACAGCGGCGAGACCCCGAAGGCGTAGCCGAGGACGGCGAAGAAGCCGAGCGCGGTCGGGATGGTGGCCAGGACCTGTGCGAGGGCGATCCGGCCGACCTTGTGCAGCGCCAGGCTCACGCCGAGCAGCACCAGGGACACCGCGGTCGTCTCGGCCATCCGCCCGGGATGGACGGCGGCCGCGTCCAGGCCCCAGATGTTGTCGTGGCCCAGGTCCCGGCCGGTGAGGTGCTCGAACAGGAACGACAGCCCCAGGAGCGCGACGGCGACACCGAGCCCGAGGGCGATGCGGCGGGCGACCGGGGTGTCGCGCACGGTCGGCACGGCGATCCCGACGCCGAGCCCGACGAAACACGCCGCCGCCCACCACTTCATCGTCGCCAGGCCGGGCGCGACGCCGGTCAGGACGGTGCTGCCGATCGACCAGCCGACGCACACGAGGACGCCCATGGCGGCCAGGAGCGCCCCGAGGACGCCGGCGGCCCGGCGGATGAGCAGCACTCGCGCCGGGTTGGCCCGTGCCGCCTGCGCCTCGGCGGCGATCCACAAAGCCAGCTCCGGGTCCGACGGCGGCGAGCGGTCGGCGCGACCGCGGGCGGCCGCGCTCACGACGTCGGTCCGGGCGCCCCGCCGGGCCCGGCGGACGCGTGCGGGCGCGCGATCATCCACTCGGGCCGGCGAACGAAGGAGTGCACGTCGCTCCTATCGACCGATCGCGCTGTGCTCCAAGTCCGTTGCCTCGCCTCGGCGTCTCGCCGAGCCTGCGGGCACCCCGGGGCCGGGCCGCGTCCACGACTACCGTGTGTGGGTGCTCGACTCCCTCACCTCGCTCACGGCCTCGCTGACCGCCGCCCTCGACGCGTTCAACGGGCGGCTGTACACCTACGTCCTCGTCGGGTTGCTCCTCGCGGTGGGGTGCCTGCTGACTTTGCTGACCCGCGGGGTGCAGGTGCGGCACGTCGCGGCGATGCTGCGCACGAGCCTGGGGTCGCGGCGCGGCGCCGACGGCGGGATCTCCAGTTTCCAGGCCTTCGCGATCGGCATGGCGACGCGCATCGGCATCGGCAACATCACCGGCGTCGCGCTGGCCGTCGTGCTCGGCGGGCCGGGCGCGGTCTTCTGGATGTGGGTCGTCGCGGCGGTCGGGATGGCGACGTCCTTCGCGGAGGCGACGCTCGCGCAGCTCTTCAAGGTGCGCTGGCCGGACGGCACGTACCGCGGTGGGCCGGCCTACTACCTGACGAGCGGGCTGCGCTCGCGGGCCTGGGGCGTGCTCTTCGCGGTGCTGCTCATCCTCGCGATGGTCGTGGCGATGCCGATGGTCCAGGCCAACACGATCGCCGTGGCCCTGGACGCGGGGCACGGGGTGCCGACGTGGGCGACCGGGCTCGTGCTCATGGCGCTCGTCGCGCTCATCGTCGTCGGCGGGGTCCGCGGGGTCGCCCGCGCCGCGGAGGTGCTCACGCCGGTCATGGCGCTGGGCTACATCGGGATCGCCACCGCGATCGTCCTGACCCACCTGACGAGCGTGCCGGGCTACCTGGGGGACATCGTCGCCGGCGCGTTCGGGCTGCGCGCGGGCCTGGCCGGGCTCGGCGGCGGCGTCGTCGCGGCGATGCTCAACGGCGCCCAGCGCGGGCTCTTCACCAACGAGGCCGGCATGGGCACCAACCCCAACGCCGCCGCCACGGCGACCGTGCGGCACCCCGTGCAGCAGGGCTTCATCCAGTCGCTCGGCGTCTTCGTCGACTCGATGCTCGTGTGCACGGCGACGGCCGTCATCATCCTGTCCGCTGGCGCGCCGCTCTACGTGCCCGGGCAGACGACGCGCGAGGCCGCCGGCACCCTGACGACGCAGGCCGTCGCCGATCAGCTCGGGGCGCCGATGGTGTGGCCGATGACGGTCATGATCTTCTTCTTCGGCTTCTCCTCGATCCTGGGAGCGTTCGCCTACGCCCAGGTCAACCTCGACTTCCTGCGCGGCCGGCCCACCCGCCTCCACGCGCTCGCGGCGTGCACCGTGGTGACGACCGGCATCGGGTCGGTCCTGGCACTGCGCACCGTCTGGGTCGTCATGGACACCGCGATGGCGCTCATCACCGTCGTCAACCTCGTCGGCCTGCTCGCGCTGGGCCGCTGGGTCGTCGGCGCGCTGCGCGACTACGAGGCCCAGCGCCGCGCCGGTGTCGCCGACCCCGGCTTCGTCGGCGTGGGCAACCGCCATCTGCCCGGCGACCTGCCCGGCGACGTGTGGCGCTGCCCCGCCGAGGTGTCGGCCGACCCGCGCGCCGCCTCGTAGGGTGCGGCGACGCGCCCTCGTAGGGTGAGGCGATGAGGATCGCGGCGCACGGCACGAGCACCCATCCCGTCGCGTTGCTGCCCGCGGCCCTGGTCTCGGTGGCGGCGGTCTTCCTCTTCTGGGTGATGTCCGACGCGCCGGGCTACGCGTGCCTCGTCGCCGGGGTCGCCGGCGGCTTCGCCACCGATCGGCTCGGCCGCTCGCGCCGCCTGGGCCCGGACCTGCTGCTCATCGCGCTCGCGCTGAGCTTCATCAGCCTCATCTCCCTGCACGCCGACATCTCCCCGGCCGGGATCGCGCGGTTCAGCGTCGCGCTCAGCGGGGCCGTGCTCATCCCCTACGCGATCTCGCGGTGGGTGTATCGGGAGCACGCGATCACGTTCCCCTGGGGTGTGGGGCGGTGGACGCGCCGGCAGTGGGTCTATCTCGTCGTCGTCATCGGCGCGGCCTACCTGATCCTGCCGTTCTACTTCCTGACCTCGGGGGTCTATCGCAACTGGCCCGCGGTGACGCAGTGGCACGAGATCGCGCGGCTCTTCGTCGGCGTCAACGCCGTCGGCCTCTGGGACGAGCTCTTCTTCATCTGCACCTGCTACGTCCTGCTCATGCGGCATTTCAGCCGCCCGGTGGCGAACGTCCTGCAGGCGACGATCTTCGTCTCGTTCCTGTGGGAGCTGGGCTATCAGGCGTGGGGGCCGTTCCTGACGATCCCCTTCGCGCTCATCCAGGCGGTGATCTTCTCCTGGACCAAGCAACTCCTGTATGTCGTCGTCGTGCACCTGCTCTTCGACGCGATCGTCTTCCTCGTCATCGTCCACGCCCACCATCCGCAGGCGCTGCCGATCTTCCCCTTCGTGCCGCGCTGACGCCGCCCGACCGCGATCACACCCGGCGATCGCACCCGGCACTCACACCGGCGATC
>JAVTVZ010000241.1:0-22713 GCA_032229625.1 Dermatophilaceae bacterium | reverse complement strand
CCGGGCGGGAAGGCGTCGAGGGCGCCGGTGCCGGCGAGCGCCCGCACGAGGGCCCAGCCGCCGAGGCCGGCGACGACGACCCCGGAGACGATCGCGAAGCCGAGGGCGAGCAGCTTCCATCCGAAGGCGAACTCGGCCTGGTAGAACCACCATTCGTAGAGGACCAGCTCGAGGGTCGCGGCGAGCGCGCCGCCCAGCACCGCGACGCCCAGCCCGAAGCGCCGCCACCGGAACGCCGCGAGCGCCAGCTCGACACCGAGCCCCTGGAGCACGCCGGAGACCAGGACGAGGGGGCCCCACTGGTTGCCGAGCAGCATCTCGACGTTGGCGGCGATGAGTTCGGTGAAGAGGGCCGCTCCCGGTCGGCGCACGATGAGGCCGCCGACGACCGCCGGCAGCAGCCACACCCCCAGCGTCAGGCTCTGCGCGGGCGGGAACGCCAACCCGGCGATGACCAGGGGATACAGGAAGACGTCCCACCCCCAGAAGACGACGCCGAAGGCGACGGCCAGCACCGCGAGGGTGACGAAGTCGATGCCCCGCCAGGCGCCGGGACGCCCGGTGGCGGGGATGTCTGCGGAGCCCCCGCGCCGGGCGGGACTCTCGGGCTCGGTGCGTGTCATGACGTACTCCCGTGGTCGATGCGGATCGCTCCGGATGCCTCGGGGGGAGGTGTCATGGCGACACCCCGAGATGGTCCCGACTCCCTACGCCGGTGCGAACCGGATCAGGTGCGAGGGTCTGCGGTCGCCCGCACTCTCAGCGCTCGTGCGCTCCCCTGTCGTGTGTGCCACGACCGTAGCACCGCCCGTGTGACGCGTCCGGGCCACGCTCGCACCTCCCCCACCGCTCGGCGCCGCGCTCCCGGCTCGGCGTCGCGGCGACAACCACGACCCCCGGCTGCCGGCGCCCGCGAGCCGGTGGGACACGGCGGGCTGGGGGCTGTGGTCGCCCGCGGCGGTGGGCGCTGGCAGACTCGACCCGAGCAATCGTCACCGCGTTCAATCGTCACCGCGTTCACAAGGAGGCCCTGATGGGCGACAAGGTGTTCAAGCTGCTGGGCACGGGCCTGGCCGTCGCGGCCGGCATCGCCGCCAAGCAGGTCGCGACGACCGGCTGGAAGCTCGTCATGCACGACGACCCGCCCGCCAACCCCGAGGATCCGGAGACCGAGATGTGGGAGGCCGTCGCGTGGGCTCTGGCCTCCGGCGCCGTCATCGCGCTCGCGCGGCTCATGATGACCCGCAAGTGGACGCAGTACTACGCGAAGTCGACCGGGCACCTGCCCGAGAACGCCGACTCCGTCAGCTGACGCACGGCCGGCCGGGGCCACCGGCCCGGTCTCGTGACGACGGGCCGGGCGGCGGGGATCGACTCCCACCGCCCGGCCCGGCACGAATTGTGATGGTGCTGTGAGCTGCTCGCGCCCCGCGTGGCCATAGCGTCCCTCTCGGGGACACACAGCGGTCGATCGACACAGGGGTAGGTCGACCGCCCCCCTCGATGAGGAGGGTCAGTATGCACAGTCATGCCAAGGGGACGGGTCGGGCGTGGGGGCGGGGGCTGTCGGTCGTCGCGACGGCCGGTCTCGTGATGTCCGGCCTGGTCGCAGCCGCCGGGTCGGCCCAGGCGGCGCCGCAGGGGCGTCCGTCGGATCCGGGATTCAAGGCCTCGTGCGAGCGGGGCGTCGTGGTCGTCAAGGCGACGTCGCGGCGCGTGAAGGTCCGGGTGGAGCGCAGCAGGCCGGGCAGCACGGCGACGGTGCGCACGCGCTCGGAGAAGGTCCGCGTCACCGTCATCTCGCGCCACGGCGAGCGGCGTTTCACGATCGACAACCCGTGCGCGCGCAAGCGCGAGCGCAATGTGTGGCCGGCGGCGCCGTCGTTCTCCGACCCGTGCGGGGTGCGCAAGGACACGGTGCGCTTCCGCTGGACCAAGGGCGTCGACTTCTACCTCGACGGTGACAAGGTGACGACGTTCGACACCGACCTGTCGGCGCGCCCGGGCGAGAAGATCCGGGTGGAGACCTGGCGGGGCTACCGGCTCGGGCGGGGCGCCTATCGCGGCGGCGACGTCGAGCTGACCGACACGCGGTGTGAGCGTCCGCGCCCGCAGCACCGGTACGTCTCGGCGCAGCGGCCGAGCGTCACCGACCACTGCGGCACCGCCAAGGACACGGTGCGCTTCCGCTGGACCAAGGGCGCGGACTACTACCTCAACGGGGAGAAGGTCACGAGGTTCGACACCGACCTTGCGGCGCGCCCCGGTGACCGGGTCAGCGTCGAGGCGTGGCGCGGCCACCGGCTGGCCAAGGACTCCTACCGCGGCGGCACCCTCCCTCTGACGGACACGGCGTGCGAGGCGCCGAAGCCCGACCCCAAGCCGGAGCCCAAGCCGGAGCCCAAGCCGGAGCCCAAGGTCGCCAAGGCCATCGCGCCGACCGTGTCGGATCAGTGCGGCACCGAGCACGACACGGCCCGCTTCACGATGGTCCAGGGCGTCGACTACTACCTCGAGGGGTCCCTCGTGCGCAGCCGCCGCGCGACCGCGCAGGTCGACGCCGACAACGGCGACGTCGTGACCGTCAAGGCCAAGGACGGCTACGTGCTGGCCAAGGACGGCTACACCGGCAGCACGCTCGCCTTCACCGACACCCCGTGCGCCCCGGCGGCACCGGCCCAGCCCGCGCCGCCCGCGCCGCCGGCCTCCTGACGCACCTGACCGGCATCGGTCGGCCGTGACGAGCACCGACCGGTCCTGACCGCACCGACCGACACCGACCGACACCCACCGACACCGACCGATACGAGCGACGACGGGCCCCCGCCAGCCGGGGGCCCGTCGTCGTCTCGGAGCCGGATCGTCGGCTCGCCGGCTCGTCGGATCTGCTCGTCGCCTCGGACCGGCCTACGCGCGGCTCACGGGCTGCTGCAGCTCGGTGACCCAGTCGTCCTGGGGCACACTCGGATCGGCGCGCAGATAGACCTCGCGGCACGGACCGGCCGGCGACCAGCCGTCGGCCTCGGCGCGGCGGCTCAGCGCCTGCCACGACTCGTGGATCGTCGCCATCGCGCCCAGGTGCACCGCGCAGACCGCGTCCGGCACGGGCGGCAGGTCGACGATCTCGATCGGCGCCCCCGCCGTTGTCGGCCCGTGGCCGTAGGCGTCGGCGGGCGTGCCGGGCGCGCAGTCGTAGCCGATGAGCATGTCCATGCCCTCCTCGGTCATGTCGTAGACCCCGACACCGACGCCGACGCCGGTGCCGGGCCGCCCACCGGCGGCGCTCACGGCGTGCGCGACCCGCGCGAAGAGCGGGCCGACGACACCGGCGATCTCGGGTTGCTCCCGGGCGTGACCGCGGGCGGCGGCGATGGTGCGGGCGGGCAGGGACTTGGTGACGTAGTCGATGTCGGGCATGTGGTCCTCCTGGTCGATGAGCCGTAGGCGAGACTCCACCTGCGCCAGCCGCGCCCGGGCCCGGGCCTGCTCGTCCTGCAGCTGCGCGAGACGCAGCGTGAGCATGCCGCGCAGCTGCTGCGCGGACGGCTCGTCGTCGAGCAGATGCCTGACCTGCTCGAGCGTGAAGCCGAGCTCCTTGAGGGCGACGATCCGGTTGAGGCGGGCCAGCTGCTCGGCGCTGTAGCTGCGGTAGCCGGTCCACCGGTCGACGGCAGCGGGCGGCAACAGGCCGATCGAGTCGTAGTGCCGCAACATGCGCACGGACACCTGACCGAAGCGGGCGAAGTCGGAGATGGACAGCATGGGACCAGTTCTGAGCGCTGACACGGTGTGAGGGTCAAGACCAGTCTCTCCTGCGCCTGTCTGCGGCACCGGCGCGCGCCGTCGCCACCGTCCCTGCCACCGTCCCTGCCGCCGCCCCGCCGCCGCCCTGCCACCGACCCCGGGACGCCGAGGGGCCGCGCGCGGATTGTCCGTTGCCTCGCGGGAATCCGCTTGCCGCGCACCGGGGCCCGCACCGCGACACCGCCGTGAGCCGCGCGGCGGAAGTGCTCAGTGACTCACCCCGGGCTGCCGATGAGAGGCACGTCGGGGCGCGACCGCGCCCCGAGCACCCGTGACTTGATGGAGGGCACTGCGCATGGCGTCGGTCCGCACGGCACTGGCCGCCGCCTCGATCGCCGGACTCGGGCTGGCGCTCGCCTTCGGGCCGGGCGCCGTCGAGCTCCTCCAGGCGACCCAGCAGGCCGACGCTCTCCAGCGGGCCGCCGACCTCTCCCGGACACCCGCGCCGACGAGCCCGAGCGCGACGCCCACCGCGCCCACCGTGCCCACCCGGACCAGCACCGGCAGCCGCACGGGAGCGGGCACCGCGACGTCCCAGGGCGGCACGACGTCGACCCGGCGCACCCCGACGGCCTACCCGACGATGGCCCTGCCGGGCGGCACACCCGGCGCACCGACCCCGCCGACGCACGAGGACGGCAAGCCGGTCCTCTACCTGACGATCGACGACGGCCCCGACCCGACGTGGACCCCGCAGATCCTCGCGCTGCTCGCGCAGCAGCAGGCGAGCGCGACGTTCTTCGTCGTCGGCGAGGAGGCGGCGCGCTACCCCGCGGTGCTGCGCTCGGTGCGCGACGCCGGTCACGTCGTCGCCAACCACACCTACACGCACCCGTGGCTGACCAGGCTGACGACCCCCGGCGTGCGCAGCGAGATCACGCGCACCGACGCCGTCATCGGCCCCGTGAGGTGCCTGCGCCCACCGGGCGGCTTCATCGACGCCACGGTCGGTGCCGTCGCCCGCTCCACCGGCAAGCTCGTGCAGCTCTGGGACATCGACACCCGCGACTGGGCCCTGCCCGGCGCCGGCGCGATCTCGGGCTCGATCATGCGCGGCCTGCGCCCCGGTGCCGTCGTGCTCGTCCACGACGGCGGCGGCCCCCGCGCCCAGACCGTCGCGGCGCTGAAGAGCGCGCTGCCCCAGATCACGGCCAAGGGGTATGTCGTGCGGGCGCTGCCCGCCTGCCGCTGAGCCTGGGGCGAGGGCGCCGATCGCGGCGCGTGACAGACTGACCGGGACGAACCGCATACCACCGATGGGACGGACCCCCATGCCAGGTCAGCACGACACGCCCAGCCCCGACGACCGCCCGGGCGACCCCGACCGGCCCAGGTCCGGCGCGGGATCGGCCGCCGGCTCCCGGGCGGGGGCGGGCTCTGGGACTGCGGGCTCCGGGGCTGCGACCGGTTCCGGAGCTGCGGCACCCACGGCGGGTGTGCTGGCGCTCAACGGCCCGGACATCGACGAGCGGCACGCGGAGCAGTCGGTCCCCTACTCGCTGCGGATCGCCGCGGGCATCGGGTGGCGGCTCATCATCGTCGCGATCGTGCTGTGGGGGCTGGGGCGGATCCTCGCCGAGACCAAGACCGTCGCGATCCCCGTGGCCGTCGGGCTGCTGCTGACGGCGCTGGCGATGCCGCTCATGGTCTTCCTCAACCACCGCCTCGGCCTCGGCCGCCACCTCGCCGGGGCGATCACGACGCTGGGCAGCCTCGCGCTCGTCGTCGGCATGCTGACCGTCGCGGGCAACCAGGTCGTCGTCGGCATCGCGGCCCTGTCGGGGCAGATCTCCAAGGGTGTCGAGCAGATCCAGGAGTGGCTGGCGACGGGGCCCTTCGCGGTCGGCAGCGATCAGATCAACAACGCGATCACCGCCGGCCAGTCGTGGCTGCGCGACAACGGCCCGGGCCTGACCAGCGGCGCCCTGTCGGCCGGGTCGACCGCGACCGAGGTGCTCATCGGCTCGATCATCTCCCTCATCTGCATGTTCTTCTTCCTGTCCGAGGGTGACGCGATCTGGTCGTTCTTCGTGCGGATGCTGCCCAAACCGGTGCAGCTGCCCGTGCACGAGGCGTTCCGCCGCGGCTGGGTGAGCCTGCACTCCTACGTCAAGACCCAGATGCTCGTCGCCTTCATCGACGCGTTCTTCATCGCGCTCGGCGCCTTCCTCATCGGGTTGCCGCTGGTCATCCCGCTGGCGTTGATCATCTTCTTCGCCTCCGCGGTGCCGATCGTCGGCGCGGTCGTCTCCGGCGCGCTCGCGGTCGTGCTCGCGCTCGTCGTCAAGGGCCCCGTCTACGCGCTCATCATGCTCGGCATCGTGCTGGCCGTGCAGCAGATCGAGAGCCACCTGCTGCAGCCGGTCCTCATGGGCAAGGCCGTGTCGCTGCACCCGCTCGCGGTGCTGCTCGGCGTCGCCGTCTTCTCCTTCCTCTTCGGCATCATCGGGGCGCTGCTGGCGGTGCCGGTCATGGCGGTGACCAACACGGTGCTGCTCTATTGGACCGGGCACGACAAGTTCCCCCGGCTCGCGCACGGGGCGTCGGCGGTCTCGGACCCACCGAAGTCGCTCATCGGGCCCGCGCCCGACGGCGACGACCGCGGGGCGCTGCGGCGGATCGGCTCCGTCAACCCCTCCGTGTTGCGCGCACGCAGCGAGGCGCAGGACGCCGCCGGCAAGGCCGACGCGGAGGCCGGCACCGCGCAGTAAGCACCGCGCAGTAAGCACGGCGCAGGAGGCACCGCCCAGGAGGCCCGTCAGGTGCCGGCGCCTGCGGCGCCCGCGCCGACGAGCCCGCACTCGTAGGCGAGCACGACCATCTGCACCCGGTCGCGCAGCGCCAGCTTGGCCAGGATGCGGCCGATGTGCGTCTTGACCGTGGCCTCGGCGAGGTGGAAGTCCGCGGCGATCTCCTGGTTGCTCAGGCCCCGCCCGACGGCGACGAGCACCTCCCGCTCGCGGTCGGTCAGCACGTCGAGCCGCGCGTCCGGGCGCGGCCCGCCCGGCGTCGGCAGACTCGGCACGAAGCGCTCGAGCAGTCGCCGGGTCGCGCTCGGCGCGACGACCCGGTCGCCGCCGTGGACCGCCCGGATCGCGCTGAGCAGGTCGCCCGGGCCCGCGTCCTTGAGCAGGAATCCCGCCGCCCCGGCCCGCAGCGCCGCGAAGACGTAGTCGTCGAGGTCGAACGTCGTCAGCACGACCACCCGCGGCGGGTCGGGCAGCTCGCCGATGCGGCGGGTCGCCTCGACGCCGTCGAGCACCGGCATCCGGATGTCCATGAGCACGACGTCGATCCCGCCGCCGCGCACCGCTTCCAGTGCCTGGGCGCCGTCGCCCGCCTCCCCGACGACGCTCATGTCGGGCTGCGCGTCGAGCACGAAGCGGAAGCCGGCCCGCACGAGGTGCTGGTCGTCGACGAGCAGCAGACGGATGGGGTCGGTCATGACGGCCTCTCGGGATCGGTGCTGCGCGCGGCCCGCGGGCGCAGCGGCGCGGTCGCGTCGGGTGCGGGCTCGACGTCGGTGTCGGTGGGGGTGGCGGTGGGGGTGGCGGTGTCGGTGGCAATGCCGGAGGCGTCGTCGGCGCCGGAGGCAGCGCGGACGTCGGCGGCGGCGTCGGCGCTGGCGGCGTCGGCGCTGGCGGCGTCGGCGATGGTGGCGCGCTCGAGCGGCGCGGCCGCCGGGTCGTCGAGCGACACCAGGGTCGGCTCGTCGCGGGCGACGAGCGGGAAGTGCGCCGCGACCGCGAAGCCCCCGCCGCGGGCCCGGCCGCTGGCCAGGGTGCCGCCGCACGCGGCGACGCGCTCCCGCATACCGATGAGGCCGTGACCGGTGCCGTCCCGCCCGCCGTCCGGCCCGCCGCCGCGCAGGCCGTAGCCGTCGTCGCTCACCCCGACGTCCAGGCCCCCGGCGTGACGCTCGATCCGCACGGTGACGCGGGCGCCGGGGCCGGCGTGCTTGATGACGTTGGTCAGCGACTCCTGCACGACGCGGTAGGCGGCGAGGTCGACGTCGCGCGGCAGCCCGCCCAGGTCACCGCGGGTGTGCACGTCGACGCGCCGCCCCGCGCTGCGCAGCGGCTCGACGAGGCCCAGGACGTCGGCGATCCCGGCCTGCGGCGAATAGTGCGCGGTCTCCCCGCCGCGCAGCACCGCGACGAGCCGGCGGGTGTCGCCGAGGGCTTCGCGGGCGGTCTGACCGATCGTGCGCAGCGCCTGGACGGCGACCTCGGCGGCGGGGTCGGGTCGGGTCGGCGAGCCGTCGGGCCGCGCGGCGTGCTCCATGGCGTAGGCGGCGCCGTCGGCCTGCACGACGATGACCGACAGCGAGTGCGCGACGACGTCGTGCATGTCGCGGGCGATCCGGGTGCGTTCCTCCTGCGCGGCGAGCCGGATGTGCTGGTCCCGCTCGCGCTCCAGCGCCGCGGTGCGCTCCTGCAGCTGCTCCATCGCGATGCGCCGCTGCCGGGCGAGCAGCCCGAAGCCGTAGGCGGCCGCGACGATGAGCAGCGCCGGGATCGCGCTCGTCACGAAGTAGAGGAACCGCCCGGGCGGCTGGAAGTACGGGTCGCGATAGGCCCAGTCGGCCGACCCGACGACCGCGCCGACCAGGCCCACCCACAGGACGATCGTGCGGCCGCGCTCGCTGTCGGCATAGCGGGCCACGGCATACAGCATCATCGGGGCCGTGATGTTGGCCGGCTCCATCATGTGCAGCGTGGTCAGCTGCACGAGGTGCCCGGCCACGACGACCGACGCGGCGGCCAGCGGCGCGGTGCGGCGCCACGGCAGCGGCGCGAGCATCAGCAGATGCGCGACCCACACGAGCACGAGGTCGCGGCTGCTCTGCGGCGGCCACGGCGGCCCCAGGAGGCTGAAGAACGCGACGATCGCCGTGAGCAGCAGGTCCCACGCCCGGGGGTGCGCGATCCACCAGGTCCGCACCGCGGCGGGCCACCGGATCCGCGCCGGCCCGGCCGGCCCGGCGGGCGCCGCCTGGGCCGTCCCCGTGCCTGACCGCGCGCCTGTCCCCTCGCCCGGCCCCTCGCCCGGCCCCTCGCCCGGACCCTCGCCCGGCCCCGCGCCCGGCGTGGGTCGGCGTCGCGGCCAGGTCATCGGTGCCATACCGGCAGCGTAGGCGGCCGGTCGCCCACGCGGCCCGGCCGATCGCCGACACCGACGCCGACGCCGACGCGCTCGCCTACGTCGACGCGCTCGCCTACGCCCAGAGCGGATCGATGGCGCTGGTCAGCAGGCGGCCGACGTTGCCGAGCCGATGCCGGCGCTGGGTGACGACGAAGTCGCCCTCGACCGCGACGTCGGTGACGTCGGCGCTGGTCGCGGCCATGACGATCTGATCGGGCAGCACCCCGGCGGTGCGGGGGCTCTCCAGGTCGACGACGACGAGGTCCGCGCGGGCGCCGGTGCGCAGCGACCCGGCGTCCTCCCAGCCGAGGCTGTCGTGGGCGGTCGCGGCGCTCTGCAGCGCGCGCAGCCCGAGCCGGCCGCGCTCGCCGCTGACGAGCCGCTCGTGCATCTCCAGCGCGCGGGCCTCCTCGAAGAGGTCCGTCGTCACGTGCTGGTCCGTGCCCAGGCTCAGCCGCGACCCGGCCTGCAGCAGCTCATAACTCGGGCCGATGCCCGCCGCGATGTCGCGCTCGGTGGTCGGGCACAGCGCGATCGTCGTGCGGGCCCGGCCCAGCAATTGCACGTCGCGCTGCGTCACATGGGTGGCGTGCACGGCCGTGAAGTTCGGCGCGAGCAGCCCCGCGTCCAGCAGCAGCTCGGTCGGGGTGCAGCCGTAGTAGGCCTGGGCCGCGTCGTTCTCGTCCGGGTGCGCCGAGACGTGCACGTGCACCGGCAGCGGCACCCCCCGGGCATAGGCATGGACGCAGTGCTGGGCGATGTCTCGGACCTGCGCGAGCCAGCCGCGCGGCACGGCCCGCACCGAGTGCAGCGCCAGGCCGACCCGCACGCCGGCGCGCTCGCGGTGCCGCCCGAGGCGGCGCACCCAGTCGTCGAGCGACCCGTCGCTGAAGCGCACCTGCAGCCCGTCGAGCCGCTGGTGGCCCTCCGCGCCCAGGCCGCCGGACAGATACAGCGAGTCCAGCAGCGTGATCCGCAGCCCCACGTCCTCCGCGGCGCACATCAGCGCGTCGGCCATCGCGTTGGCGCGGCTGTAGGGGCGCCCGTTGGTGTCGTGATGCAGGTAGTGGAATTCGCCGACGGTCGTGATGCCCGCCAGGACCATCTCGGTGTAGACGGCCCGGGCCAGCACGTAGTAGTTCTCGGGGTTGAGCCGCCCCGCGAGGTCGTACATCGCCGAGCGCCACGACCAGAAGGTCCCCGTGCCCGCGTGGGTCCGGCCGCGCAGCGCCCGGTGGAAGGCGTGGGAGTGGGCGTTGGCGAAGCCCGGCATCGCCAGCCCCGCGAGCTGCCGCGTCGAGCCGACCGAGGACGTGCCGGGACGCACCGCGACGAACCGGCCGTCGGCCACCTCGAACGTCACGTCGCGCGCCAACCCCGTGGGCAACAGCGCGTAGGGCGCGTGCCAGCGCTCGCGCCGAGGGCTCTCCTGGACACCGTCCGTGGCGACCTGGGTCATCCGTGCTCCTCCTGCTGCTCGACGACTCGGCGACGGCCCCGGCAGGCAGTCGGCGCAGCGATCCCTCGCCACGTCCTGTCGTCACCTACCGATCGGCGAAAACAACACGGGCATGAGCCCGTTCGGCACCCGGACGCGCGACCCGCCGCGCCGGCGACGGTGCGCTGCGCAGCCCCTCGATCGGCGGCGCGCGGCCCCCTTCGCCACACCCGCTCCCCCGGGCCGCGAGGCTCGATAGGGTCACACGCGGCACACCGTGCCCGCGCCGGCCCGACACCGGCTCGGGGCGTGCCCACCCACACCGCGCCGGTCGCAGGCCGGCACCGACCTGAGGACCGCCGATGTTGGTCGTGACGACCCGCTCCGAACTCGCCGCCGCCCGGGCCCGCCTCGGGGAGCTGGGCCTGGTCCCGACGATGGGCGCGCTGCACGAGGGGCACCTGAGCCTCGTGCGCACCGCCCGCGCGGAGAATTCCGCCGTCGCCGCGACGATCTTCGTCAACCCGACGCAGTTCAGCGCCGGGGAGGACTTCGAGACGTATCCGCGCGACCTCGACCGCGACCTGTCGCTGCTGGAGGCCCACGGCGTCGACCTCGTGTGGACGCCCGGGGTCGACGACGTCTATCCCGCGGGGTTCGCCACGCACGTGCAGGTCGGCGGCATCACCGGAGTCCTCGAGGGCGCGAGCCGGCCCGGCCACTTCACCGGTGTCGCGACCGTCGTGACGATCCTGCTCAACGCCACCCGCGCCGACCGCGCCTACTTCGGCCAGAAGGACGCCCAGCAGGTCCTCGTCGTGCGGCGCATGGTCGCCGACCTCGCGATCGGCACGCGCATCCTCACCGTGCCGACCTACCGCGAGGAGGACGGCCTCGCGATGAGCAGCCGCAACGCCTACCTCGACCCGGCGCAGCGGGCCGCCGCGACCGTGCTCGTGCGCGCCCTCGACGCGGCGGTCCACTCGTGGTCCCAGGGCGTCGTCGACGCCGACCTCATCCGCGGCCGCATGCTCGCCGTCCTGGACGACGAGCCGCTCGCCCAGCCCGACTACGTCAGCGTCGCCGATCCCGCGAACCTCGCCGAGCTGTCCACCCTCGATCCGCTGCGCGGCGCCCTGTGCTCGCTGGCCGTCCGCTTCGGCCGCACCCGCCTCATCGACAACGTGCTCCTCGCGCCCCACGACCCGGACTACCTGGCCTCGTAGCAGCGGGGCCCCGCCGGCCGCGACGCCGCCTGTGCGCCGCCTGTGAATCACCCGCCGGGGCGCTCGTGAGGGAACAGCAGGGCCGCGAGACGCGTCATACGTGAAAAGGCCGCCCTGTGCCACCGAGGTGAGAGATGAATCAGTCCTATTCCGCGCCGATCCCCCCGTATCAGCCGCCGACCGACGCGACCGGCGGGGCGTCCGCCTCCGGGTCCTCCGGGTCCTCCGGCTCCCAGCCGCGCTACCTGCGCACCGAGCCGATGCCGTCGCCCGGCGCGGATCGCCGCTCTGGCTTCGGACCCGGCGTCGGCCCGGCCTTCGGGCCCGGCTTCGGCCCGGGTTTCGGAGCCGGCGTTGCGGCCACCCCCGGGGTGCCGCTCGTGTTGCCGCGCAAGTCGCCGCTGCTGGCGATCGCGCTCGCCGCGCTGCTCGGGCCGCTGGGGATGCTCTACTCCACGTTCCTCGGCGCGTTCGTCATGACGGGCGTGTGGTTCTGGACGCTCTTCCTCTTCCAGGGCGCGATCCCCTTCGTGTGGGTCTGGGGCATGGCGTGGGCGCTGTGGGGCGCCTCCCGCACCAACGAGCGGCGCCGCCAGGTCGAGGCCTACGTCGGCCGGCGGTGACCCACACCCACACCCCGGACCCGGACCCGGACCCGGACCGGATGACCAACCGCAGGTCGGGTGGGCCCGGGCGATCGAGACGGCCCGTCGCGCGCAGCGGCGGGCCGTCGCGCTGTCCGGGTGTGTCCGGGCGTGATCGGGGCCTGCTGTGGGGATGAGCGCCCATCGCGGTGCGCGCGCGGCTAGCCTGCCATCGAGCCCGCCCACGCCAGCCCTGGAGGCACATCGTGCGACTGACCGTCCACGCCCTGCGTGACCGCTATCGGCGCGGGGAGCGCCTGACGATGGTCACGGCCTACGACTACACGAGCGCGCGGCTCATCGACCGCACCGACATCCCGCTCATCCTGGTCGGCGACTCGCTCGGCATGGTGATGCAGGGGCTCGACTCGACGCTGCCGGTGACGTTGGACGACATCGGCTATCACACGCGGGCGGTGGTGCGCGGGTCGAGTCGGCCGCTCGTCGTCGCCGACCTGCCCTTCCTCACGTATGCGACGCCCGACGAGGCGCTGCGCAACGCCGGGCGCCTCATGGCCGGATCCGGCTGCGGGAGCGTCAAACTCGAGGGCGGGGAGGCGTTCGCGCCGACCGTCGCGCGGATCGTCGAGGCCGGCATCCCCGTCATGGGGCACCTGGGCTTCACGCCGCAGTCGGTCCACCAGATCGGCATGCGCGTGCAGGGCAAGGACGTCGCCTCCGGTGCCCGGCTCGTGCGCGACGCGCAGGCCCTCGAGGCCGCCGGTGCGTGGGCGGTCGTGCTCGAACTCGTGCCCGCGCCGCTGGCCGCCCTCGTCACCGAGCGGGTCGGCATCCCGACGATCGGCATCGGCGCCGGCCCCGAGTGCGACGGCGAGGTGCAGGTGTGGCATGACGTGCTCGGGCTCTTCGACGACTTCGTGCCCCGGCACACGCAGCGCTACGGCTCCCTCGGCGAGGCGGCCGTCGAGGCGCTCACCGCCTACGAGGCCGACGTGCGGGCCCGCGTCTTCCCCACCGCCTCGCACTCCTCGACGATCGACGACGAGACGATCGACGCGATCGTCGACGAGCTCGACGCGTAGGCCGATGCCGGGCTCCGGGTCGGACGCGCCTCGCTCGGGCAGCGCGATCCCAGGCGGCGCGGTCCCAGGCGGCGCGGTCCCAGGCGGCGCGGTCCCAGGCGGCGCGGTCCCAGGCGGCGCGACCTCGGGCGGCGAGCTCCGCGACGGCGCCGACCTCCGCGGCGCGGGCCCACGCGTCGCGGCGGTCGTGCTGTGCGGCGGGACGGCCCGGCGCTTCGGCGGGGGCGACAAGACCGCCGCCGCGCTGGGCGACTCGACGGTGCTCGACACCCTGCTCGACGCGTTGCCGCCGTCGTGGCCCGTCGTCTGCGTCGGAGAGCCTCGGACCACACACAGAAGTGTGCGATGGGCGCGGGAGGACCCGCCGCTCGGCGGGCCGGTCGCGGGGATCGCCGCCGGGCTGACAGCCCTGCGCGACGACCTCCCACGGGCCCGCGCGCACGCCGAACCCCCCGGACCGGCCGCCGACCTCGTCGTCGTGCTCGCCGGCGATCAACCGCACGCCGGCCCCGCGGCACGCCGCGTGGCCGACGCCCTCGCGCACGGCACGCAGGCGGCCACCGAGGTCGACACCGAGGTCGTCGCCGCGCGCGGGCCGCAGGGGCGTGCGCAGCTCCTGCTCGCGGCCTACCGCTGGGACGCGCTGGCGCGCAGCGTGACGGGCGACGTCGCCGGTCGCGGGGTGTACCGGACGTTCGCGGGACTGGCGGTGCGGACGGTGGTGGTGCCCGCGTCCCAGGCGCTCGACGTCGACACCCCCGCCGACCTGCGCAGCGCGGCGCGCAGCGGGCAGCAGCGGCCCCACTCCTGCGGGACCGGCGATCTCGGTCGGCGACACTCCCCCTGATTCGGCAGGCGCTCGGGCGACGAGCGGGCCGGTGGGCCGGGGCGCGGGTAGGTTCGCAGTCATGCTGGCTGTGACGATCCCCGAACCAGGCGACGCCGACGCGCTCGTGCTCGCGCAGGTGCCCGACCCGACCCTGCAGACCGGTGAGGTGCTCATCGACGTCGCCGCCGCGGGCGTCAACCGCGCCGACATCATGCAGCGCCGCGGCTTCTATCCCCCACCGGAGGGCGCGAGCCCCTACCCGGGCTTGGAGGTCAGCGGCCGGATCGCCGCGGTGGCCCCCGGGTCCGCCGGAGGCTTCGCGGTCGGCGACGAGGTGTGCGCGCTGCTCACCGGCGGCGGGTATGCCCAGCAGGTCGCCGTGCCGGCGGGTCAGGTGCTCCCGGTGCCGCGCGGGGTCGGGCTCGTCGAGGCCGCCGGGCTGCCGGAGGTGGCGGCGACGGTCTGGAGCAACGTCTTCCTGACCGCGGATCTGCAGCCGCGGCAGGTGTTGCTCGCCCACGGCGGCTCCAGCGGCATCGGCACGATGGCGATCCAGCTCGCCTCCGCCTACGGGGCCGTCGTCGCCGTGACCGCCGGGTCGGCGGACAAGCTCGCGGCGTGCCGCGCGCTGGGCGCGGACATCCTCATCAACTACCGCGAGAGCGACTTCGTCGAGGCGCTGCGCGAGGAGACCGACGGGCGCGGCGCCGACGTGATCCTCGACGTCGTCGGCGCGAAGTACCTCGCCCGCAACCTCGACGCCCTCGCCGTCGAGGGGCGCATCGTCGTCATCGGGCTGCTCGGCGGCCGCCGCGGCGAGCTCGATCTCGGGGCGCTGCTGGCCAAGCGGGGCTCGGTCCACGCGACGTCGCTGCGGGCCCGGCCCGCGCAGGAGAAGGCCGACATCGTCGCCTCGGTGCGCGAGAACGTCTGGCCCCTCGTCGAGGACGGCCAGGTCCGGCCCATCGTCCAGGAGGTCCTCCCGCTGGACCGCGCCGCCGACGCCCACCGGATCCTCGAGGAGTCCGCCCACATCGGCAAGGTCATCCTCACCATCTGAGGCCTCCTGGAGGGGTCGTGCGGTCACGGGGCCGGGCGCGCGGCCGCCCCGACGCACCCGCGGCGCGGGCAGGTCGGGGCGGCGGGCGCGTCAGGAGCGGGCGACGAATCGCTGCACGAGATCGTGGCGCGGTCCCCACGCGTGGGCGCGATCGGCGCCCGGCGCCAGCTCCCAGGCGACGGTCACGGCCCGGCCGGCCTTGGCCGTCGACAGTCGGGCGGTCGTGCGGACGTCACCGACGCCGCGGGTCGCCGCGTTGATCGCCGAGAGCAGCTGCGCCGTCGTGGCGCGTGCAGGCACGCGGACCGTGACGATCTCCCAGCGCGACATGCCCCACAGCGGCCGGTCCTCGCGGTATCGCAGCACACCGTCGTCGTCGAAGCGCGCGAGCAGGGTCGCAGCGCCGCCGGTCGCCGGGGTGTAGCGGTCGACCTGGAACGTGCGGGTGACCAGGGCCGGGGTCGGCTTCGGCGTGGGCTTCGGGGTCGGCTTCGGGGTCGGCGTGGGCTTGGAGGTGGGCGTCGGCTTCGGCGTCGCGGTCGGCGTGGGCTTGGGCGTCGGCACCGGCAGCACGGGCACCGGCTTGATGGTCACCGGCGGGGTCGTCGGCTTCGGGGCCGGCGGGGTCGTCGCCGGCGGAGTCGTCGGCGGGATCGTCGCGGGCGGAGTGGTCGGCGGCACAGTCGTCGGCGGAGTCGTCGGCGGAGTCGTCGCGGGCGGAGTCGTCGGCGGAGTCGTCGCGGGCGGAGTCGTCGGCGTGGTGGTCGCCGGGCTCGGCGCGGTGGCCGGCGAGGACTCGACCGGAGACGGCGACGTGGACGGCGTGCTGGAGGTGGACGGCGTGCTGGAGGTGGACGGCGAGCTCGAGGGCTCGGGCGATGACGTCGTCGTGGTGCTCGAGGGCGTCGGGGTGCTCGGGGTCGTGCCGGAGCCGCCGGCCGACCCCTTCTGCCAGCGGGCCTCCTTCGTCCACTCCATCGGCTTCGAGCCCCTCGCGCTGATCGTGCCCGTATCACCGAAGGACTGCGTGGCCGGATCGCCCGTGATCGTGGCGTAGATGGTGAGCCGCCACTTCTCGCCCGCCACGTAGGGGCGCGTCACCGAGATGGCGCTCGGCGAGTCGCAGGCCACCTGGCCGTACTTGTCTGCGGGCTTGTTCAGCCCCGAGGTGATCGCGGAGCCGGTCACCATGTCCGTGACGACCCCGTACGCGCACGTCTGGCCCTCGCCGAGGAGGACGTCGCTGATCGTCACCGTCTCCGGCGCCGGCGTGACCGCCGCCAGCGCGTCTGCGGCTTTCGTGCCCACAGTGATGCCGGAGATGGCGCGCTCGCCCTTGGCGTCGACGAACGCGAACTTGCCCGTGTCGAAGAACGTCTCACCGGTCGACGTGACCGGCGCGGCAGGCTTCTCGGGGACCAGGATCTGCACGGTCGCGCCACCGGGGAGCGTCCACTCGATCGTGTAGGCCTGCGTGCCGTGCTCCGTCGACCGGGTGATGCCGAAGGACACCTCGCCGTGGAAGGTGACGTCGGTGTGCGACGCGAGGTAGGCGTCGTCGAAGCGGAAGACGATGCGCGTGGCCTCCACGACCATCACGCCGACCCGTGCCTGCGCGGAGTCGAGCGCCTCGAACTCGCCGAGAGCACGCGGCGACATCTCTTCCTCAGCGGGATGACGACGCACGACCCGGCGGCGGCGCCGTCGGCGAGCGTGCCGTTGACGGTCGCCCGGATGTCGCCGGACGCGGTCTTCGACACCTCGGCCGTCAACGACTCCGGCTTCTCGATCACCGTCTGGCACCCGGCCGGCGGCGTCGTCCCTTCCGCGTGGGCGACCCCGCCCGACCAGCCGGCCATCCCGCCGACCAGCGACATCGCCGTCACCGCCGCGGCGCCGCAGGCACCGACCCGCGTCCACGGACGCACCGACCCCAAGAACTTCCCCATGTCGACTTCCCCTGTGTAGCCCGCCGATGTCCCTCAGCGGGTCGCGACCAGACCCCCCAGAGGCCTGGTGAACGCCCGTCATGGACGGTCGTTCCGCACCCCCCATCGGCGGCGCGCGCAGGTGTTCAAGTCGTTTGTCCAGAAATTCTTGGTGGTTCGTCCAAGACGGGTGTGTCGTACCCCCTCGGGGGCACCCGGAGCGGGGCCGCAGCGGCACGGATCGCCCGCGGACAGCACCGCGCGGCGCGCCCCCGAGAGGATCGCGCCGCGCGGCGGGTCGCAGCAGGTCAGCGGTTGTCGGAGCCGCCCTCGCCGGCGACGGCGGCGCGCCCGGCCTCCAGGCGCGCGACGGGCACCCGGAAGGGCGAGCACGACACGTAGTCGAGGCCGACCTTGTCGAAGAAATGCACCGAGGCGGGGTCGCCGCCGTGCTCACCGCAGACGCCCAGGTGCAGGTCGGGCCGTGTCGCCCTGCCCTCCTGCGCGGCGATGCGCACGAGCCGGCCGACGCCGTCGACGTCGAGGGTCTCGAACGGGCTGACGGCGAAGATGCCCCGCTCGAGGTAGTTGCCGAAGAACTCGGCCTCGACGTCGTCGCGACTGAAACCCCACGTCGTCTGGGTGAGGTCGTTGGTGCCGAAGCTGAAGAACTCGGCGCACTGGGCGATCTCGCCCGCCGTCAGGGCCGCCCGGGGCAGCTCGATCATCGTGCCGACGGGGATCGTCGTCAGGTCGATGCCGGTCTCCTGCGAGACGTGGGCCTCGACCGCGCGGATCGCGTCCTTCATGATCTCCAGCTCGTGCACGTCGCCGACCAGCGGGATCATGATCTCCGGCCGCGGGTTGCCGCCGTCCTTGAGGCGCGCGGCGGCGGCCTCGCAGATCGCGCGGGCCTGCATCGTGAAGAGGCCCTTGATCGACAGCCCGAGCCGCACACCTCGCAGACCGAGCATCGGGTTCTGCTCGTGCAGGCGCTCGACCGCGGCGAGCAGCTGCTTGTCGGCGTCGCTCGCGCCGCCGCCGACCTTCTCGGCGACCGCGACGCGCGCGGTGATCTCGGTGATGTCGGGCAGGAACTCGTGCAGCGGCGGGTCGAGCAGCCGCACGGTCACCGGCAGCCCGTCCATCGCCTCGAAGATCTCGATGAAGTCGCCCCGCTGCAGCGGCAGCAGCGCGTCGAGCGCGGCGCGGCGCCCGTCCGGGCTGTCGGCGAGGATGAGCCGCTCGACGAGGCTGCGGCGGGTGCCGAGGAACATGTGCTCGGTGCGGCACAGTCCCACGCCCTGGGCGCCGAAGCGCCGCGCCCGCGCGGAGTCCTCGCTGTTGTCGGCGTTGGCGCGCACGTCGAGGCGGCGGAAGCGGTCGGCGGCGTCCATGATGCGCGCGACGGAGCGGACGAGGTCGTCGGCCTCGATCTCCTCCGGCGAGAGCGCGCCTTCGAAATACTGGACGACCGGCGGTGCGACGACCGGCACCTCGCCCTCGAAGACCTCGCCGGTGGTGCCGTCGATGGAGATGACGTCGCCGGCGCGCAGCATGCGGCCGTCGGGCAGACGCATGACTCGCTGCTTGACGTCGACGTCGAGGGACTCGGCGCCGCAGACGCAGGTCTTGCCCATGCCGCGGGCGACGACGGCCGCGTGGCTGGTCTTGCCGCCGCGGCTCGTCAGGATGCCCTGGGCGGCGATCATGCCGCCGAGGTCGTCGGGGTTGGTCTCGCGGCGCACGAGGATGACCTTCTTGCCGTTGACCGATAGGTCGACGGCCTCGGCGGAGTCGAAGACGATCGCGCCGGTCGCGGCGCCCGGGGAGGCGTTCATGCCCTGGGCGACGCGGCGCTTGTCGGCCGCAGGGTCGAAGCGCGGGAACATCAGCTGCGCGAGCATGTCGCCGTCGACGCGGCGCAGGGCCTCGGCCTCGTCGATGATCCCCTCGTCGATGAGCTGGCACGCGATGACGAAGGCCGCGCCCGCGGTGCGCTTGCCGACGCGGGTCTGCAGCATCCACAAGGTGCCCTCCTGCACCGTGAACTCGATGTCACAGAGGTCTTTGTAGTGCTCCTCGAGCGTCGACATGATCGTCATGAGCTGCTGGTAAGAGGCCTCGTCGAACGCTTTGAGGTCGGTCAGCGGCACCGTGTTGCGGATGCCGGCGACGACGTCCTCGCCCTGGGCGTTCTGCAGGTAGTCGCCGTAGACGCCCTGCGCGCCGCTGGCGGGGTCGCGGGTGAAGGCGACGCCGGTGCCGGACTTGTCGCCGAGGTTGCCGAAGACCATCGTGCAGACGTTGACCGCGGTGCCCAGGTCGGCCGGGATCTTCTCGCGCTTGCGGTAGAGGATCGCGCGCTCGCTGTTCCACGAGTTGAAGACCGCGCGGACCGCCGCGAGCAGCTGCTCACGCGGCTCCTGCGGGAAGTCGGCGCCGGACTCCTTCGCGATGATCGCCTTGAAGCGATCGACGATGCCCGTGAGGTCGTCGACAGTCAGGCCCGTGTCGCTGGTGACGCCGGCGGCGCGCTTCGCCTCGTCCATGACGTCCTCGAAGAGGTCGCCGTCGAGGTCCAGCACGGTCTTGCCGTACATCTGCAGCAGCCGCCGGTAGGAGTCGTAGGCGAAGCGCGGGTTGCCGGACTGACGGGCCAGGCCCTCGACGGAGCGGTCGTTGAGCCCGATGTTCAGGACCGTCTCCATCATGCCGGGCATGGAGAATTTCGCGCCGGAGCGCACGGACAGCAGCAGCGGGTCGACGGGGTCGCCGAGCGTCTTGCCGGCGGCCTCCTCGAGGGCGTTGACGTGGTCGCCGATCTCGGCGGCCAGGGTGCTGGGCTCGGCGCCGGTCTCGAGGTACTCGCGGCAGGCCTCGGTCGTGATCGTGAAGGTCGGAGGCACCGGAATGCCCATGTTGTGCATCTCGGCGAGGTTCGCCCCCTTCCCGCCGAGCAGGTCCTTGAGGTCCTTGTTCCCTTGGGAGAGGTCATACACGTAAGAGGACATCTGCGTCCCTTTCAGGCGATTTCGTCACCGTTGACTACGCCCACGCTAGGCACTGCACCCACCCCGCACGGGGCCGTTGGTCCCCAGGTCTCCTCGCCGGCCCGCTCGGCGCCCGGGCAGCGCCGTCGGTCAGCGCTGCCCGGTGAGCGCTGCCCGGTGAGCGCTGCCCGGTGAGCGCTGACGATCAGCGCTGACGATCACGGAGCAGCCGGGTGGCCTCGTGGTCGGGCCCGAGCAGCGCGGCGATCTGCGGCACCAGGGCCCTCGCCTCGTCGTGCCGGGCCAGCCGCTGCAGCGCGCGGGCGACGAGCACGAGCAGGTCGGCGTCGACGGGGTCGGCGGCGACGGCCTCGCGACCCAGGTCGAGCGCCCGGCCCAGCGCGGCGCTGTGGTAGTAGGCGCGGACCAGTTCGCGGCGGATTGCGCTCACGGACGCGGGATCGTCGGCGCGGGCCCGGCCCAGCAGGCCCTCGAGCAGGGTCACCGCCGCCCGTGGGTCGCGGTCGTCGAGCAGCTCCAGCGCCCAGCGATAGAGCTCGTCGTCGGAGCGGCCCGCGGTCAACTCGGGTGTGATCGTCACGCGCGGCCGGGGCGCGGCCGCGGCCGGCATGTCGGGCACGCCGGCGAGGGCGCTCAGCAGCTCGTGCGGGGCCGCGACCGGCGCGTCCGTGCGCGTCGGGGTCGGCTCGATCGTGGCATCCACCGTTACCTCCTGCACTATGGACATCATAGTGACTCCGAACGCGACAGCCCGGTCCGGCATTCCCGACCGGCATTCCCGACCGGCATTCCCGGCCGGCGCTCCGACCGGCGGCCCGTCATCGGCTGCCGGCTGAGCGCCTACTGCGGGGCAAGCATCGCGGTGAGGGCGGCGACATACATCCCGGGGTCACGGGTGCCGCACAGCTCGCGCGCCGAGTGCATCGACAGCATCGGCGCGCCGACGTCGACGGTGACGGCGCCGGTGAGCGCGGCCGTCATCGGCCCGATCGTCGAGCCGCTGGGCAGGTCGGAGCGCACGACGAAGCGCTGCATCGGCACCCCGGCCTGCTCACACGCCACCTCGAACGCCGCCTCACCCGGGGAGTCGCTGGCATACCGGCCCTTGACGTTGACCTTGAGGACCGGGCCGCCGTCGATCGCGATGCGATGCTCCGGCTCGTGCCGCTCGATGTAGTTCGGGTGGGTCGCGTGGGCCATGTCCGCCGAGCACACGAGGGTCCGTGCGAGCGCGCGATGCAGGTCCTCCCGGCCGCCGCCGCGGGACAGGACGATGCGCTCGAGCAGCCCGGGCAGGAACTGACTGAACGCGCCGCGGTTGGTCATCGACCCGATCTCCTCGTGGTCGAACAGCACGAGGACCGGCACCTCCCGCGCGGTCCCCCGCCCGCTCTCGAGCTCCTCACCGGCCGCGATGAGCGCCTCGACCCCGGCGTAGGCCGTCGCCAGGTTGTCCAGCCGCGGCGCCGACAGCAGGTCGCGCGCGTGACCGAGCCGCGCCGACGGGGCGACGTCGTGGGTCATGAGGTCGTAGGCGAGCACGTCGGCCTCCGGCACGTCCAGCTGCGCGCCGAGCCACGCCCGCAGCGTCGGCGCCTCGCCCGTGGCGCCCCAGATCGGCGCGAGGTGCCACTGCGGGTTGAGGCGCACCCCCTCCTCGTGCACGGACCGGTCGAGGTGGATCGCGAGGTTCGCCACCCGCAGCAGCGGCTCGTCGAAGTGCAGCAACCGCGGAGTCGACCCCAGCCGAGCGTCGGGGTCACGCACGGCGACGCGCCCACTGAGCCCGAGGTCGCGGTCGAGCCACGTCGTCAACAGCGGGCCGCCGTAGACCTCGACCCCCAGCTGATCCCACCCGAGCCGCGACAGGTCGGGGTTGGGCTTGATCCGCAGGTTCGGGGAGTCGGTGTGGCCGCCGAGCACGCGGAAGCCGGTGTGGGCGTGGGTCGGGGCGGCCGTCGTGTCCCAGGCGGCGAGGGTGCCCTCGCGGCATACGACATACCGGCCGGGGGCGGTGGGCCAGGCCTGCTCCTCGTCGAGCGGCTCGTAGCCCGCGCCCGTCAGGCGCGTCCAGGCGGTCGCGACGGCGTGATAGGGCGTGGGTGAGGCGTCGATGTAGGCGCCGAGTCGGTCGGCGTGCGACTCCGCCTCGGCTCGTGACGCATCGCGCGCGGCGCCACCGGGCGCCTCGCGACCTGTCGTGCGGCTGACGGGGCGGGGCGCTGAGGGCGACATCGACCCAGCCTAGGGAGTCCGTCGCACCCCCGGGCCCTCGCGTCCCGTCGGGTCACGAGCGGGCGGGTCACGAGCGGGCGGTCCTCCGCCCCAGGTCGCCGTCGGCGGCCCAGATCGCCGTCTGCGACGGATCGTCCCGGCGGTCGGCGGTGTCTGCTGCAGGGCTGTCGGCTGCGGCTGTCGGCTGCGGGGCTGACGCGGGCGGGGCTGACGCGGCCGGGTCCCGTGGGGGCGCGCGGGCCCCGAGAGGGCAGGCGGGTCCCGCGGGGGCGGGCGAGCGGAGTCAGCGGGCGTCGGCGGCCCACTGCGGCAGGGTCTGCTGGACGTCGCCGACGATGTGGACGTCG
>JAVTVZ010000240.1:0-23001 GCA_032229625.1 Dermatophilaceae bacterium | reverse complement strand
CGGACCGATTTCGAGGTCACCCGGCGCGCGGCGAATACATGATGACGCCGACGCCGACGAGGCAGACGAGGGCGCCGAGGACGTCGTACCGGTCGGGCCGGAAGCCGTCCAGCGCCATCCCCCACGCGAGCGATCCCGCGACGAAGACCCCTCCGTAGGCGGCAAGGATGCGCCCGAAGTTCGCGTCCGGCTGGAGCGTGGCGACGAACCCGTAGACCCCGAGCGCGACGACGCCCGCGCCGATCCACACCCATCCGCGCTGCTCACGCACGCCCTGCCAGATGAGCCACGCGCCTCCGATCTCGGTGACGGCCGCAGCGACGAACAGGGCGATCGATCTCAGGGTCTCCACGCCCGCGACGATAGCCAGAGCCCGCCTACTCGCCGCGATCTGCCGACGCCGCCGCGTCCCGACGTCAGCTGTCGCGGCCGGTGACGGGCGCGGCGACCAAGGCCGCCGCGGGGCTCAGCTGGAGGATCGACTCGAGCCGGCTCGTCCACGCGGGGTGGCCGGTCGCGCGGATCGCACCGCTGCGCACCGCGGCGCGCACCGAGATCCTCCCGAGCCACAGCCGGTAGTAGTCGGCTCGGGATCCGAGCAGCACGAGGTCGATCGGGAAGCCGGGATCCGACATGCACACGGATGGCACCTGACGGTCGACGACGATCCAGAAGTCGCGTGGGTCGTCGGTGAAGTCGACCTTGACGACCTGCCTTCTGCCCGGCATGCCGCTGGTGTCCACCCGCCGGTGCATCCACCACACGAGGAGCTCCGGGTCCTGCTCGCGGGGGTCCGGCTCACCGAAGGACCACTGCGCTCCCCAGGCCCCCAGCCCGAAGACCACCGGTTCGAGAGCTCGACCTGCGGGAGTGAGCAGGTATTCGCCGTCGACATGATCGATCACCCCGGATCGCTCGAGCCTGCGCAGTCGCTTGGCGAGCAGGGTGCGGGAGAGCCCGGGCAAACCACGGGCCAGGTCGTTGAAGCGCGTCGTCCCGCAGATGAGATCGCGCACGATGAGCAGGGTCCATCGCTCTCCGACGATGTCGAGGGCGTGCGAGATCGGGCAGTACTGGCCGTATCCCAGTCCGCCGCGACGTGGGTTCGTCGCTGTCCTCGCCGTGCGTCCGACCGCGGTCACTCTCCCATGGTCGGTCCTGCGGCAGGACCGGGGAAGTCCCATCCGTGTACTCGTCGCGGGCGACCCCGGCGCGCACGCTCGAGTCATGAACACTCTGCGCACCCTCGATCCCCTCAAGACCGCCCACCGCACTCTCTGGGGCCTGGGCGACTACGGCCTCGTGGCCGACACGGTCATCCCCGACCTCGGCCGTGTCGTCGTCGAGTCCTGCGCCGTCCGCCCTGGAGACACGGTCCTCGACATCGCCGCCGGCACGGGCAACGCCGCCCTGCCCGCCGCTCGCCTGGGCGCCGACGTCACCGCCGTCGATCTCACCGACTCGCTGCTCGCGCAGTGCGCCCGCCGGGCGGAGGCCGAGGGGCTGACGCTCACGTGCGTCGCCGGCGACGCCGAGTCCCTCCCCCTGCCCGACGACACCTACGACGTCGTGCTCTCCTGCGTCGGGATCATGTTCGCGCCACACCACGACCTCGCGGCCGACGAGCTCATCCGGGTATGCCGCGCGGGAGGCCGGATCGGCATCCTGAGCTGGACCCCCAGCGGATTCGTCGGTCAGATGCTGTCGGAGACCCGCCCGTTCATGCCTGCCCCACCGTCCGGGACTCAGCCGCCGCCGCTGTGGGGATCGCCGGACCACATCGAATCGCTCCTGAACCACCGGGTCGAGCAGCTGTCCTGCACGACGGGGTCGGCGACCGTCGACTGCTTCGCCACCCCGCGCGACTTCCGCGAGTTCTTCAAGACCACCTACGGGCCCACGATCGCCGCCTATCGGGCGATCGGAGCCGACGCCGACGCCGCCCACCGCCTCGACGCGGCCCTGGACGAGCTGGCCACACGACACTGGTCGCCCGCTGGGTCGATGAGCTGGGAGTACCTGCTCGTCACCGGGATTCGCGCCCCCTGACGGCCGCCCTCGTGTGTGCCCGCGCCGTCCAGCGGCGCAGTCTGGACCGCCGGCGGGCTGGGTCGTCGTCGGCGCCCTCCCTCCCGCCGGTCAGGGAAGCAGGAGGGACTTGATGGCGCGGCGCTCGTCCATCGCGGCGTAGGCCTCGGCGGCCTCCTCCAGCGGAAGGCTCAGATCGAAGACCTTGCCGGGATCGATCGTGCCGGTCAGGGTGAGGTCGAGCAGGTGGGGAAGGTAGGCCCGGACGGGGGCGACGCCGCCGCGCAAGCCCACGTTGCGCCAGAACATCTGCTCCTGCGGGATGTCGGTGACGTGGGGGACGCCGACCCAGCCGACCGACCCGCCGACGCGGGCCGACTTCAGGGCCTGCACCACCGACTCCTGCGTGCCGACGCATTCGAGCACCGAGTCGGCGCCCAGCCCGCCGGTCAGCTCCTTGACGCGCTCGACCCCCTCGTCGCCGCGCTCGGCGACGATGTCGGTGGCGCCGAAGTGCGTGGCCAGGGCCTGGCGGTCGGCGTGGCGGCTCATGGCGATGATCCGCTCGGCACCCATCTGAGCTGCGGCGATGACTCCGCACAGTCCGACCGCGCCGTCACCGACGACGACGGCCGTGCCGCCGTCGCGCACGTTCGCCGAGACGGCGGCGTGCCAGCCGGTCGCCATGACGTCCGAGAGCGTCAAGAGGTCGGCGACCTGGTCCTCGCCGGGCTGGTCGGGGGTCGCGATCAGGGTGCCGTCGGCGTTGGGGATGCGGATCGCCTCGGCCTGGCAGCCGTCGTAGCCGCCGCCGTGCAGGCAGTGCGACTGCATCCCGACGGCGCAGGCGGCGCACGAGTTGTCGCTGTGCAGGAAGCCGCCGACGACGAACTGTCCGGGGCGCACCGAGGTCACGTCGTCCCCGACGGCCTCGACGACCCCGACGTACTCGTGCCCGATCTTCACCGGCTCGGGCACCTGCGCGGTGCCGCGGTAGCGCCACAGGTCGGAGCCGCACACGCAGGCGGCAACGGTGCGGACGACGGCGTCGGTCGGCTCGACGATCGTGGGGTAGGGGCGGTCCTCGACGCGGATGTCGCGGGGGCCGTGGATGACGGTGGCGCGCATGTGGTTTCTCCGTGGGGTGATGGTGGGAGGTGAGGACGGGAGGGCGTCCGAGGACGATCAGGCGGGGAGCACTTCGAGGGTGGCGCCGCGCGGCTCGTCCTGCAGGAGGTGGTCGACGATGCCGGCATAGCGGCCGTAGGTCGCGCGGTAGGCGGCGTCGACGGCCGGGAGATCGGCGTTCTCGGCCGGCACGAAGCACACGTCATGCGCCGTGCCTCGAGCGATGAGTTGCCCGCGCCCGGTGGCGAGCGCCCAGCGGTACCAGTCGGCTTCGGGCCCGTTCGTCGATCGGATGAAGACCCGCTCGCCCACGGCGACGTCCCAGATGATCCGCGGTCGACGCAGCGTGCCGTCGCGACGCCGGGTGACGACCTCGACCTCCTCCGGTGCGGTGAGCTCGACTGCGGTGGCCGCATCCCATGGGGTCATGACGTCTCCTGTGTCGTCGCGGGCCCGTCGCGGACCTCGTCGATGGTGCCGTACCAGTAGGCGGCGGTGACGCCTCCGTCGATGAGCACGTCACTGCCCGTGGCGAATCCGCCCTCCGGCCCCATGAGGAAGGCCGCGAGCGCGCCGATCTCGTCGGGCGTCCCGGCCCGGCCGACCGGGGACCCCTCGATCATCGCGCGGTAGCCGGCGCCGCGCGGCCCGGCGAGCTCGTCGGCGGCCAGCGGGGTCATGACGATGCCCGGACTGATCGCGTTGAGGCGGGCGCCGCGCTCGCCCCAGCGCATGGCCTGGGCCATGACGCGCAGCCCGTTGGCGCGCTTGGCGAGCTGGTAGGCGTGCAACGAGTCGACGACCTCGCCGGGCTGAAGGAAGGGCAGCGAGAGCAGGTCCTCGACCGGGCAGAGGGCGAGCGCTCGGTTCTGCGACTCGGGCAGCGGCGGCATCCGATGCCCCGATTGGGAGGAGATGACGACGCCGGAGCCACCCGGTGCGATGACCCGGCCGAACTCCTCGAGCACGAGGGCGGTGCCGTAGAGGTCGACCCGCAACACCGTCTCGGGCGAGGCCTGCGAGGGCGAGACGCCGGCAGCGTGCACGAGGCGGGTCAGGTCGCCGAGATCGCCTGCCTGTGCGACGAGCCCGCGCACGGCGTCACGGTCGGCGATGTCGACGGCGGCCGTGTGGACGCGGAATCCAGCATTGCCGAGCACGTCGGCGGCCGCCTGTGCGTTGCCGGGATCGCGGTCGGCGAGAAGCACGTCCTTGCCGATACCGACGCGACGGGCGATGGCCTGGCCGATCTGGCCGGGGCCGAGGACGACGACCACCTCGCGGCGACGTGTCGTCATCGCAGGTCGCCCTGCGTGCGCCGGCGGGACTCCCCAGAGATCGGGAGGCGGTCGAGCCAGGCGTGTGCGGTGGAGCGTTCCGGCGGGTCCATGACGGTGAGTTGGCGTGCGTCTCGCTGCATGTCGCCCAGTCAACTCCTCAGCGGGAGCGGGCGGGAGCGACGGGCATTACGGGTACCGGCAGTACCTCCCTCGCCCGCGCGCCAGTGCCTACGGTGACGAGATGACCGCACCGGACCTGCGCGCCCAGATCCGTGACTTCCTCAGCACCCGGCGCGCCCGCATCACCCCCGCACGCGCCGGCCTGCCGGCGTACGGCGGCAACAGGCGGGTTCCCGGGCTGCGCCGCGAGGAGGTCGCGCTGCTCGCCGGCGTGTCCATCGACTACTACGTGCGGATGGAGCGCGGCACGCTCGCCGGCGCCTCCGAGAGCGTGCTCGAGGGTCTGGTGTCGGCGCTGCAGCTCGACGAAGCCGAGCGGGCTCACCTCTTTGCACTGGCGAGGCAGTCGGGACCGGGTGCGCGACGGCGGTCCACGCCGGCCGTCACCTCGGTGCGGCCGTCGCTGCAGCAGGTGCTCGACGCGATCACGACCGCGCCCGCGTGGATCCGCAACGGCCGCCACGACGTGCTCGCGATGAACCCGCTCGCGCGCGCCCTCTACTCCCCCGTGCTCGCGGATCCCCGGCGACCGGCGAACACGACGCGCTTCGTCTACCTCGACCAGCGCGCCCCGGAGTTCTTCGTCGACTACGACCTCGTCGCTCGTGATGCGCCGCGATGCTGCGTCTCGAAGCCACACGCGACCCCGACGACCGGGCCCTCGTCGAGCTCGTCGGCGAACTCTCCACGCGCAGTGAGCTGTTCCGGCAGCGGTGGGCCTCCCACGACGTGCGCTTCCACCGCAGCGGACACAAGCGGCTGCACCATCCGGTGGTCGGCCGGCTCGACCTCGACTTCGAGGCGATGGACCTGCCCGGCGAACCCGGCCTGCGCCTCAACGTCTACACCGCGCCGATCGGCTCGCCCACCGCCGACGGGCTCACGCTGCTCGCCTCGTGGGCGGCCTCGCAGCCCGACCTCGCGACCGAACGGGTCGGCCGCACTTGAGCCCGGTCCGCTGACCCGGTCACTCCGGGGCGTAGATGGTGATCTGGACGATGCCGCCGGCTCGGAGGTAGAGGCGCGGAACCGTGCCTGCGGTGGTGGGGACGACGTTGACCTGCACCGACTCTTGGCCGGCGACGTCGAGCCGACGCGCGGCTGCGGCTGCGACCCCGGCCTTCAGCTCGGCGACGCTCGCGCCGGGCTTCTGCGTGAGTGCGGCCAGGTCACCCACGAACAGTTCCCACCGTCGATCCGAACTCGCGGGGCCCGCTTCGTCGGGCGGCGGCCGAAGGAACATGAGGATGCTGTGGCCATCGGAATCCAGGAGGGCGAAGGCGCACGGACCGCCCTCGCTGCGCCGGGTGACCGGCGTGTCGCTGAGCCCCAGCTCACCGGTGATCTGATCGATGCGTCGCTGCACGTCAGCGGCCGATCGGCACGTGCGGCCCAGGTCGACGCCGCGGATCTGGTCCGTCAGGGCGTCGGACAACTCGGCCATCCGCGGATCGATCGCCGGTGGCGCATCGAGAACGGTGGCCCCGGGCGGGAGTTCGGCGCGAGGGACCACCATGATCGCCTGGCCGGGGATGGATGCCATGACGAGGTCCGACGGAACCTGCTCCCCGGACGACTGCCACTGCGTGACGCAGGCATCGATGGGCGAGCCCGACCCGATCGCGCCGAGAACCGCCGTGGACGATCCGCTGAGACACTGCACGCCCGCCACCTCCGGCCGGGGCCCGTCGAAGAATCCCGAGGCGGCCGCGGCGGCCAGGCCGCCGGCGGCGGCGAGGGCAGCTGCCCCGCCGAATACGACCGTCGCGCGCCGGCGGCGGGGCCGGTCGAGTCGCGCAGGCAGGTCCGCCGCCGCACCGTCGCGCGTGACGTCCGCGGTGTCGAGGTCGGGGATGCGCAGCAGATCCTGGACGTCCACCGCATCCCAGTCGATCGAGGTGGCCGGGTCCGCCGTGCGCAGCGCTGTCGCCGCTCGGCCCACCCTCCCCTGTCCAGCAAGGTCGGGGGCGCCGTCTGGGGTGATGGTCATGATCCCTCCCGGGAGTAGGCGAGCCGGCCGGTCGACGGCCGAGACTGTTCGGAGGCGAGCGCGTGGGCGAACCGCCGACGGGCTCGATGAAGGCGGACGCGGACGGCGTTGCGGCTGATCCCCAGCACGGTGGCGATCTGCGCCCGATCCAGGTCGTCCCACTCGACGAGACGAAGGAGCTCCTGGTCCTCCGCATCGAGCTGGGACAAGGCCCGATGCACCTGCGACGTCTCGTCACCGGTCTCGGGAGGAGGGGCGACGAGTTCCAGCGACGCCGCCAAACGATCGGTCAGGGCGTGGCGCCGGGCCGCGCCGCGTCGGTGGTTGGCCAGGCAGCGCCGCGCCACCGCAAGGAGCCACGCGATGGATTCCCCGTCCTCCGGCAGGTGGTCGACGTGCCGCCAGGCCACGAGGTAGGTGTCGGCGACGATGTCCGCGGCATCGCTGGGGTCGCCGACCCGACGCACGACGTAGGCGAGCACCCGCCGATGCGTCGCGGCGAACACCCGCTCGTAGCGCGCGCGCTCGTCCGCGTCGGCCCCTGCTCGATCTGTCGTCATGACCCGAATATGTCCGGCATGGGCTCGAGCATTACCGGGCGGTCGTGGTGAGTGAGCTGCGGACGCTGAAGGTCACCCCCCGGCGCCTATCGAGCCGGCTTCCGTGGGGGGCCGTGGCTGAACCGGACGATCAACGTCCCCGGTCAGTGAACTTCGTGGCTCCGCCGCCGTGCCTCGACGGACAGCGCCCGGTGGTCAGCGTGAGGCCACCGGCCGGAGCATCCGCGCGATCGTCTCGTCGATCCTCGTCGCGGTGCGGACGACCCGGTCGCCACGAGGTGCGAGCAGGCCGGCCTCGTCGGCCCGATACAGCTCAGCCAGGGCGGCGGCGATGTGCGGGCGGAATCCGGCGTCCGTGAGGGATTGCGCCCAGGCGTCACCGGGCAGGGTCGCGACGTGCAGGTCGCGTCCGAGCGTGCAGCCGAGGACGGCGGCGACCTCACGCTCGGAGCCGCCTTCAACCGCGCCTTCGCCCGCATCGTCGGCAACACTCCCGGCGCCGTCCGACGGGAGCATCGCTCGGCGCCGGAGGGGCAGCCCTGAGTCGCTGCACCGCGCCGGGCTCGTCTGCTCCCCACCCGAGCGCTACGGCTCAGTGGTGCCGCAGTGCGTCGATGAGCTCGGCCTTGGTCATCGAGGAGCGCCCCTCGATGTCGAGCTCGCGGGCGCGCTCGAGCAGCTCGTCCTTCGTGCGGTCGTCGTAGTCCTCGGCCTCACCACCGCGGCGGCCCACCGCCGAGCGCCCTTGGTTCGCAGAGGCGTTGGCGATCCGGGCCGCCTTCTCCTTGCTCGCCCCCTCGTCGCGCAAGGCCTCGTAGACGTCCGGGTCCTTGACCGAGGGCCCCGGATCGTCGCGCTTCGCCTTCGCCATGGCTCACCCTTCCTCCGTCGGAATCGTGACGCAGGAGCGATACCCGCGCGCAGTGCCCGGCAATCCTCGTCCTCCTCGGCGGCGAGTGCGTGCGTCACGGGCGGCCGTCGGCCTCGCTACTCCAGCCGTCTCAACAGCCCACAGAGTGGATCATATCTGTTCCATATGGAACAGATATGATCTAATCTTTGGTCTCGTGGATCTGTCTCGACCGCTCGCGACCGTACTCTCGGCTGGAGACGCCGGTGCACTGACGGTGCTGTCGGGCACCGAGGTCGCGCTGACCGGACGTCGGGTCGCCGAACTCGCCGGCGCCAACCACACGTCGATCCTGCGCGCCCTCAACCAGCTGGCCGGCCAAGGCATCGTCCTCGTCGAGCCCGCCGGACGCGCGAACCTCTACCGCCTCAACCGCGCCCACGTCCTGGCCCCCATGCTCCTCGAGGTAGCTAACGCCACGGGGACGGTGCGGGGCAGGCTGGTCACAGACCTCAAGGCGTGGCACATTCCATGCCTCCACGCGTCGCTCTACGGTTCGCTGGCCCGGGGGGAGGCGGGCCCTGCCTCCGACATCGACGTCCTCGTCGTGCGAGACGAGTCCCTGACTCCGCAGGACGAAGCGGTGTGGAACCTCCAGCTCGACGAAACCGAGGCCGCCATGCACGCCTTCACCGGCAACAACCTCTCCTGGCTCGAGACGACGGTCACCGACCTCCAACGCGCCGAAGCCGCCGACGAACCCATCTTCAGGTCGTGGCGCGACGACGCCATCCTTCTCACCGGAGAACCGTTGCTGCGGCTCCTCCACGGCGCCGCCGTCGGCTCGCGGCGGCCCTGATGTCACCGGAGCGACTGCGCGCAGGTACGCCCGCCGATGCACGCAACCGTCGGATCATCGCCGCCCGCTACCTCGAGATCGCCGAGCTGGCAGCGACCGAAGAAGGACCGGGCGCGATCAACGTGGTGATCGGGATCGCCGTCCTCGCCGGTATTGCCGCCTCTGACGCCATCTGCCTGTCCAGCACGGGCAGTCGCTACGCGGGAGAGGATCATGCTGAGGCGGCGCGCATGCTCGGTCGGACCGATCGGCGATTGGGACAAGAACTGAGCAAGCTGGTGCGCCTGAAGCCCGGTGCGCACTACGGCTCGCACTTCATCTCCGACAGCGACCGAGTCCGCGCGCTCCGTGCCGCTGCGACGCTGGTGAAGGAGGCGACTGACCGAACCCTGCGCGGCTCTTGACGGCAGCGACCCAGCCGATCGCCCGGTTCAGATGTACGCCCTCAGGCGGCCCGGCGGTAGTGCATCGCGACCGCGCCGTTGCTGAACAGCTGCGCGGCCCCCAGCTCGGCGCGGGTCAGCGGCATCGAGGAGTTCCACATCGACGTCCTCGCGGAGAATCAGATTCGGGGAGCGTTGCGTCGCCTCGGGGCCCGCGAGGGGGTCGACGGCGTTCCGGAGCTGCGCCTTCGGACGAGCGCGTAGGAACGGAGTCGACGCCCGTGAAGGCGACGCGGGGCACGACTCCCACCCTCGTGCCGATGTCCGGGGGCGTCCGCTGCGACGGGGTCGAGTTTCGCCACCGCATGCCTCGCTGCGCCCCATCGGAGTGTCGCTCGGGCGCCCCGGGAGCTGTTCAGAGGAGGTCGAGGACCTCGGGCGGCCGCTGCCAAATCGCGCGCGACACCTGCTCGGGATAGGGACCGACGGCGCACGCGGCGTCGAAGAGCATCGTCGCGCCGTCGGTGTGCGGGGCCCAGCCGGGATCGCCGGCGCCGGCGAACGCCGTCCACGCCGAGCGCATCGCCTGGGACACGACGTGCGCCGCGCCGGTGTCGTCGCCGATGAGCATCGCCGTCTGCCCCTGGGTGAGATTGCCGAAGACCAGCGGCACGTCGAGACCGTGGCAGGCGCCCAGCACCCCGCCCATCCCGGGGGCTTCCCACGCCAGCTCGTAGAGGTGCGCCACGCCACCGGCGGCGAGCTGGGCGATGGCCAGGTGCACGCTGGGCATCCGGAACAGCCAGTCCGAGCGGACGACCTCGAAGAGCTCCTCCGGGTCGGGGAAGGCGTCGCGGTAGCGCGCGGGGTCGGGTGCGAAGAGGTCGGCGGCCTCGCTCGCCTGATCGGCCGTGACCGTGCCGAGCACGCCGGTGATCAGGCTCAAGAGTCGCTGCTCGTGCCGCGTGTGACCGACGACCAGGTCGACATCCCCGCGGATTCCCTGCCATGGCGCGCTCGGGAGGACGTCGCCGTCGACGACGGGAGCGAAGAGCACCCCGGCGTGCGCCGGTAGACCCCAGCGGTCGACGTACTCGCCGAGTCGGCTCGCGACCGCGTCGCCGGCGGCAGGCAGATCTGTGGGCTCGACCTCGGCGAGGCGGTGGGGATCGCGGCCGAGCTGGGCCGCGCAGACGCGAGCGATGTCGGTGGCCAACGCGGGGGTGAAGAAGGTGCCCGGCATGCTCTGCACGATCGCTCGACGGAACAGCCCCGACGCACTGGGCATGGCGAGCAGGGCGGCGATCGACCCCGCCCCCGCGGACTGGCCGAACACCGTGACGCGGTCGGGGTCGCCGCCGAATCCGGCGATATTGGCCTGCACCCACCGCAGCGCCGCGACCTGGTCGAGCAGGCCGCGGTTCGCCGGCGACCCGGGCAGGAGGGCGAAGCCTTCGATGCCCACGCGGTAGTTGAAGGTCACGACGACGACCCCCTGGCGGGCGAGCGTGCCGCCGTCGTACTCGGGCAGACCCGAGGTGCCGAAGGTGTAGGCACCGCCCTGAATCCACACCATGACCGGTCGGCTTCCCACGAGCGCGGCCGACCAGATGTTGAGGGTCAGCCAGTCCGTCCCGGGCTCACCATGGGCGATCGCACCGACGTCACCGGACTGCGGGGGCGGCGGCCCGAAGACCGTGGCCCGGCGCACGCCGCTCCAGGATTCGACGGGCGCCGGGGCGCCGAAGCGGACGGGCAACGATCCGAAGGGGATGCCGCGGAACACCGCGATGCCCTCCTCGCGCACCCCGTCGACGAGGCCGCCCTCGACGTGCACATGCGTGTCCATGCCTGATCCTGCGCGACGAGACCGGCGCAGCGCGAGCGGTTTTCGCTCCGTCGTCAACGGCTGCGGGCCGAGCGAGGGGGTGGCCGGAGGCGGCGCATGCACGCGGGCGGACATCGGACCGCCGGGGCTGACGGACGGGCCAGGCTGCGCCGGTGTCCGCACGCCGAGCAGGGATCGCCGGCGCGGGCTATGCTCCGTGGCTCGCGTCCACTGCGGGTCACCCGAGGAGGAATCGCATGAGCACATCGTTCACCGTCGGCGATCACGTGAGCTGGAACTCCGAGGCCGGTCGCGTCTCCGGGGTCATCAAGGCCGTGCACACGAAGGACTTCGACTACAAGGGCCATACCCGTCGGGCCAGCGCCGACGATCCGCAGTACGAGATCGCGAGTGACAAGACCGATCACGTGGCGGCACATAAGGGTTCGGCGCTGACGAAGCTGAAGAGCTGAGGGGACTCCACAGCGCGGGTTTGCGGCTCAGGATCCGCGCGAAAGGCCGATGCGGCGCCAGTCGGCGACGTCGCAGCGCCCGTCGCCGGTGCAGCCGGCCGCCACGACCGTCCCGTCCGCGCGCAACCCGAGCGTGTGCGCGGAACCAGCGGCAACGGCGACGATGCCCTCCCACCCCGCGACCGCGCATTGGCCGAGGCCGTCGTCACCGACGGCGACCACCCGACCTTGCCGGGTCAGCCCGACCGAGTGACCGCTGCCCGCGGCGACGGCGACGATGCCGCGCCACCCGTCGACGTCGCAGGCTCCGGCCGATCGGTCGCCGGTGGCAAGGACGCGCCCGCCCGCAGTGACGCCGAGGGTGTGCAGATATCCGGCGGCGATGCCCGCGAGATCGGTCCACCCCGCGACGTCGCGCTGCCCGCGCCGACCGACCCCCGTCGCGACGGCGGTGCCGTCGGCGCGCAGCCCCACCGAATGCCAGTCGCCGCACGACACGGCGACGATGTCGCGCCATTCCTGCACGTCACAGGCCCTGTCCGCCCGTCGACCGGCCGCGAGCACCGTGCCGTCGCGGCGCACTCCCAACGTCCGACGCCACCCCGCCGCGATGCCGACGACGTCGCGCCAGGCGGCGACGTCGCATTGACCGTCACCGTTCCACCCGGTCGCGACCACGGTGCCGTCGGCGCGCAGGCCCACGGTGTGCGATCGACCGGTGTTGCGTGCGGTGTGCACGTTGCCCGCGGCGACGGCGACGATGCCGCTCCAGCCGCCGACGTCGCACTCCCCGGCCGAGGAGTCGCCCACCGCGAGGACCGTCCCGTCGGGGCGCAGCCCCACCGAGTGCCGTCGACCTGCCGCGAGTGCGGATCCGAGCGCAACGTCGACCATCCGACCGATGCTGCCACCCGCCCCTGACAGCTCGACGCGACGCTTGGTCCGACTCGCGCGCTCCTACTTTTGCGCGACGTGCTCGATCGACATCACGAGGACGACGCGATCGGCCGCGTCGGGTGGCGCCGGGACGTCGGGCTGGCCGTAGCGGGCGCTGAGCTCGACGAAGAACGCACCCTCCCGGTCGGGGATCACCTCGACGAGCCGGCCGCGCACTTCGAGGAAGACGTACGGGTCGTCGGGGTCCATGACGCACATCGCCATCCCCGGATTGCGTTGCAGGTTGCGGAACTTCGCGCGCTTGTCGGTGTGCGTGAAGCGGAGGGTGTGCGACTGCGCGTCGTAGAGGAACCACATCGGGTTGACCTGCGGGGTGTTGTCGGGCCGCACAGTGGCAAGGTCGCCGCAGTTGGGATCTCTGAGCAGGTAGAGGAGCTTCTCCGGGACGGTGGCCATGCCGCCGAATCTACTCACGAGCTCGGGTGGAGCGATCCGTTCCCGACGCAGCGTCACCCTGCGTCTGGAGGCGGAGCACGACGAGCATGAGATCGAGCTCGAAGACGACGCACTCCCGCAAGGTCGAGGAGGACCACTGACACCGGCGCATGTCACTCGTCCGTGAGGAGCGACTCCACCCGGGTCCGCAGGTCGGCGCGTGCCGGGAGACGACCGCTGGCCGCCACCAACTCCACTCCCGCAACATGTTAAATTTTCTCCAAGTTCTTGACGTGTCCAGGGGACATGTCGAAGGAGATGACACGTGACCTGGCGCCCCGACACCCCCCACAACGAGCTTCCCGCACTCCCCCCGCGGCACCTCGATCTCGAGCCGAGGGCAGTCCTCAAGAGCGCGATCGGGGCGAGGACGGCCCTGGCGACACTGGCTCAGGCCGGGCAGATGTTGCCCAACCCCGGCGTTCTCATCCACGCGGTACCTCTCCTCGAGGCCCAGGCAAGCTCCGAGATCGAGAACATCGTCACCACCGCTGACGAACTCTTCAAACACGCCGAGTACGGCGGTGGCGACCATTCGACCAAAGAAGCGCTGCGCTATCGCGCGGCTCTGTTCACGGGACTGGAAGCAATTCGGGATCGTCCGCTGACAGCCGCGACCGCGAGCCAGATTTGTTCGGCACTGCAAGGTCGGGAGATGAAGGTGCGGGCCGTCCCAGGCACACGCATCGCGAACCCGATCACGCAGGATGTCATCTACGCACCCCCCGAGGGACAGGCCCTCATCCAGGAGAAGCTCAGCTCATGGGAGCACTTCATCCACGCTGACGACGATCTCGATCCGCTCGTTCGGATGGCCCTGGCCCATTACCAGTTCGAGGCGATCCACCCCTTCCATGACGGTAACGGCCGCACGGGGCGCGTCATCAACATCCTCATGCTCATCGAGGCGGGGCTGCTCGACGAGCCGATCCTCTATCTGTCTCGCGCCATCATCGCGCGCAAGAACGACTACTACCGACTACTTCGAGCAGTGACGGCCGAGGGTGCGTGGATCGAATGGATCCTGTACATGCTCGATGTCGTGCGCGAATCAGCCGAGTCGACACATCGCAAGATCACCGCGATCCGTGTCTGCCAGCAGGCCATCGCCGAGCGCGCTCGTGCCGCCTCCCCCGGCGGGCGCGACGCACGGCTGCTGGACGTTCTCTTCGAACAGCCCTACTGCCGCATCAGTACCGTGGTCGACCGCTGCGAGGTGTCGCGCCAAACCGCCTCCACGTGGCTACACGCGCTTGTCGCCGATGGACTCCTCAGTGACGTCAAGGTTGGCCGCGAAGTGCTCTTCGTCAACCACGAATTTCTCCAGGTACTCACTCGGCCGGAATGACACTGTGTCGCTTCGTACGTACGCATGTCAGGCATTTAGCCGTCCCGGCGACTGAAACGCACCACATGTGTTCCATATGGATCATTTCTGATCCATCGCGAGATCCGCGGGTCCCGCCGCTCGCTTCCGCCACGACGTTGATGGACGGCGTGAGCGGAACTCAGTCGGCCCGGCGGTAGTGCATCGCGACCGCGCCGTTGGCGAACGGCTGCGCCGAGACCAGATCGAGGCGACGAGTCCTGGGCAGACCGCCCTCGAACAGGGTCGGTCCGTGGCCGGCAATCAGGGGATGCACGAGGAACCGGTATTCGTCGATGAGGTCCAACCGATCCAGCGCGGTCGCCAGGGTGACGCTGCCGACGAGCACCCCCGCCGGCGTCCGATCCTTGAGTTCCTGCACGGCCGTGCGCAGGTCGCCGACGAGGTGGTGGCTGTTGTGCCACGGGAAGTCGCTGCGAGTGGCGGACACGACGTACTTCGGGGTGGCCTCGAGCTTGAGCGCCCACCCGCGCATCACCGGCGGCACCTCGACCTCGCCGCGCGCGATCGGCGGCCAGGCGCTCTCCATCATCTCGTAGGTGACCCGGCCCCAGAGCATGCCGCCGGACTCCTCCATGAGGCGCGTGAAGTAGGCGTGCGTCTCGTCGTCCGCGATGCCCTCGCGGTGATCGACGCAGCCGTCCAGGGTGACGTTGATGCCGAACGTGAGCAGACCCATGCGTCGATTCTGCGCCCGAGCACGCCTGCCGTCACCCGCATCGCGCCGCAGCTACATCAGACCGATCGTCATCGACATCGCGAGAATCAGGGCCAGTTGGTATCCGCTGTTGATCGCGGTCAGCCTCGCGGGCTTCTGCTCGAAAGCGTTGTGTTGCAGGAGCGTCGACGCCGACAGCGTCAGCAAGGCAACGAATCCCACCACCAACGACAGCCCCACGCTCGAGTGGCCGACGGCGCGCGACGTCATCGCGATCGCGAGGGTGACGCCCACCGCCGTCACCGCATTCGCGATGGCGAGCTGGACCATGTTCCGGGTGCGAAAGGGTCTCGATCGTTCGGGCCCGATCCCCGTCAGCCGCTCCCAGCGGTCCGCGAAGTAGCCCTTCTGATACCAGAAGAACGCGACCACCATGCCGGCGACGAACGCAGCCAGAGTGCCGAGCCAGTTGATGTCCATCCCTGCCCCCCTCGCCGGATTCGTGACCGAACACTGCGTCATCGTCAGTGGTCACGCTAGGGCCGATCTACGTCGCAGTCGCCAGCACTCGTTCGATGAGTGTGTGTCCGTGATGTTCGAACGACTCCGCCCCGACGACATGTGCCCAGCACGCCGTGCTGACAGCCTCGCGCACAAGAGTGCGCTGCCAGGAGAGGCGATCGCGCGGATCTGATCCGTATCCCCGCACGAATGCTGCTTCGAGGTCGGGGCGGCCGTCCCACTGCTGCCGCGCGAGACGCGCAAGATCGGTGACAGCCGGCCGCCAGTCGGCCCGCCCGAGGTCGATGATGCGGACCGTGCCGTCGTCGATGAGCCAGTTCCGCGGCTGCCAGTCACCGTGGGTCGGCACGAGCACCGCGGGCGGGTGCTCGTGCGTGGCGATCACCTCACGCAGCTGAGCTTCGACGGGTGCCGGGATGCGGTGGTCCCCGTCCAGCCACTGCAGCGAGCGGGCGTCCTGCTCCGCTTCGTACGTCTGGCTCACGCGTCTGTCCTGACGATGGAAGGCGGCCAGCAGCTCGCCTGCCTGACGGTGGACCTCCGGGTCGGTGGCCGACGGCGTCCCGTCGACGAGACTGCCGGGGAGGTACGTCACGGCCAGGAGGTTGTGCTCCCGGTCGGCGTGCACCAGGTCCCCGACGTGCCCGGTCGGCAACCACGGGCTCGTCCACCGCTCGTGCCCGGTGATCTCCCGCCCGATGTGGGCGTCCTCGGGGCCGCCGGCCTTGACGATGACCGCGCCTACCTGGGTCCGCAGGTGCAGCACTGTGGTGTCGACGAGTCCCCAGCTCAGGTCCGCCACGACCGCATGGCCCGAGAACCAAGCCTCGACCACGCGCTCCTGCTGAGGGCTCAATGCCATCACGACAGGGTGGCACGCGGCCCTCGCGCCAACGGGCTTCACCAGCAACGCGAAGCGTGCACCTGCACATAGGATGCATGGGTCTCGCCGGGACGCCAGGACAGGAGGGTCATGACCACGATCTCCGGTCGGTCTGCCCGCGGGCCGCAAGAGCGGGATTCGAGTGGGCGGGTGCGGGTCTGGCGGTCGATGCTGGAGGTGCATGCGGCGCTCATCGCCGAGCTCGCCGAGGCCTTCCGCGATCAGCACGACCTGTCGGTCTCGGAGTTCGACGTCCTCATCAATCTCGATGCGCGCCAACCGATCCGACATGGGGAGCTCAGCGAGCGGGTGATCCTCAGCCGCACCGCACTGACCCGACTCGTCGATCGCCTCGTCGCTCGGGATCTGGTCTGTCGCGAGGCCGACCCCGCCGACCACCGCGCCGTTCGTATCGGGCTCACCCCCACCGGGCGCCGCCTGAGAACCGCCAGCGCCCGCACCAACCGCGCCGTCGTCGAGGACTTCTTCGCCCCGCTCGATGCCGACTCCCTCGCAGCCCTGGACACCGCCACGAGCACACTTCTCCAGCAAGGCCGTGATGCTGCACCCGTTTCGAAAGGACCCACCCGATGACCACTGACACCCCCGTGATCGGCATCCTCGTCGGCTCGACCCGACCCGTGCGGATCGGGCGCCAGCTGGCCGACGAGATCGCCGAACTCGCCCGTCAGCGCTCCGATTCCGACATCAAGATCGTCGACCTCGCCGAGGTGCATCTGCCCTGGCTGGACGAACCGCAGATGCCGGCCAAGGGCGACTACGCCCACGAGCACACCCGCGAGTGGAAGCGCGTCATCGACGGGCTCGACGCGGTAGTCGTCGTGACGCCGCAGTACAACGGCGGCTATCCCGCTCCGCTGAAGAACGCGATCGACACGCTCTATGCCGAGTGGAAAGACAAGCCGATCCTCCTCGTGAGCTACGGCTTCCACGGCGGCGGTTACGCGGCCGATCAGCTCGCGACGGTCTTCGGGGTTGTCAAGGCCAACCTGCTCCCCGTCCGCGTCGCCATCAAGGCCACGAACGACGACCGCGACGCCTCGGGACACCTGAGCAACCCGCGTGAGCTCGTCGAGGGTCATCGCTCCGAGCTGGAGGAGGGCTTCGACGCCATTCACGCAGCCCTGGGCTGACGGCCCGCCGACCGGCCACGCGCCGGCAGCGGTACGTTCCCTCAATCTTCAGTGCGGCGGTTGAGGCCCCCCGTCAGACGCGCTTGGAGCGGTAGGCCCATATGGCGACCTCGACCCGATTGCGGACACCGAGTTTGGCCATCAGTGAGGCGATGTGGGTCTTGACCGTGCTCAGGCTGATGAACAGCTCTGCGGCGATCTCGGTATTGGTGCGGCCGCGGGCGAGCAGCGCCAGCACTTCCTCCTCGCGCCCGGTGAGGGGGTCGACGGGCTGGGTCAGCTCCTGGGGTGCGGAGTCGACCAGAGTGGCAAGCAGCCGGCGCGTCACGTTGGGGGCGATCAGCGCGTCGCCGTTCGCGGCGGCGTGCACGGCCTGGACGAGGAGCTCGGGTCCCGCGTCCTTGAGCAGGAAGCCGCGAGCCCCGGCGCGCAGGGCGCCGAGGACGTATTCGTCCAGGTCGAAGGTGGTGATCACGACGACCGCCAACGGATCGGCGACGTCCGGACCCGCGAGCCGCCGGGTGACCTCGACGCCGTCGAGCCCGGGCATGCGGATGTCGACGAGGAGCACGTCCGGACGCAGCCGTCTGGACACCTCCAGAGCCTCGAGGCCGTCCGCGGCCTCCCCCACGACGTCGATGTCGGGTTGGGCCCCGAGGATCATCACGAGCCCGATCCGCACCAGGTCCTGATCGTCGGCGACCACGACACGGATGCTCATCGCGGAACCTGCACGGGGAGAACGGCCTCCACGACCCAGCCACCGTGGGGCGCCGGGCCGGCGGAGAGCGATCCGCCCAGGAGGTGGGCGCGCTCGGCCATCCCGGTCACTCCGAATCCGGGCGACGCACCCGACCCAGCAGGCGTGAGACCGTCGTCGGTGACGCGCAGCCTGACGTCCTCTTCCATGCGGCAGAGGTCGATCCCGATGCGGGTGGCACCGCGGGCATGGCGGAGGGCATTGGTGAGTGCCTCCTGCGCGATCCGATACACGGCGGCATCCACGGGTCCGCGCAACCCCGTGACCGCTCCGACGAGTGACACCTCGACGCGGGGCGTCGCGTCCGGCCGCGCCAAGGAGTGGAGATCGGCGACCCCGGGCTGCGGGGAGTAGGTGTCCCAGCCATCTTCCCGAAGCACGCGCACCATGGACCGCATCTCCTCCAGGGTGCGGGTCGCCTCGGCCTCGATCGTCGCGAGCACCTGGGCCGCCTGCGCGGGCTGGGTACGGACGACCACGCCGCCGGCCTGAGCCTGCACGGCAATGGCGGAGACGTGATGGGCGACGGTGTCGTGCAGATCGCGGGCGAGCGCGAGCCGTTCCTCGTTGCGGACGTCGCGCTGTCGGCGCTGCCAGAGGTCGGCGCGGGAGCGGAAAACCGCTGCGAGGCAGACGAAGAGGAGCAGGAAGAGGGTGCCGCCGATGATGTCCTCCAGGCCGGCCGCCGCGGCATACATGCCCAGAGCTGCGACGGCGGCGACACATGGCAGGCCCACGGCGATCTCGCGCCCTGACCCCCAGCGGACCAAGGAGTAGAGGAGGAGCAGCACGACCATCATCGAGGAAGGGCCGAGATCCGCAGTGTCGGTAGCCAACTGGACCGCCGAGAGCAGCCCCGCGACACCGAAGCCGAGGAGGCACGCGGCGAGCGGGTGGCTCCGGCGCCAGAGGAGGACGGGCATCACAGCCATGGCGAGTAGGACGACGTAGGGCCGCCCTACCAGATCGGGGCGAGCGATGCCCTCGATCAGTGCGACCCCCTCGAACCCGCCGACGAGGAGCCAGTCGGCGCGGGCCACGTGTGGGGGGTCGACGGGCCGCGGCTCGCGCCACATGGCGCGCCCGAGGGCTCTCACCCCTTCAATGTAGGGACCACCGGCGTGCTCGACCAGGTCCAGGCCGAGCGCAGGATCCACACGAGGATGATCAGCTCGAGCGCGAATCCGAGACCGTAGTAGAAGATCCACTCCCCGCCGGCCAGGTTGAACCCCATCCACGGGATGAGCAGGGCGGCGACGACGAGGTTCGTCATGCGGTTGGCACGCGCGGGCAGAATCGTCGAGAGCACGATCATCATGGTCGGGATCGCCGAGGCGGCCAGCGCGATGACGAAGAACATCTGGGTGATGGCAAACGTGTAGACCTGGCCGTCGAGGATGTCCGCGACGGCACCCGGCTTGTAAAGGCCGAGGACGTCGACATAGATGTAGAAGCACATGAAGCTGGCCCACGCTGCGGCGAGCTTCATCTGGAGGGGGACCTGCTGGTCCGCACGTGTCATCGGGGCAATTGCTGTCTGCATGGTCATCGGAACAAGTCCTTCGTGGTGAGTCGAATAGGTGCTTCCACCACAGTGACCCGCATCTTCCGCTCACTCATCAGCCCGCAGGCCCGACCTGGACCGGCCGAAGGAACGGTCTGCGAGCCCACCTTTCGGCTCACCTGTGCCACGCCCACACGACAGCGCCCAGGGCAGACGAGCGCCTTCAGCCCCGAGTCGTCGAGTCGGCGGAAGACGTATCGGTCGCGGCTGTCACGCTCCCCGGTGCCTTGGTCATCGATCACGCGCAGGCCTGCGCCAGCACCATCCCCGGCCCGCGTGCCCCGCTAGTAGCCTCCGACGATGACTCTTGCTCTCGTCACCGGGGCGTCCTCCGGCATCGGATTCCAGCTCGCCGACCAGCTCGCCAAGCGCGGCTACGACATCGTCGGCGTCGGCGCCAGCGCCCGCATCGATGACCTGGGGAGCCGGATCACCGGCGTCGACGTCATCCCCGTGCAGGCCGACCTGGCCACCGCCGAGGGGATCGATCAGCTGTGGGCCCGCCTCGAGGAGCAGGGCCGCCCCCTGGACGTGGCGTGTCTCAATGCGGGCCGCAGCCTCGGCGGCGCCTTCCTCGACACCGATCTCGAGGACGAGCTGCAGATGCTCGCCCTCAACGTCACCGGCCAGGTCCGCCTCGCCAAGCGCGTCGTGAAGCAGATGGCCGCTCGTCGCGCCGGCCGCATCCTCATCACGACGTCCTGCTCGGCGCTGACCCCCACCCCGTACGAGTCGATCTACGGGCCGACGCGCAGCTTCATGCTGAGCTTCGCCCAGGGCCTGCGCGAGGAGATGAAGGAGCACGACGTGAGCGTCACCGCGCTCCTGCCCGGGGCGACCGCCACCGACTTCCACCACACCGCGGGGATGGGAAACACGAAGTTCGGCTCCAACGACTGGAAGAACGACCCCGTCGTCGTCGCACAGCAGGGCCTCGACGCGCTCTTTGCCGGGGAGGACCACGTCGTCGGAGGTGACCAGGCCACCAAGGACGACGCCGCGCGCAACCGCACCCTCACCGACCCGGAGAAGGCCGCGAAGTTCGCGCAGGCCAGCCGACCCTGAGCTGACGCCCCGCGCCGAGCGCGGGGCACCGCACCCTCAGGCGTAGCCGTACGCGGTGTCAATGGCGAGGTCGTGGTGACGCAGTCCGTCGAGCACCACCCGCTCGTAGCCTGGGACGTCGAGGGGCAGGTCGGCCAGGGGGAACCACCGCAGCTCCCCGGCCTTGTGTGGCTCGACGATGCGCGGATCCCCACGCCAGGTCTGCGCGGTCCAGAACCAGTCCACCCGCTGCTCACGCGGCGTATCGCTGCCGTCGGTCCGCTGCATGACCGTCGCCAGATGCAGGTCGGCCCCCTCGATGTGAACACCGAGCTCCTCGAACGCCTCTCGCACCGCGCATTGACGGGCCGTCTCACCTGGCTCGACATGGCCTGCAGCTCCAGCCGTCCAGAGGCCGTCCATGTAGCCGGTATTGCGCCGCTGCTGCAGGAGAACTTTCCCGTCCTGAAAGAGGTAGACGTACGAGGCAGGGATCAGCGCGAACTGCGCAGACGTCATTCGATTACTCTTTCATCGACTCTTTCCGATGAGCCTTCGGCGTGGGCGGGAGCGTCGGGTGGTCCGTGGGATAGATGCCGACGGCGAATCCGTACGTGGTCTCGCCCGACCTCGGCAGTCGGTCGAACTCGTCGACGAGGGCCGCCATCCTCTGCCAGAACTCCGACGCCGCCTTCTCCGAGAGACGAGCGTGTCTGATGAATCCCCAGAGCCTGCCTTGCTCGACTGCCCCCGCCGCCTCGCGTCCCGCGACCTCCAGGTCGTTGAAGTCGCCCGCCGCCTGCCCGGCATCCGTCTGCCCCGATGCGACGTAGAACATCCGGGCGGTGCGGCCGTAGAAGCGCTCCTCGATCGCGCGCACCTTGCGGGTGCGGACCACCCGCAGCAGACCGTGGCGCGTCAGGACGTCGACGTGGTGCGCCACGGTGCTCTTCGGTCGGCCGATCGCCCCGGCGAGCTCCGTGACGGTCGCGGCGCGCTCGTGCAGCAGCTGGAGGATCGAGGTGCGCAGCGGATGTCCGATGGCCCCCACCTGGCCCGGAGTGGTCAGAGCCAGGCGATCGGGCAGCTCGTAGTCCGGGGGGTTGTCCTCCATGGACAGTCAGGCTAACGTTCCCGAACGTTCCACTTTTCCCGATCATTGAGAGGCCGACATGGCTGATGTCGTGATCTTCCATCACATCCAGGGACTGACCGCCGGTGTGAAGAGCTTCGCCGACAGCCTTCGGGAGGCGGGCCACACCGTGCATGCCCCCGACCTGTTCGACGGCCACACCTTCGGCAGCATCCAGGAGGGCTTCGAGTTCGCCCGGGCCACGGGCTTCGACGCGCTCAGCGAGCGAGGGATGGCGTATGCCGAGGGGCTCGGCACCGGCCTCGTCTACGCGGGATTCTCGTTCGGTGTCACCATCGCCCAGCGCCTGGCCCAGACCCGGCCGGACGCCAGAGGCGCTCTGCTCATCTACTCGTGCCTGCCGACAGACGAATTCGGCTCGGGGTGGCCGGCGGGCGTGCCGGTCCAGATCCACGGCAAGGAGGGCGACGAATTCTTCGAGGAGGATCTGCCTGCCGCTCGAGCGCTTGCCGACTCGACGGAGGATGCCGAGTTGTTCCTCTACCCGGGCACGCAGCACCTCTTCGCCGACTCCTCACTCGATGCCTTCGACCCGGAGGCGTCGCAGCTCCTCATGGGGCGAGTACAGGCATTTCTCGCCTCGGCATGACCGCACGAGCACCCGACGGCCTCCCCCGGGACGCCAGTCGGGCTCGGGGCCTCGAATCATCCCGCGTCGCCGGCGACGTGGTCCGCGACAGCCCGCGGCGGCGGGAGGACGAGGAAACGCGCATGGCGGCCCTGCGGCGGGCGCTGATCGCCGGCGAGGAAAGCGGAGCAGCCGAAGCTTTCTACTTCGACGCCCTCATCGACGCCAAGAAGTCGTGACCCGCTAAGGCCTCAGCACTTGCAGTGACAGCCGTGTCAGGAAGTGCTCGCAGGTGCGCGCAGCTCAGCCGACGAGCTCGATCTCGTTGCCGGCCTCGTCCAGGACGACGGCCTCGTA
>JAVTVZ010000239.1:0-23235 GCA_032229625.1 Dermatophilaceae bacterium | reverse complement strand
GCGCCGTCGACGAACGACAACACGCCGGGCCGGACGACGTCCTGGGTCTTCCACGCGTAGTGCGTGTCGCAGGCGTAGGTGAGCTGCTCGGTCGCGGCGGCGAGGTGGACCATCGCGGCGAGGCTGACCCCGAGGTGGGAGTTGGAGTGCATCGACAGCCCGAGCCTGAAGGTCGAGGCGATGCCGCCGAGCAGCTGCGAGCGCCGCAGCCCGCCCCACAGGTGGTGATCGGACAGCACGACCTGCACGGCGTCGGCGAGCACGGCGGGCCGCACGTGCTCGAAGGCGATGACGCACATGTTCGTCGCGAGCGGGATGTCGGTGCCGGCGGCGACCTGCGCCATCCGCTCGATGCCGAGGGTCGGGTCCTCGAGGTATTCGATCGTCCCCGCGAGCGCGTCCGCGACCCGCAGTGACGTCTCGACGCCCCAGGCGCCGTTGGGGTCGATCCGCAGCTTGTGGCCACCGAAGGCGTCGGCGAGCGCGCGGATCGTCTCGATCTCGACGTCGGGCTCGAAGACGCCGGCCTTGAGCTTGATCGCGTCGAAACCGTAGTCGGTGACCATCCGCCGCGCCTGGCCGACCATCTGCTCAGGCGTGACGCCCTCGCCCCAGTCGTCGTCCGGCTGCCCGGGGTGCCCGGCCCACTTGTAGAAGAGGTAGGCGCTGAACGGCACCGTGTCGCGGACCGCGCCGCCGAGGAGGGCGCTCACGGGCACCCCCGCCTGCTGCCCCTGGATGTCGAGCGACGCGACCTCGAAGGGCGAGTAGACGAGGTCGGTCGCCCCGCTCAGGTCGAGCATGCCGCCGAAGCTCGCCCCGGCCTGCCCGCCACCCGCGCCGGAGGTCAGCGTCGCCTCGACGACCCGGCGCATGCCGTGCAGGTCGCGCACGTCGTGCCCGGCGAGCGCGCCGGCGCAGGCCTGCAGCCGCGCGAGGTGGGCGTCGTCGCCGTAGGTCTCGCCGAGGCCGACCGAGCCGTCGTCGGTGTGCACGACGACGATCGCCCGCAGCGCCCACGGCTGGTGCACGCCGACGACGTTGAGCAGCGGCGGGTCGGCGAAGGCGACCGGCGTGATGTCGACGCGCGAGATCCGCGAGATCCGCGAGACACGCGCCCGGGCGGGCGCCTGCGACGCCGCGGCCCCGGCCCCGTGAGGGAGTCCGGGGCCGCGGCGGGGCTGCTCGCCGGTCATCGGGCCGCCTTGACGGCGAGCACCGGCACGGGGCTGTCGAGCAGGATGCGCTGGGCGTCGCTGCCCATGAGCAGCTTGCCGACGGGCGAGCGGTGCCGCAGCCCGATGACGACGAGCTGGGCGTCGAGGCGGTCGATGAGGTCGACGATCGTGTCGGACAGGTCGTCGTGCAGCACGTGGTCGACCCGGGCCGGCACGCCGGCGTCGGCGGCACGGGCCAGGAGCGCCGCGGCGGCGTCGTCGTCGATGAGGTCGGTGTCGACGAGCGATCCGCGCTTGGGCGAGTTGACGATGACGACGTCGTCGCCGGCGAGGCGCGCCTGCGCGAGGCCGGCGTCGAGGGCCGCCTCGCCCTGCGGCGTCGGCAGGTAGGCGATGAGGATGGTCATGCTCGGGGGTCCTGTCTGTGATCGGGGGAGTGGTCCGAGGTCGGGGCCTGCGACGTCGGAGGCTGCGGCGACAAGGACTGCGCAGCTGTGTGGTCCGACCCGGCGCAGCGGCCGGCCGACCCGCCTACCCCACGCTGTTCTGTGCGGTCGCCGGCCTCGGCGACCGTCCCGCCGCCGACGCGAGCGGGCTCCTGATCGGACGCGGCGTCGTCCGGCACCGGCGAGTCGAGTCCGACGAGCTCACCGGCGGTCCCGGCCCCGCGGCGACGCATGACGGCCGCCCGCAGCAGCGGGAAGAGCACGACGAGGATGACGATCGTCAGGATCGTGCCGGAGATCGGGCGGGTGAAGAAGCCGCTGGGCTCACCACCGAAGATGAGCAGGGACTGCCGGCCGGAGCTCTCGATCATCGTGCCGAGGACGAACGCGAGGACGAGCGGCCCGGGCTCGAAGCCGAACTTCTTCATGAGGTAGCCGATGACCCCGAAGATCACGACGAGGAAGATGTCGAAGACCCGGTTCGCCACGGTGTAGGCACCGAGCAGCGTGATGAGGGCCGTGACGGGGGCGAGGATCGCGGGGCGCACCCGCAGGATCCGCACGAAGAGCCCGACCATCGGCAGCGACATGATGAGCAGCAGGATGTTGCCGATGTACATCGAGTTGATGACACCCCAGAAGAGCTCGGGGTGCTCGGTGACCAGCTGCGGACCGGGCTGGATGCCCTGGATGAGCAGGGCGCCGAACATCAGAGCCATCGTCGCGTTCGCGGGGATACCGAGCGTCAGCAGCGGGATGAAAGAGGAGGTCGCGGCGGCGTTGTTCGCGGTCTCCGGCGCTGCGACACCCTCGATGGCGCCGCGACCGAAGCGGCTCGGGTCCTTCGCGCGGCGCTTCTCCACGGCATACGCGACGAGGGAGGAGAGCACGGCGCCGCCACCGGGCAGCACGCCCAGGACGAAGCCGATGAGCGAGCCGCGGCCCATCGCGCCGCTGCTCTGGCGCAGCTCGGCGGCGCTGGGGTAGACGCGGCCGACCTTGGCGGGGGTGTGGACCTTGCCGTGGCGCTCCTCGAGGTTGTAGAGGATCTCGGCGAGACCGAAGAGGCCCATGGCGATCGGCACGAAGTCGAGGCCGTCGGCCAGGTCCAGGCTGCCGAAGGTGAAGCGCTCGGCGCCGGTGAAGGTGTCGCGTCCGACCGTCGCCAGGAGCAGGCCGATGGCCGCGGCGATGATCGCCTTCATCTTCGTGCCGTTGCCGACGGTCGCGACGAGCAGCACGCCGAGGATGCCGAGCGCGGCATACTCCGGCGGCCCGAAGTCGAGCGCGAACGAGGCGACGAGCGGCGCGAGCAGCGACAACCCGACGATCGAGATCGTCGCGCCGACGAAGGAGCCGATCGCCGCGATGCCCAAGGCCGTGCCGGCCTTGCCCTGCTTGGCGAGGGCGAAGCCGTCGAAGACCGTGACGACGGAGCTCGCCTCGCCGGGCAGCCGCAGCAGCACCGAGGTGATCGTGCCGCCGTACTGCGCGCCGTAGAAGATGCCGGCGAGCATGATGATCGCCGTGACGGGCTCGATGCCGTAGGTCAGCGGCAGCAGGATCGCGATGGTCGCGCCGGGCCCGAGGCCCGGCAGGACGCCGATGAGCATGCCGATGAGCACGCCGATGAAGCAGTAGAGGAAGTTCGAGGGCTCGGCGACGACGGCGAAGCCCGCGAGGAAGTCGTTGACATCCATGGTCGGAGCCCTTAGATGAGGTGCGGCAGGGGGACCTGCAGCAGGACGATGAAGAGGACGTAGAACGCGGCGACCGTGACGACCGAGACGACGATCGTGCTGCGCCACGACTCGCGCCCGAGGAAGCGCAGCCACACCAGGCACAGCAGCAGCGCCGGGATCTCGAAGCCGACGAGCGGCATGAGGAACGCCAGGGCGACGAAGGTGACGATGCCGGCGGCGGGCAGGATGCTGGCCCTCGAGAACTGCTCGGTGTCGGTGCCGTGGCGGCCCACGACGACCAGGGCTGCGGACAGGCCGGTGATGAGCACGCTGATCGCGAAGGGCCACAGGCCCGGCCCGGGCGCGGTGAGCTGCCCGAGGCCGTAGCCGTAGGACAACACGAGCCCGGCGATGCCGATGGCGAGGGTGACCAGCGCGGCGGCGATCTGGGAGGCCGGGCCCGCGGGCGGCGGGCGCTCCTCCTCCAGTTCGGCGTAGACCTCGGCCTTGATCTCCTCGAGGATGTCGGTCTCGCCGGCGGTGCCCTCCGTCGGTGGGCCGCTCGGCCCGGAGGCTGCGGTGCTCACGTCACTTGCTCTTCATGTCGATGCCGTACTGCTCGACGAGGCCCTTGTAGCGGGCGGCGTCCTCCGTGAGCTTGGTGACGACCTCCTGGCCGGAGATCTCCATCGGCGTGAGGTTGTTGTCCTCGTTGAACTTCTTGTAGGCGTCCGTGGCGTACGTCTTCTTCGCCGCGTCGACGAGGGTGTCCTTGACGTTCTGCGGGGCGCCCTTGGGGGTCGTGATGAAGCGGTACTGCTGGACCTGCACGTCGAAGCCCTGCTCCTTGGCCGTCTTGACCTCGGGCAGGTACGTCACGCGCTCGGCGGAGAAGACCGCGAGCGGTACGAGCTTGCCGCTGCGGATGTTCTCCACCGCTTCACCGACCTGCAGCGTGGAGGCGTCGACCTGGTTGCCGAGGACGGCCGTGAGGTTCGGGGCACCGCCGTCGAAGGGCACCGGCGTGGAGTTGATGCCGGCGGTCTTGAAGGTCAGGGCCGACGCGAGCTGGGCGCCGGTGCCGACGCCGGTCGTGCCGTACTTGATGTTCTTGCCCGAGGCCTTGATGTCCGCCAGGGTCTTCAGGCCGCTGCGGGGGTTGGTGACCATGACGTAGTCGTCGATGGAGACGCCGTAGACGACGTCGAAGTCCTCGACCTTCGTCACCTCGGCCTCGCTGACGGCCAGGGGCGTGATCGCGAAGAGCGAGGCGTTCTGCACGGCGATCTTCTGGCCGTTCGGCGCCGCGCCCTTGAGCTCCTTGGCGACGAGCGCGCCGTTGGCGCCGGGCTTGTTGATGACCGGCATCGAGACGCCGAGCTCCTTGCTCATGCCCGCGGAGAGCGCGCGGCTGATGAGGTCGCTGGAGCCACCGGCGGACGCGCCGACGCTCATCTCGATGTTGCCGTTGGGGTAGGACGCGCTCGCGTCGCCGCCGCCGCCACCGGTCGTCGTCTTGACGCCGCCGCAGGCGGACAGCGCCAGCGTCGTGGCGACCACGAGGGCCGGGGCGCCGAGGTGACGCAGGGTGCGCGAGGTGTGGGTGCGAGTCGTCATGGGTCGTTCTCCTCTGAACAGGCCCCCGCGCGGCGGCGGAGCTGGTCGTCGTTGGCAGCGGGCCCCAACGTAAGAGCGGCCCACGATGCCTGTCCAAGCCCCTTTCGGCATGAGCACATACCCTGACGGTATGGACTACAGCCTCGACCAGGTCAGGGCGTTCATCGCGGTCGCCGAAGAGCGACATTTCGGTCGCGCCGCGGAGCGGTTGGCGATGACGCAGCCGCCGCTGAGCCGGTCGATCCAGAAGCTCGAGCGGGCGGTGGGGGCGACGCTGCTCGACCGCGACAGCCGCGGCGTGCGCGTGACGGGGGCGGGGGAGGCGTTCCTGCTCGACTGCCACCGGATGGTCGCGCTCGTCGACTCGGCCTCCGACGCCGCGCGCCGGGTCGACCGCGGGGTCGCCGGGGTGCTGCGGCTCGGCTTCACGGCCGTGTCGGCCATCGGGCTGCTCGGGCCGCTGCTGGCCCGCATCGAGGAGGAGCTGCCCGACGTGCACGTCGAGCTGCGCGAAGGCGTCACGTCGGCCCAGGTCGAGGGGCTGCGCCGGGGTGAACTGGACCTCGGGCTCGCGCGGCCGCCCTTCGACACCGGTCGGCTCGCGTCCCGGCTGCTCGTCCGGGAGCCGCTGCACGCCGTCCTGCCCGTCGGGCACCGACTCGCGCAGCACGAGGGTCCGCTGGAGCCCGGGGACTTCGACGGCGAGTCGGTCATCGCCTACGACCCGGTGCGCGCCCGCTACTTCCAGGAGCTGAGCGCGAGCTTCCTGCTCAACGCCCACCCGCGCCTGGAGCAGCAGGTCCACCAGGTGCTCACCGCGATCCTCCTCGTCGCCGCCGGCCGCGGGCTCGCCCTGGCGCCCGCGTCGGCGATCCACCTCGGGGTCGCGGGCGTCGTGCACAAGGAGCTGCGCTTCGCCGCCGGCCCGGCGGCCCGGCCCGTCGAGCTGCACGCCATCTGGCCCCGCGGCGCCGCGAGCCCCCTGCTGCGCCGCGCCCTGGACCTGCTCGCCGCACTCGCCGACGACCCAGGCTGAGTCAGCTCATCGGGTCGGGCGCGTCGGGTCGGGCGCGGGGTCGTCGGTGACCGGATCGTGCACGCGCAATCCCAGGAGCCGTGCCACGGTCGACATGGTGCGGTCGTGGGTGCACACGACGACGTCGTCGTCTCCGCTGCGCAGGGCTGAGGCCAAGTGGACGGCATCGAGGGTCGTGACGTGCGGCACGATCGCCTCGGCCTCCTGAAGCACGGCATGGTCGAGCGGCACCGTCGCGACGTGATCGACGATGGCGCTGCGCCGCTCGATCGGCTGATCGAGGCGGCGCAGGGCTCTGGTCATCTCGGTGCGCAGCAGGCGGGAGGAGATCACCTCGTCCTCTGCCGCGTCGGTGACGTCGTCGAACCAGCGGGCCGCCGCCGGGGAGTGGCCGAGGAGGATCCGCAGCCCCACGGAACTGTCGAGGTAATACCGCGTCACGAGTCGCCGCTCAGCTCGTCGAGGAAATCGTCGAACCCCTGGCTGTCGGGCAGTTCCACGCGCGGGAGCGAGGCCGTGCGTGCCCCGGTGCGCTTCCGCGCGGGGATCACCGTGGCAGAGGATGTCGTGGGGCTGACCCGAGCGATCTCTCGGTTGTGGCGGGTCACGACGTAGGTCTCTCCGGCCGCGACGTCATCGAGCATCCGCGTCGGGTTCTGGCGCAGCTCACCCACCGAGATCGTCTTCATGGGCCAAGTCTGCGGATGAATGTCTACTGATGTCTACGACGACGCGGGCGGTCTGCTGTGCGCACTGTGGGTTCCTGGCGATGCTCGGGAGGTATCGCTGAATGCCGATTCAGTCTTGGACAGGCATGACTGAGTGCTCCTAGCGTGAGCGGCACACCACCCCACCGGCGACGCGGCCGTCTTGGCCCGGCGTCACCGACGAACCGGAGGATCCCGCCGTGCCTGCTCTCGAACCCGCCGCGCTCGCCCAGCAGCTGGGCAGCGGCCTGCTGTCCTTCCCCGTCACCCACTTCGACGACCAGCTGCAGTTCGACGAGGCCGCCTACCGCGAGCACCTGTCGTGGCTCAGCTCGTTCCCCGTCGCCGGGCTCTTCGCCGCGGGCGGCACGGGTGAGGGCTTCTCGATGAGCACCGCCGAGATCGGCCGCGTCGTGCGCGCGGCCGTCGACGAGGTCGCCGGCAAGGTCCCGGTCCTGGGCCCCGCGACCGGCGCAACCGTCGTCGCCATCGAGCAGGCCCAGGCCTCCCGGCAGGCGGGCGCCGCGGGCATCCTGCTCATGCCGCCCTACCTCACCGAGGCCGGCCAGGAGGGCCTGGCCCGACACATCGACGCCGTCTGCGCCGCCGTGCCCGACCTCGGCGTCGTCGTCTACAGCCGCGCCAACGCCGTGCTGCGCGACACCACCGTCGAGCGCGTCGCGCAGGCCAACCCCAACCTCGTCGGCTTCAAGGACGGCGTCGGCAACATCGAGCAGATGACCCGCACCTACGCCCGCGTCGGCGACCGGCTCATGTACATCGGCGGACTGCCCACCGCCGAGACCTTCGCGCTGCCGCTGCTGCAGCTCGGTGTGACGACCTACAGCTCCGCGATCTTCAACTTCGTCCCGCAGTTCGCCATCGAGTTCTACACGGCCGTGCGCGCCCAGGACCACGACGAGGTCTACCGCCGGCTGCGCGACTTCGTGCTGCCCTACCTCGACATCCGCGACCGCGAGCAGGGGTATGCCGTGTCGATCGTCAAGGCCGGCCTCGCCGCCGTCGGCCGCCCGACGAGCCGGGTGCGGCCGCCGCTGACCGACCTGCGACCCGCCGAGCTGGCCGAGCTGACCGCACTCGTGGAACGCGCTGCGACGCCCGCCGCCGTGTGATCGACTCGGGTGTCGGCGCCCACCCGGCGGGCGCCGACACGCGTCGGGTGACCCGACGCAGGCGACGAATTCGCCCGGCCCGCAGTCGGCCACACTCCCTCGACACAGGACGGACTCCTCGATGAACCCCAGCGGACACTCCTACATCGCCGGCACCGCCGTCGTCGGCTCCGGCGAGGCCCTCACCCCGTATGCCGCCGCGACCGGCCGGCCCCTGGCGCCCGAGCACCGGCGCGTCGGCGTCGACCAGGTGCACGCCGCCGCGGCCGCGGCCGCCGACGCGTCCGCGACCTACCGCGCGACGAGCCCGGCCCAGCGCGCCGACCTGCTCGAGGCCGTCGCCGCGGCCCTCGAGGCCGACGGCGAGGGCATCATCGCGATGGCCGTCGCCGAGAGCGGCCTGCCGCAGGCCCGCATCACCGGCGAACTGGGCCGCACCACCGGTCAGCTGCGCCTCTTCGCCCGCGTCGCCCGCCAGGGCGACCACCGCGGCGTGCGGCTCGACCCCGCGCTGCCCGACCGCGCGCCCCTGCCGCGCCCCGACCTGCGGCTGCAGATGGTGCCGCTCGGGCCGGTCGCCGTCTTCGGCGCCAGCAACTTCCCGCTCGCCTTCTCCGTCGCCGGCGGCGACACCGCCTCGGCCCTGGCCGCCGGGTGCCCCGTCGTCGTCAAGGGGCACGAGGCGCACCCCGGCACCGGCGAGCTCGTCGCCGCCGCGATCACCCGCGCGGTCAGCGGCGCCGAGCTGCCCGGCGGCGTGTTCTCCTACGTGCTCGGCGGCGTCGAGGCCGGTCAGGCGCTCGTCGCGTCGCCGCACATCGCCGCCGTCGGCTTCACCGGCAGCCGCCGCGGCGGGCTCGCGCTCGTCGCGACCGCGGCCGCCCGGCCCGTGCCGATCCCCGTCTACGCCGAGATGTCGGCGGTCAATCCCGTCGTCGTGCTGCCCGGCGCGCTCGCCGGCGGCGAGGCGGCGAGCGAGACGCTCGCGACCGCTTATGTCGGGTCGTTGACACAAGGCTCGGGGCAGTTCTGCACCAACCCCGGCCTGCTCTTCGCGCCCGTCGGCGAGGCCGGCGACGCCTTCGTCGCGGCCGCCACGCGGGGCATCGGGCAGGCGTCGGGGCAGACGATGCTGACCAGCGGCATCGCCGGCGCCTACGACTCCGGGACGGCGGCGCTGCGCGAGGTCGCGGGCGTCGAGGTGCTCGCCACCGGCACGGCCGGCGGGCCGGGCGCGCCTGCACCGCAGCTCGTGCACGTCGACGTCGCCGCCCTCGACGGGGCGTGGGACGCGGTGACCGACGAGGTCTTCGGCGCGAGCGGCGTCATCGTCCGCTACACCGACGGCGACGACCTCACCCGGCGGCTCGCGAGCATCGAGGGGCAGCTCACCGCGACCCTGCACCTCGACGCCGACGACGAGTCCGACGTCGCGATCGCCCGGGCGCTGCTGCCGGTCCTCGAGGACCGCGTCGGGCGCATCCTCGTCGGCGGCTGGCCGACCGGCGTCGAGGTCTGCGACGCGATGGTCCACGGCGGCCCCTACCCCTCGACGAGCGACTCCCGCACGACGTCCGTCGGGTCCCTGGCCATCGAGCGCTTCCAGCGGCCGGTCTGCTACCAGGACCTGCCCGCCGCGCTCCTGCCGCCCGCCGTCGCCGACGACAACCCGTGGCGCCTGGTCCGCCGCGTCGACGGCACCCTCCAGCTGCCGTCGTAACCCCCACCCACCTGCAGGAGTAGCCGCCCCATGAGCGTCCCCAGCCCCACCGTCACCGCCGTCGAGGTCGTGCCCGTCGCCGGCCACGACTCGATGCTGCTCAACCTGTCCGGCGCCCACGGGCCGTACTTCACCCGCAACATCGTGCTGGTCACCGACTCCGGCGGCCGTGTCGGGCTCGGTGAGGTGCCCGGCGGCGAGGCGATCCGCGCGACGATCGCCCAGGCCGGAGAGTCACTCCTCGGCCAGCCCGTCGCCCGCTACAAGAGCCTGCTGCGCGGCGTCGCGGCGGTCTTCGCGGACCGGGACGCCGGCGGGCGGGGGCTGCAGACCTTCGATCTGCGCACGACCGTGCACGCCGTGACGGCGCTGGAGTCGGCGCTGCTCGACCTGCACGGCCAGCACCTCGGCGTGCCCGTCGCCGAGCTGCTCGGCGACGGGCAGCAGCGGAAGAGCGTGCCCATGCTCGGCTACTTGTTCTATGTCGGTGACACAAGCCGCACGGACCTGCCGTATGTCGTCGACGACGCCTACGGCGCCGGTGCCGAGCCCGATCGGTGGTCGACGCTGCGCCGCCGCGAGGCGATGACGCCCGAGGGGGTCGTCGCCCTCGCGGAGGCCGCGGCGCAGCGCTACGGCTTCAGCGACTTCAAACTCAAGGGCGGCGTGCTGCCCGGCGAGGAGGAGGTCGCGGCCGTCACGGCGCTCGCGCGGCGCTTCCCCGACGCGCGCATCACGCTCGACCCCAACGGCGGCTGGCTGCTCGCCGACGCGGTCCGCCTGTGCCGCGGCCTGGGTGACGTGCTCGCCTACGCCGAGGACCCGTGCGGCGCGGAGGGGCGATTCTCCGGGCGTGAGGTGATGTCGGAGTTCAAGCGGGCGACCGGGCTGCGGACGGCGACGAACATGATCGCCACCGACTGGCGCGAAATGAGCCACGCCGTGCGGGTGAACGCCGTCGACATCCCGCTCGCCGACCCGCACTTCTGGACGATGGCCGGCTCGGTGCGGGTCGCGCAGCTGTGCGACGACTTCGGGCTGACGTGGGGGTCGCACTCCAACAACCACTTCGACGTGTCGCTGGCGATGTTCACCCACGTCGGGGCCGCCGCGCCCGGCGAGATCACCGCCCTGGACACGCACTGGATCTGGCAGGACGGCCAGGGCCTGACGCGCGACCCGCTGCGCATCACCGGCGGCGCGATCGAGGTGCCGACCCGCCCGGGCCTGGGCATCGAGATCGACCGCGACCGCCTCGACGCGGCCCACGACCTCTACCTGCGGGAGGGGCTCGGCGCCCGCGACGACGCGATCGCCATGCAGTACCTCGTGCCGCAGTGGGCCTTCGACCCGAAGCGGCCGTGCCTCGTGCGCTGAGCTCCGGGTCCGCGGCTCCTGCGCTCGGCTCCTGCGTCTCGGCGCCGGCCGTCTCCAGCGGTGCGTCGATGGTCGTGGCCCTAGCGATTGGTCGAGGGCGTGGCCATGGCCCCGGCATCGCCGTGGGTTGCGGGTCTTTCAGCGTCGGGTAGGCGGCGGCCCCGAGCCCCTGCGTCACACGTCAGTGCCGTCGAGGCGCGCGAAACCGCACCCACCCCTCCGGCGCACGTCGAGGGCGTGATGCCCGGGTGCGACGTCGCGTCGAGGATCTGTGCCGTCACGGCATCAGCCTCCGCGGCCAGGTCGAATCGCACGCTGCTGAGCGTGGGACTGGTCAGCCGGGTGACCGACGTGTCGTCGCACCCGATGACCCCGATCCGGTCCGGGACCTGCAGTCCGAGCGAGGAGGCCGCCGACAAGACCCCAACCGCCGTCGTGTCGTTGAAGGCCGCGACGCCGACGGGGGCGCCCCCCTCCGACCATTGCGCCAGGACCGGCATCAGGCCATCCCGGGTGTCGACGAGCGCGACGGGAGCGCCCGTCAGCCCGAGGCGGGCGCACGCGTCGGGGAAAGCAGTGGCCCGTGCCCGCACGAACGGTTCCACGCCGGGCTCGGAGATGCCGACGAATCCGAGTCGTGCATAGCCACGATCGGCAAGGTGACGGACCTGAGCCGCGACGAGGTCGCCCTGATCGATGAGCGTCGTGTGCGGCGCGTCCGGCTCGTCGAGGAGCCAGGCGCGCACCTCTGGCAGCCCCGAGGCTGCGAGTGTGCGCGCGTCGTCGGCGCCGAGCGGGGTCAGGGTGACCACGCAGGCGGCTGGGATCCGGGAGAGGAGCTGCGAGAGTTCGCCGCGCCACCGGTCGCCCTCGAACCGGACGCACATGAGGCCCTGATCGAACAGGGTCGCGCCGATACGCTCCAGAAGCCAGGCGAGTTGGCCCCCGACATCCCAATCGGGCAGCAGGAGGAGCACCATCCCGCCGCGCCCGGTGCGCAGGGCACGGGCAGCCGGTGAACCGCTGTACCCCAGCCGTCGGGCCACCTCGAGGACACGTTCTCGCGTCCGCTCGCTGACCCGCACATCGCGACGATCGTTGAGCACATAGCTCACCGTGGCCCGGGACACCCCGGCCTCACGAGCCACATCCGTTGCGCTGAGCATGCGTGAACCCCCTCTGCTTGACACGATTCATCATACCCCTCTACGGTCGTGACAGATCTGATTGACACGATTAACCAGGAGAAGCCGATGACGTCACCTCCCCCATCCGCCCAGGCCCGCACATCACGATCGGGGCCGCACCCGTGGTATGTCGCCGTGATCGCCGGCCTCGCCTCCTTCGTCGACGGCGCGGCACTGTCGGCCAACGGGTGGGCACTCGTCATCCTGCAGACACGATCGGCCTCACTCCCGGGCAATTCGGCGCCCTGACCTCGGTGGTCATCGTCGGCCTCGCCATCGGCGCACTCGTCGGCGGGCGCCTCGGCGATGTCTTCGGGCGGCGCAAGGTGTTCATCGTGACGATGGCCCTCATCGTCGTGTCGACGCTCGCGCCGATGTTCAGCGAAGACTTCTGGGTGATCTTCGTCGGGCTCGGAGTGCTGGGGTTCGCCGCAGGTGCCGATCTGCCGGTGTCCCTGGCGACCATCGCCGAGGTGGCGAACGACCGCAACCGCGGCGCCATGCTCGGATTCACGCATGTGCTCTGGGCGGTCGGATCGCTCGTCATCCTGCTGGTCACGACCATCGTCGGCGGGTGGGGTCAACTCGCGGTGCAGATTCTCTACGGTGTCGTCTTCGTGACAGGGCTCGTCGGGCTGCTGCTCCGGCTGACCGTCCCCGAGTCGCCGCTGTGGCTGGCGTCTCGCGCCGAGCGGCGCGCGGGAGTGCATACGATCCGGGCCGACACCACGAGGATGGCGGACCTGTTCAGGCCGCCGCTCCTGCGCCCGCTCGTCATCCTCACTCTCTTCTACGGCTTCGTCAGCATCACCGGCAACGTCGCCTCCTCCTACATCGCCTACGTCGCGACGAACGTGGCGGGCCTGCGGATCGAGCAGATCTCGCTCCCGGCGATCGCCCTCACCCCACTCCTCCTGATCGGGATCCTGGTCTTCATGCGGCTGGTCGACACCCGGTGGCGGATGCCCATGTACGTCGTCGCCGGCGTGCTCTTCCCCCTCGTCTTCCTCATCCCGGTCGTCTTCGGCATCAGCCTGATCAGCCTGTTGACGGCGTTCGGGGTGGGTTCGCTGGCCGGTGTGCTCTCCGGCGGCGAACCGATGGCTCGGGTGTGGAGCAACGAATCCTTCCCGACGATGCTGCGCTCGACCGGGCAGGGGATCGTCTTCACCGTCGGCCGCCTCATGGTGGCCGCCGCCTCGGCCGTCGCTCCCACGGTGATCGCGGCTTCGCCCGACCTGTTCTTCGTCGGGCTCGCCGCCGCGGGTGGTCTCGGCATCGCCATCGGCTGGTGGGGCTTCCGTGGTGGGCGCATCGCCAACAAGTTCCATGTCGAGCAGCGGCTCGAGACTCCCTCCACGCGAGAAGGGGTCTCGGCATGAAGGCCGAGGTTGCAGGACGCGCCCTGCACGTCGAGCCTGGCTTCGAGCCCGTCGCCGAGGCTTTCGACCGGGCCCTGCGGGCCGGCGGTGGGGTCGGGCAGGCCTGTGCCGTCGTCGTCGAGGGACGGATCGTCGTCGACCTGTGGGCAGGGACCACCGGTGACGGCCGGTCGTGGCAGGAGACGATGCGCAGTCCGGTCTTCTCCGTGAGCAAGGGGGTCACCGCCATCTGCCTGCTCATGGCGGCCGACCGCGGGCTGCTCGACCTCGACGCTCCCGTCGCCGACCTGTGGCCTGAGTTCGGCGCCCACGGCAAGGACCGAGTGAGCGTGCGGGAGGCGCTCGCCCACCGGGCAGGCGTGCCGGCGTTCAGCCGGTCGATGAGCCGGACGGAACTCGCCGACTGGGAGCTGCTCGTCGCTGACCTCGCCGACGCGGCGCCGCTCTGGGAGCCTGGACGTCGATTCCTCTACCACGCCGTCACGGTCGGTTTCCTCGCCGGTGAGGTGCTGCGGCGTGCCAGCGGCCGTCGGCCCGGGCAGTGGCTCGCCGACGAGATCGTCGACCCCTTGGACCTGACGATGTCGTATTGCACGGACGTCGGCTCCCCGTCCTTCGCTGCGCCGTTCCCGGCGAGCGACGCCGAGCTGAGGGTCCCACTGGCCGCTGACGAACAGGAGCTGCACGCCCGGGCCATGCTCGCCGAGGGGGTGTACGCGCCGGACATCTTCACCGCCGCCGGCACCGCCGCGATGGCGATCGAGAGCCCCGCGGCCAGCCTCGTGACCACGGCGCGTGACCTCGCCCGCCTCTACGGCGCGACGGTGCACGGCGAGCGTCCCCTGCTCGACCCCGCAACCGTCGCCGCGGCCTCGGTGCCGATGTCTTCGGGCACACCGTTCGTCGGCCCCGACATGGGGGACGTCTGGGGCACCGGCTTCATGGTCGCCTCCGCCCGCCGCGGCATGGCCGGGCCCGGCAGCTTCGGCCACGACGGTGCCGGCGGCCAACTCGCCTTCGCCCACCCCGGCCACCGGCTCGGGTTCGGCTACCAGACCCTTCGTCCCGGCGGGGTCGACGACGACCGCGCCGAGGACCTCTGTCGCGCTCTGCGCGGCTGCCTGTGACCGCCCTGTGCACCACCACGCTCAGTTGATTCGAAGGAGAGCCACCGTGCCCGTCGACCCGTTCCTCACCCCGTTCCTGCCGCTGCCCTCGTTGCCGGCCGTCATCGACGACTGGGACGCGTATCGAGAGGCAGGCCGCGCGCAGAGCGGCGAAATCCTCGCTCAGACGGCGCAACCGGCGCCCGCGGGGGTCGAGACCACCCGCGTGACCATGCCCGTCGACGGTGGGTCGATCACTCTCTCGGTGCACCGCCCCGTCGATGCGCAGGGGGTGCTACCGGGTCACCTCTACCTTCACGGTGGCGGCTGGGTCGCCGGCGACGGCGACGCCCCAGCTGTCGACATCACCTGCGCGGAGCGCGCGGTCGGAGCGCGCTGCGTCGTCGTCGCCGCCGACTATCGCAAGGCCCCGGAACACCCGTTCCCGACGGGACTCGAAGACTGCCACGCCGCGCTGCGTTGGATGGTGGCGAACGCGGCGGAGTGGGGGATCGATCCGGATCGCATCGCCGTCGGCGGCGGCTCGGCCGGCGGGAACCTCGCTGCCGCCCTGTCCCTCAAGGCGCGCGACGAGGGCGGCCCCGCGATCTGCTTCCAGTTGCTCGAGGTGCCGGCCTTGGACCTCACGTCGAGCCTTCCCTCGCACGGGGACGAGTCGCTCGGTCGGGACTACGCGCTCTCGCGCGCCGACGTCGATCGGCTCATCCCCCTCTACGCGAAGGACATCGACCCCGCTCATCCGTACCTGTCGCCCCTACTCGCCGAGGACCTCACCGGCCTGCCACCGGCGCACCTCATGTCGGCGGAGTTCGACCTGCTGCGCGACGACGGCGCCGCCTATGCGCGGCGTCTCACCGAGGCCGGCGTCCGCGCCACCTCCTCGCTGGGCGCGGGCCACGTGCACGTGTCGCCGGCGTTCACCCTCGCCATGCCGACCGCCCGCACCTGGCGCGACGAGGCCGTCGCGGTCCTGTCGGCGGCTCTGCACTCCCGACGGGGCTGACGAGCCGGCCACTGCCCGCGGCGACTCCTCGGGGTCACGACTGCGTCTCTGCGTCGGCCTCGCTGACCCGCTTGAGTGCGGCGAGGCCGCGCTCGAAGTCGGGCCCCATCATCGAGTCCATGCTCTTGACCACTGAGAACAGTCGCATGAGCAGGGCGAGCTCGCCGTGCATGACCCAGCTGACCTGGGTGCCGTCACCGGCCGGCGCCAGCAGGAACTCCACAGTGTTGTGTGCGGGGAAGGGCCGGGTGAAGGCGAGCTCGACCGCGACGACGCCCGGCTCGTCGCGCACGACGCGCATCGTGCCGGCACCGGCCTTCTTGTTGCCCTCCCACGCGTAGGCCGCGCCGACGCCCGTCGCCGGCCCGGTGTAGGTGCGGCGCATGTCGGGATCGAGCCCCTCCCACGGCGACCAGTCGACCCAGCGCCGGAAGTCGACCAGCTGCGCCCGCACCGTCGCCGGCGGCGCCTCGATCGTCGTCGTGCGGGTGATCGTGTACGGCGTGCCCATCGCACCAGTATCGCCGCTGACATCACCCCAGGTCGCGAGGCCGCTGCGCGTCGCTGCGGGTCGCCCCGGCCGGCATCCTGCGGGGTCAGATGTCGAGGACGCCGTCGCGCGCGTCCTGCGCGGGAGGCAGAGCGCCGGTGTCGAGGTCCTCCATGAGGTGGACGTCGCAGTAGTGCGGCTCGTGGAGGCGGCCGATCTCGTCGAAGAGCGCCCGCCGGCGACGCAGCACGAGGCCGGGTCGGCTCGGGTGGGTGAACGTCCACTCCACGCGGCTGTCCGGCCACCGGCCGACGAGGCGCGCGACTCCGTCGGACACGCCGGTCAGGTCGGGCACGGGGTAGCGCGCGAGCATCGCCTCGAGATACGAATCGGCGTCCGGCGGGCGGGTCAGCGGCACGAGGTCGGTGACGTCGAGGGGGTCGTCGAGCAGCAGACGCGGTCGCGGCTCGCCGGGCGTCAGCGTCAGGACCTGCGGCCGACCCCCGTCCCCCGGAGCGCGCCACCGGCGCACGATCGACAGCGCGACGCCGTCGCCGTGCGCGATCAGCGCCCGCACCTGCCCGGCGCCCAGATCCCAGCGGTCGGTGAGCGACCCGTCGTCAGCGTGCGCGGTGACGAGCACCTGCGGCTCCCCGTCGCGGCGCACCGGGTCCTGGCCGGCCCGCCAGCACCGTGCGTGCGCCTCGACGGGGGTCGATGCGAGATCGTGCCACGGAGATTCTTGCTGCCCGCCGTCAGCCCACCGTCGGGTCGGCGCGACCGGCGCGCGGTGCTCATCGACCCGCAGGGCCTGCGGCAGCGGGGCGTCCCAGGGCAGTGCCAGCCACGTCGTCGCGCGGTCCACCTCGTAGTCCTCGCAGCCGAGGTGCCGCAGCGTGTGCTCCCCGGACTCCACGAGCACGAAGAGGGAGTCGGGCCCGGGCTGCACGTGGTGGACGGGTGACTCGACCTCCAGGGTGTCGCTGCGCCCGGAGGCATCGAGGCGCAGCAGCGACCCGACCTCCTCGCGCGGGGCCGGCGTGGCGTCCGACCCGACGACCAGCTCCTGCGGCGGCGGTCCGGCCGAGCACCACGCGGCTCCCGCACCCGCCGCCGCGAGCCAGAGCCCGTCGGTCCAGGCGCACAGGCGGACTCCCTCGGGGCCGATCCGGACCAGCGGCCCGCCCTGCTCGGACTGCGCCCACAGGCACTCGCCGTCGTCGAGCACCCGGCCCGGCGGCCACGGCTCGGGCCGGTGCGACGGCGGGAGCTGGGTCCACGACACGAGCCGCGGGGCCCGGTCCGGGGTCAGGATCGCTGCGACACGTCGCACCGCGTCGACGGCCCACAGCCCCGAGGGCAGGTCGTAGAGCCGGTCGGGCTGAAGGATGGCCATGGGCCACGGTAGGCGCGTGTCCGCATGAACGACGACACCGTCGAGCCCTGGGCGGGCGGGACTGCCTGACCTGCGGCGATACCGACCCCCGTCATGGGGCCTGGGGGCGTGGACGCTCGTCCGGGCAGCGTCGGCCGGTCAGGGTGCGGCGTCGCCGGGCCGGCCGAGTCGGCGGGCGGCCAGGACCGCCTGCGGGTCGGCCTCGGCGCCCCGAGGCGCGCGGACGAGGCGGGCCGTCTCGACGAAGCCGGCGTCGGCGAGCGCCGCGGCCACCTCGTCGGGCAAGCGGTGATGCCGGGGCAGGACGACGTCGTGGCCGCGGGCGCGCAGCGACGCACCGATGTCACGGGTGCCGCGGCCGACCTGACAGGCGAGGAGCAGCGATCCGCCGGGGCGCACCACCCGGGCAGCCTCCGCGAGTGCCCCGCCGAGCGCGGCGTCGGGCACGTGGATCAGCGAATACCAGGCGAAGACACCGTCGACGCTGCCGTCCGCCAGCGGCAGATCGGTCAGCGACCCGAGCACCGTCCGGTAGGTCGGATGGTCGCGCCGGGCACGGGCGAGCATCCCCGGTGACAGGTCGACGCCGACGACGTCGCAGCCACGCGCCGCGAGATACGGCAGCATCCGCCCCGCCCCGCAGCCCGCGTCGAGCACCCGCGGCGCCACGCCGCCGTCGGCGGCCCGCTCGCGCAGCGTCGCGGCGAAGTCGTCGATCATCGCCAGCTCGATCGTCTGCTCCGGCTCGGTGCCGCGGAACGTGTCGGCGTAGTCCGCAGCGATCGCGTCGTAGGCGTCGGCCACGACCGTGGCGTCCTGCGGGAGCGCCTGGTCGCGTGCGGGGTGCGGGTCGTGCGCCGGGGCGGTGTTCGGGGGCATGGTGTCCGAACCTAACTCCGGCGCCCACTGCGGGCCGCCGACGCGCGGGCCACCGGTCCGGCCCGACGCTAGAAGCCGACCTTGTCGCGGCCCTTGAGCGCGAGGATCTCGCGGGCCTCGTCGGGCGAGGCGATCTCGTGACCGAGGTCTTCGAGCGCCGCGCGGATGCGGGCGACCTGCGCGGCCGAGGAGGGCGCCAGCGTGCCGGCACTCAGATAGAGGGAGTCCTCGAGCCCGACGCGCACGTGCGCGCCCATCTGGGCGCCCATCATCGCCAGCGGCATCTGGTTGCGGCCCGCGCCGAGGATCGACCACTCGTACCGGTCGCCGAGGAGGCGGTCGGCGGTGCGTCGCATGTGCATGAGGTCCTCGGGGTGCCCGCCGATCCCGCCGAGAATGCCGAAGACGGACTGCACGAGCAGCGGCGGCTTCGCGATGTCGCGCTTGACGAAGTGCGCGAGGTTGTAGAGGTGCCCGATGTCGTAGCACTCGTATTCGAACTTCGTGCCGTTGGCGTTGCCCTTGGTGAGGATCTCCTCGATGTCGCGGAAGGAATTGCGGAAGACGAGATCGGTGCTGCCCGCCAGATACGGCTCCTCCCAGTCGTGCGCGAAGTCCGTGAAGCGCTCGAGCATCGGGAAGAGCCCGAAGTTCATCGACCCCATGTTGAGGCTCGCCACCTCGGGCGCGAATTCCAGTGCGGGGCGCATCCGCTCGGCGACCGTCATCGCGGGGCTGCCGCCCGTCGTGATGTTGAGGACCGCGTCACAATTCGCGGCGATCTTGCCCAGGAAGGGCTCGAAGAGCGCCGGATCCTGCGACGGCCGGCCGGTCTGCGGATCGCGCGCGTGCAGGTGGATGATCGCCGCGCCGGCCTGCGCCGCCTCGATACTCGCCGTGGCGATCTCGTCGGCGGTGACCGGCAGATACGGCGACATGCTCGGCGTGTGGATGCTGCCCGTCACCGCACACGTGATGATGACTTTTCGCTTGGCCATGGCCGGGTCGCTCCTTCGCGCCTCGATCGCGCCGGCGCGGGGCCCAGGTGATCGGCGCGCCGACGAGCGGATGCCCCGACCCTAGGGCGCCGCCCGCCGCGCCGCGCCGGGTTTCGCCGCCCGCACCCGAGCGCCGCCTACTCGCGGCCCGCCGACCGCAGTGCCAGGGTGGGGAGCCGAGCCGGACCGGATTCGCCCGCCGACGTCACGACGAAGGGACCGCCCCCATGGACATCACTCTGGTCATCGAGATGCAGCACGCGCAGCAACGCCGGATGTTCGGTGTGCTCGAGGAGTGGCCGCGCGACGACCACGAGGGGTTGGCGGCGCTCTGGCGGCAGCTGGCGATCTTCCTGGAGAACCACGCGGAGGCCGAGGAGCGCTATTTCTACCCCGAGCTGTTGACCCTGGGCACGGGCGCGGGCGACGCGCCGTCCGCGGACGAGGAGGTGCTCGACGCGGTCAAGGATCATAACCTGCTGCGGGCGGCGGTCCGGCGCGCCTGCGCGCTGCCGGCCGGGTCGGCGCAGTGGTGGGAGGCCGTCGTCGACGCCAACGTGCAGAACAGCGAGCACATGGGCGAGGAGGAGCGCCAGGACCTCGCGGACTTCCGGCAGCGGGCGAGCCTGGAGCTGCGGCACGAGATCGCGGTCGCGTTCCTGCGCTACGAGGCGCTCCACGCCTGCGACGAGGTCGCCCCCGTCGACAAGGACCCGCAGGAGTATGTGCAGGAGCACGACGACGAGGAGACCTCCGGCCTGGCCCGTCGCGCCGCGGCGCAGGCCGACCGAGCGACTCACCCCGATCGGCCGATCAGCGACGACCCGTCGAAGCACGCCTCCGACGACCTCATGGACTGAGCCGACGGCCCTCGCCCCGCCCGCCCCCGCCCCGGGCGCGAACCTCGTTGCGTCCCAGGGCGGGGAGGGGGTGTCGCGAGGTGGCCTGCATCGTCCATCCTGGGGGTTCGGTGTCCGCCCGCGAACCACGCCCGGCACGCCGACACGATGAAGGAGCCTGTCCATGACGACTCTGCAGCACCACGCCGACACGATCGGCACTCCGTCGCACGACGCGACCCCCAGCGCGACCCCGGGCGCGACTCCCAGCGCGACCCCGGGCGCGACCCCCGACGCGACCCCTGGCGCGGCGAGCGCCGAGCACATCGACCTCGTCGAGACCTACGCCGCGCACAACTACCACCCCCTGCCGGTCGTGCTCAGCCACGGCGAGGGCGCGTGGGTCACCGACGTCGAGGGGCGGCGCTACCTGGATTGCCTCGCGGGCTATTCGGCGCTGAACTTCGGGCACAACCATCCGCGGCTCGTCGCGCGCGCCAAGGCTCAGCTCGACCGGCTGACGCTGACGAGCCGAGCGTTCTACAGCGACCAGCTCGGCCCGTTCGTGCGGGACCTCGCGGCGCTGACCGGCAAGGACCTGATCCTGCCGATGAATACGGGCGCCGAGGCCGTCGAGACCGCGGTCAAGGTCGCGCGCCGCTGGGGCTACGACGTCAAGGGCGTGCGCCCCGACCACGCGAACATCGTGACGATGGCCGGCAACTTCCACGGCCGCACCACGACCGTCGTCAGCTTCTCCACCGACGACGACGCCCGGCGCGCCTACGGGCCCTACACCCCCGGCTTCCGCGTGGTGCCCTACGGCGACGTCGAGGCCATCGACGCGGCCATCGACGACGACACCGTCGCGGTGCTGTTCGAGCCGATCCAGGGCGAGGGTGGCGTCGTCATCCCGCCGGCGGGATTCCTCGCGCAGCTCCGCGACCTGTGCACCCGCCGTCGGGTGCTCATGGTCGCCGACGAGGTGCAGTCGGGTCTGGCCCGCACGGGGCGCACGTTCGCGTGCGACCACGAAGGTGTCGTGCCGGACATCTATGTCATGGGCAAGGCCCTCGGCGGCGGGATCCTGCCGGTGTCGGCGATCGCGGCCGATCACGACGTGCTCGACGTCATCACCCCCGGCTCGCACGGCTCGACGTTCGGCGGCAACCCGCTCTCCGCGGCGGTCGGGCACGAGGTCGTCGCGATGCTCGCGGGCGGCGAATTCCAGGCGCGCGCAGCCGAGCTCGGCGAGCTCATCCGTCCTCGTCTCGAGGCGCTGCTCGGGCGCGGGGTCGTCGCCGTGCGGGTCCGCGGCGCGTGGGCCGGCGTCGACGTCGACCCCGGGCTGATGTCCGGCTACGAGCTGTGCGAGCGGATGGCCCAGCGCGGCGTGCTCGCCAAGGACGCGCACGGCTCGACGATCCGGCTCGCGCCGCCGCTCGTGGCGAGCGACGCCGACATCGACACGATGGTCGACGCGATCGCCGACTCGCTCGCGCAGGGCCGCGCCTGAGCGGGCGCCGGCGAGGTGTGCGGGTGTGCGCGGGCGGCGTCGATCGGACGTGCGCCCGCGCCCGGCCGACAGGTCGTCTCCGGCGCGCCCGATCGGGGAGTCAGTTGGCGCTGAAGGGCGGCGCCGGCGCGTTGCCCGGCAGCGCCTGCAGGGTGCTGACGAGGGTGTGCTCGCGGCGCAGCAGATGCGCCGCGAGCGCCAGCCGCTGCGCCGTGCCCTCGCAGGCCAGCAGCCCCTGCCGGTCCTCCGGGGTGAGGGCCACGAGCTCGCCGACGCGGTAGGATAGCGCGGTCGGGTCGTTGGGGGCGAGCGCGTAGGTCGCGGCGTCGTCCGCGCCGAAGATGCGCCGGTATTCGGCGAGGCGCCGCCGCACGCGGGTCGCGAGCTCGGCGACGCGTTCGGCCTCGCCGACGGGCTCGGCGAGCCACTCGACGCTGCCCACGTGGTAGCCGGTCTCGGGCTCCTCGAGCAGCCCCCGCAGCGCGAAGCGCCGCTCGCCGATGCCCTCGACGGAGAAGGTGCCGTCGGCGCCGCGCTCGACGTGGGTCAGGATCGCGACGGTGCCGATGCGGTGCAGCGCGCGGGCGTTGGCCCGCCCCACCTCGTGGCCCGAGCGGATCGCGACGACCCCGAAGCGCCCCGGCTGCGGCCCCGCCGCCAGATCGCCGAGCAACTCGACATACCGGGGCTCGAAGACGCGCAACGGCAGCCGGGCGCCGGGGAACAGGACGGTCCCCAGCGGGAACAACGGCAGCCTCGGCACGAGGCCAGGGTATGCCGCGGCGCCACGCCGCGGAGGGGGCTCGGCGACTCCGGCGTGCGACGTGTCGGGGCGCCACCCAGCTCTGGGGGCGCTGTCGGTCACATCGGGGCTGCCGTCGTGCGCGGAGCCCCGCCGGGTCGTCCCGACGGGGCCCCGCGCCGAGGCGGCCCGACGCGCCGCTCCGGAGCGTCAGGCGGAGGCGCTCGGCGAGGCCGACGAGGACTGGGTCGGGGCGCTCTCGCCGCTCCCACCAGGCCCACCAGGCCCGCGCTGTCCGTCACGGCCGCCATTGCCGCCATGGCCACCAGGGCCACCAGGGCCGCCGGTGCGGACCTCGACGGTCGCGAGGTCCTTGCTGACCTCGACCATCACGCGGTCGCCGGCCTTGGTGCCGAGCACGTCGTACGAGCCGTCGGGGTCCTTGCGGACCGACTCGACGGTGATGCTCGAGTCCTTGGCCGTGACGGCGTCCTTGACCTTCGTGGCCTCGGCGCCGGTGACCTCGGTGTGCTGGTGGGCGCCGGGGCCGCCCTTGCCGCCACGGCCGCCAGGCCCCCCGGGCCCGCCGGTGCGGACCTCGACGGTCGCGAGGTCCTTGCTGACCTCGACCATGACGCGGTCGCCGGCCTTGGTGCCGAGCACGTCGTAGGAGCCGTCGGGGTCCTGCAGGACCTTCTCGACGGTGATGCTCGAGTCCTTGGCCGTGACGGCGTCCTTGACCTTCGTCGCGGCGGTGCCGGTGACCTCGGTGTGCTGGTG
>JAVTVZ010000238.1:0-3857 GCA_032229625.1 Dermatophilaceae bacterium | reverse complement strand
GTCTCCCCGCCGTCTCCCGCCGCAGGAGTAGTCGTGTCTCACCGTCGAATTCACGCGTGGGCGATCGCCGCCGCGCTGGCGCTGCCGCTGTCCGCCGCGAGCGCCGTGACCGCGCAGGCGCAGGAGCCGCCCGAGCCCCGGCGGCCGGCCGGCAACCCCCACCTCGTGTCGGTGCAGCTGTTGAGCTTCAACGACTTCCACGGGCACCTCGAGGCGAGCGATCCGCCGCTGTCGCGTCAGCTCGACCCCGCGCAGACCCCGGTCGGCGGCGCGGAATACCTGGCGACGACTCTCAAGGCGCTGCGCGCCAAGGCGCCGGGCGGTCGGTCGCTGACGGTCGCGGCCGGTGACCTCATCGGCGGGTCGCCCTTCCTGTCGGGCCTCTTCCACGACGAGCCGGCGGTGGCGTCGCTCAACGCCCTGGGACTGGACGTCAGCTCGGTCGGCAACCACGAGTTCGACGAAGGCACCGCCGAGCTGCTGCGGATGCAGAAGGGCGGCTGCCACCCGACGGCGGGCTGCTACGTCCCCCAAGCCCCGTATCCGGGCGCAGCGTTCCAATGGCTCGCCGCGAACGTCCTCGCGAAGGACGGCTCCGGCACCCTCCTGCCGGCGACCAGCGTCCAGACCGTCGGCGGCGTCAAGATCGGCTTCATCGGCATGACGCTCAAGGCCACCCCGACCCTCGTCAGCCCCGCCGGGGTCGCGACCGTCACCTTCGCCGACGAGGTCGCGACCGCGAACGCACAGGCCAAGAACCTCAAGAAACAGGGCGTCAAGGCCATCGTCGTGCTGCTGCACGAGGGCGGCTACCAGACCGGCACCTACACGCAGTGCCAGGGCATCTCGGCCCCGATCGCGCAGATCGCCGCGACGATGACCCCGGAGGTCGACCAGATCGTCACCGGCCACACCCACCAGCCGTATGTGTGCTCGCTGCCCGACCCGGCCGGCAAGCCCCGCCTCGTGACGAGCGCGGCAAGCTACGGGCAGGTCGTCACGGACACCACGCTTGTCGTCAACCGCCGCAGCGGCGAGGTCGACCGCGGCCGCAGCTCGGCGGTCAACCGGCTCGTGCCGCGCACCGCCGCCAAGGACGCGACGCAGACCAAGATCATCGCCACGTGGAAGGCGCTCTCGGACGTCGTGGGCGGTCGCGTCGTCGGGTCGGTCGCGGCGGACATCCTCGGGGACGCCTCGGGCGATCGCGGCATCGAGACCCCGCTGGCGGACGTCGTCGCCGACTCGATCCTCGAGGCCACCAAGGGCGCGGACCAGGGCGGGGCGCAGATGTCGTTCATGAACGTCGGCGGGGTCCGCGCGAGCCTGCCGGTCGCGCCGAAGTATGCCGAGAAGCCCGGCGAGGTCACCTATCGCGAGGCCTACGACGTCCTGCCCTTCGGCAACCGTCTGGTCACCGTGACGATGACGGGTGCGCAGATCAAGGAGGCGCTCGAGCAGCAGTATCAGCCTGTCGCCGACCGCGGCTCACGGCCGATGCTCGCGCTCGGGGTCTCCGCGGGCTTCACCTACGAATGGGACGCCTCGCAGCCGCGCGGATCACGCGTCGTCGCCGGGTCGATGCGCCTGAACGGCTCGCCGCTGTCGGCGACCGGCACCTACCGGGTGAGCATGGCGAACTTCCTCGCCGAGGGCGGCGACCTGTTCACCGCCTTCACCAAGGGCACCGCGCTCACCGGCGGCCCCGAGGACCTGACCGCGCTCGTCGACTACCTGTCGGCCAACCGGGGACTGACGCCTCCAGGCAGCCGCGTCGCCGGGCTCTAGTCTCCTGACCTGCTCGGAGCTCAATGAGGCGTTGGCCAGGCGTCGCTGTCAGTCGCTGTCGCGCTCGCGGCGCCGCTGCGCGAGGTGCACGACGACGGCCGCGACGCCGGTGAGGACGGCCAGGGCGAAGAGTCCCCAGCTGAGCAGGAGGAGCAGCCCGGCGCCGATGTTGGCGCCGACCACCTCGTCGTGGCGCATCGACCAGTCGCCGGTGATCCACACGGCGACGCCGGCCAGCGCCAGCAACCCCGCGACAGCCGCCAGCGCGGTCCCGCCCCAGCCCCCGTCGCCCTCCCGACGTCGGCGCTGCGGCATCTCGCTCACCCCCTGGATCTCGACGATGTCGACTCCCCCGATGTCGACTCCTCGGGTCGTGACGTCCCCCGACGTCTGCTGCGCCTGCTCACCGGCGATCCGCCGGACCGTTGCCCCGCTCATGGCCTCGACGGTAGGGCGCGCGGGAGCGTCCCGACAGGGCGGAACTACTCAGGTCCGCTCCCGAGCAGACGTCCGAGCCAGGCGAGGGCGCTCTCTTCGTCACGCGCGGTCGACAGGCCGGCGGGGGCGCTCGGCCGGTCCGCGAGCACGACGGGGCACTGACCTCGCCGCAGTCACCGGTGCGTAGCTCGTCCGGTGCGCACACGTTCGCCCGCGGGCACGCCCCGACAGGGCAGGACTACTCGGTCCGCGACCCGAGCACCCCGCACAGCCACGCCAGGGCGCCGGCCTCGTCGGGCACGGACGCCAGCCCGGGTGGCGAGGCCGGGCGGTCCACGAGCGATGTGGAGGACTGGAGTCGCAGGTCGGGCCGGTCGAGCTGGACACGCCGCGGGACCGGGGCCGGGACGTTCACCCCGCGCCTGGTCCCCAAGGACGCCCGCCGCTTGGATGGCCTGGACGACATGATCGTGGGTCTGTACGCCGGCGGGATGACGCTGCGCGACATCGCCTACCACCTGGAAGCCACGATCGGCACGCAGCTGTCCCACGAGACGATCTCCAAGATCGTCGACGAGGTCGCCGAGGAGGTCCTGGCCTGGCAGCGCCGGCCGTTGGAGGCGTTCTACCCGGTCATCTACCTGGACGCGCTCACCGTCAAGGTCCGCGACGGCGCGCACGTGATCAACAAGGCCGCGCACATCGCGGTCGGGGTCGACATGGAGGGGATCAAGCACGCCCTGGGCATCTGGATCCACATCGAGTGCACGACCAGAGCGCCGACCCGTCCAGACCTCTTGACCATGTCCTGACCAGACCCTGACCTGGAGCAGGAGTTTCGCTCGCGGAGACAGAGGCTTGAATCGGCTCGCGGCCGTCTGCGGTCAGCGCCCCGATCTGCGCCTTGCGGCTGTCTGCGGCGGAGCGGACAGTGCTTCATCGCACACTGTTGCGTGCAGCCGCGACGTGTGCGCCGCGTCCCCTCGAGCGTAGGCAGCGCACCGGCGCACACACCGGGTGGTACTACTCAATTGGCAGACCGGAGTTGCCTCGCGCCGCAACCAGCTCCCCCGCGCATCAGCCGACGAGCGTCTGCGCCAGCCACGCGAGGACGTCGGGCTGCTCGCGCACGACCCGCAGCCCCGCGGGCGGGGCCGGGCGGTCCACGAGCACGACCGGCACCCCGCGCTCGGCGGCGGCGACGAGCTTGGCGGCCGTCGCCTCCCCGCCGCTGTCCTTGCTGACCAGCACGTCGATCCCCCAGCGGGCCAGCAGCTCCCGCTCCCCGGCCAGCTCGTACGGCCCGCGGTCCAGCAAGAGCTGCGCGCGCGCGGGCAGCGGCGGATCGGGTCGCTCGATGGCCCGGATGAGGCACCAGGCCGCGACGTCGGCGAACGCCGCGACCTCCTGACGGCCGATCGTCAGGAACACCCGCTCCCCGAGGTCGTCGGCGAGCCGCGCCGCGTCGGCCAGCGTGCGCACCCGCCGCCATTCATCGCCCGGCCCGGGGCTCCACCCGGGCCGTTCGTAGCGCAGCAGCGGCACCCCGACGCGCGCACACGCCGCGTGGGCGTGTGCGGTCATCGTCGCCGCGTAGGGGTGGGTCGCGTCGACGACGGCCCGCACGTCGT
>JAVTVZ010000237.1:0-3916 GCA_032229625.1 Dermatophilaceae bacterium | reverse complement strand
CCGGGCGAGACGGGGCCGGCGAGGCCGGCGAGGCCTGGCCGGGTCGGCGCCGAGGTCAGGTGTCGAGCGTCCGACGCGGCGCAGCCTGCGCGAGGGGGTCAGGGGCTGCTCGACGGGTCGTCGCACCTCGGGTGTGTTCGGCGGCCGGGCGTGCTCGTGGTGCGGGGATTCGCGCGCTGCCCGGGGCGTCACGGGAGCCCGTGGGCCGTCACAGGAGCCCTTCGCGGCCGTCCGGTCGCTGCGTCGCGACTCTCCGGGGTGAATGCCCGATGCAGGGCTCTCGGCGATGGGACATCGTGGCGACCCGGGGGTCCGTTACACCCCAACCCCGGATCTTTTGCGCAAAGTTTGGTCGCGGTCTCTGCGCAGGAGCGCCTCAGGCGGCCTGTGCGGGTGGCGATGCCGACCACTGGGGGCAGATCGGTGCAGGTCAAACCGCTGTCCCGGCGCCGGCGGCCTCGCCGGGGCGGCCGCTGGGTGCGGACCCGGGGGGATCGCCCCCGAGTTTGCCTATTCGGTCGTCCGACTTCACAATGGATACAGCGCTCCCTACGGGTTGAGCGCGGCGCACCAGCTCCTCCCCCCCGGGGCTTGGCGCGTTGGTGGCCCCCGCTGTCCCCCCAGCGGGGGCCACCCGTATGTCCGGACCTTTTCGGGAGTGCCTCGCCCTCGGGCCGACCGCTGTCCACAGCCGGATCGGCGGCGGCGGCCTTGTCCACAGTCGCGCTGCTGTCGTCGGCGGCGAGCCCGGTCGATCGCCGAGCATGGCGGCCATGACTCGTGCTCGCATCATCGGTGTCAGCGGCGCGTCCGGCGGAGTCGGCGCGTCCTGCCTCGTCGCGGCCCTCGGCCTGCGTGGTCGTCGGCGCGGCCTGACCTGTGTCTGCGTCGACCTGCGGCGGTATGGCGGTGGGCTCGACGTCGTCCTCGGCGTCGACCACGAGCCCGCGCTGCGGTGGCCCGACCTCGCGCGGGCCAGGGGCCGCCTGGATATCGCCGCGCTGTGGCAGCACCTGCCCCGCGGGGACGGTCTGCCCGTGGTGTCCCACGACCGCGACGCCGCCGTCGACCTCGATCCTGCCGCGGTGACCGCGGTCGTCGAGGGGCTCGCCGGGCACTGCGACCTCGTCGTCATCGACCTGCCCGGCCCCGAATCGCCCGACTTCGCGCATGCCGTCGGGCTGCTGCATCAGGGGCTCGTCGTGGTCGGCCCGGGGCCTACCCAGCTCGCGGCCGCCGGTGTGCATGCGCGGGCCGCGCGCGACCAGGGCGTCCCGTGGGCGCTCGTCCAGCGCCTCGGCCGCCGATCGGTCGCCGAACTGCCCACAATTGTGTGTGATGCCCTGCAGTTGCCGCTCGCCGGCATCCTGCCCGAGGACGACCGCGTCGGCGTCGACCTGCGCCGCGGGCGCGTGCCCGGCAGCCGCGGTCCGCTGGCCGACGGCGCCGATGCGGTGCTCGACCTGGCGCTGGAGCCGCTGCGGAGCATCGCGTGACCACGGAGGCGATGTGGGGGCACATCCGGGCCGGTCACGGCCCCAACGCCCGACGCGTCGACGACGTCGTCGCTCGCTCCGCGCTCACCCTCGGTCGCGACGGCGTGGAGCAGGCGACCGCGCGGCTCGGCTCCTCGGTGCTCGGGGCCGGGGTGCTGCAGCCGCTCCTGACCGACCCCAAGGTCACCGACGTGCTCGTCAACGGCACCGGCGGCGTGTGGGTCGACCGCGGCGCCGGGCTCGAGCGGGCCGGGGTCGACATCGGCGACGAGGAGGCGGTGCGCCGCCTCGCGGTGCGCCTGTCCGGTCTGGCGCGGCGCCGCCTCGACGAGGCCAGCCCGTATGTCGACGGCCTGCTGCCCGGCGGGGTGCGGCTGCACGCCGTGCTGCCGCCGCTGGTCGACGGTGGCGCCCACATCAGCCTGCGCGTGCCACGGCGCGGCGTGACCTCGCTGGAGCAGCTGTGCGCGCACGGCTCGTTCCCGCCCGACTGGATGCCGGTGCTGGAGGCCATCGTGCACGGCCGGCACTCCTTCCTCGTCACCGGCGGCACCGGCAGCGGCAAGACCACGCTGCTCGCGGCGCTCCTGGCCTGTGTGTCCGACTCCGACCGGCTGCTCGTCGTCGAGGACGTCCGCGAGCTCGACGTCCAGCACCCGCACACCGTGCGGATGCAGACGCGCCCGCCCAACGTCGAGGGCGCCGGCCACGTCGACATGGTCGCCCTCGTCCGCCAGAGCCTGCGGATGCGGCCCGATCGGCTCGTCGTCGGCGAGGTGCGCGGCGCCGAGGTCCGCGAGATGCTTACGGCGCTCAATACCGGTCACGAGGGCGGCTGCGGCACCCTGCACGCCAACAGCAGCGCCGACGTCGTCACCCGCTTCGAGGCCCTCGGCGCGCTCGCCGGCATGAGCCCGGAGGCGACCCGCAGCCAGCTGATCAGCGCCCTGAGCCTCGTCGTGCACCTGCGTCGCGGATACGGGCGGCGGTATGTCGAGACGGTCGGCGTGCTGGCCCACACCGACGGTCGGCTGCAGGTGGTGCCCGCGCTCGTGCAGGACCCGCCCCCGGCGACTCCGCAGCGGCACGACCAGGCGCCGGCCGGTCCCGTCCCGCGGGTGTGCGAGCCCGGCTGGGAGCGGCTCGTCGCGCTGCTCGAGCGGGCTGCGGCGTGAGCGCGCTCGTGGCGACGCTGGCGGTCGCGGCCGCGGTCGTCGCCTGGCCCGCGGCGCGCTCGGCGGACGGCGCGCGCGACCTCACGGGCGCCGGGCCGGCCGGCCGCTCGCCCGCGCAGCTGTGGCAGGCGGGGTCGCGGCGGCTGCGGCTCCTGCTGCGGCCCGACGAGACGGTCGACGACGTCATCCACGTCGTCGAATCCACCGGTGCGGCACTCAAGGCGGGTCTCGGGCCGGCGGACGCCCTCGTGCTCGTCGTGCGCAGCCGCGACGCCCGCCCCGGCCGCGCCAAGGCTCTCGACGACGCCTTGCCCGCCCTGGAATCCCGGGCCCGCAACGGCGAATTGCTCTCCGGCGGCTGGCGCGAGGCGGCCGCGACGCTGCGCTCCCCGCAGATCTTGGTGCTCGCGCGGGCGTGGGCGCTCAGCGAAGCCACCGGCGCGCCGCTCTCGGAGGCCGCCGCGACCGCCGCCCGCCTCATGCGCGTCGACCGCGACCGCCACCGGCGCTCGGTCGCCGCCGTCGCCGGGGCCCGGGCGACGATGCGCATCCTCACGCTGCTGCCGCTGAGCGGGCCGCTGCTCGCGGGGCTGCTCGGGGTCGACCTGGTGAACCTCTACGCGCGCTCCGCGGCGGTCTGGGCCTGCATCGGGGGCGGGTTGGTGCTCATCGGTATCGGGCGCTGGTGGGTCGACCGGCTCATCGCGGCCGCGATGCGCGGACCGGAGTTGCGGTGAGCGCCGCGCTGGCCGCGCTCAGCGTGGTCCTGGCTGTGCTCCTGGTCCCCGGACGGAGGTGGGGGAGTGCGCGGGAGGTGCCCCTGGCGCCGGCCGCCACCGAGTCCCCGCCCGTGCCCGTCGTCGAGATCGCCTCCTGCCTGGAGTTGCTCGCTCTCGCGATGCGCTCGGGCTGCGGCATCGTCGAAGCCCTCGACCTCGTCGCCGACCAGCAGGACGACATCTGCGGCACCCACCTGCGCACCGTGGCCGCCGCGATGCGGTGGGGCCTGACCGAGGAGGAGGCCTGGGGGGCGGTGCCGAGCCCGTGGGCGCCCGCCGCGCACGCGCTGGCCCTCGCCGCGGGCGCGGGCGTCGCCCCCGGCGCTCTGCTCATGGCCGCGGCCGCCGATATCCGCCGCGAGGAGGACCACCGCCTCGAAGCAGCCACCGCCACCCTGGGCGTGCAAGTCGTCCTGCCCTTGGGGCTCGTCTTCCTGCCCGCCTTCGTCTTGACCGCCGTGGTGCC
>JAVTVZ010000236.1:2711-3928 GCA_032229625.1 Dermatophilaceae bacterium | reverse complement strand
GGCGGGGGCCGCGTGCGCGGTGTAGATGCCCTGCATGAGGCCGAGATGCACGGTGCACACGACCTGCGGGTTGGCGCGCGCCGCCTCGAGCATCGGGCACGCGCGCAACTCGATGACCTCCGCAGCGCTGACCTGCGCAGCGCTGTCCTGTGCAGCGCTGTCCTGCGGTGTGGTGGCCTCGGCTGTCATGGCCTCCGGTGTGATGACCACCGACGTGACGGCCTCCGGCGCGATCGTGACGCCGTTCGCGCCGTTCGCGCCGTTCGCGCCGTTCGCGCCGTTCGCGTCCGGTGCCCCCCGCCCGCCGTTCGCGGTCGGCGTCGCGGCCGGGGGCAGGCTCGGGTCCGGCTCGGTCGGCACGCTCGTGATCTGCGGCTCGAAGCCCAGGCCGGCGAGCACGTGCAGGGTGTGCTCGCGGGCGCCGGCCGCTCCGTCGGGGCCCTGCGCGCCGATCCGGGTGCCCCAGCGTCGGCCCGCCTCGAGCGCCTGCCGGGCAGGGTCGGGGCCGGTCCGGGCGATCTGCTCGGCCAGCTCGGAGGCCAGCGCCGCATACCCGCGGATCTGGGGACGTGACTGCTCGGGAGGGACGGCCGCATACAGGATCGGGGGGCGTCCACGCCCCGACGGGGCCGCGGCGGCGCGCACGGCGAGGCCGACGTCGACGAGGCCGTCGAGGTGCTCGCGCACGGTGTTGGCGTGCTGGCCGAGGGCGTCGCACAGCTGCTGCACGGTGACGGGCCCGTCGGCCCGCCCGAGTGCATCGAGCACCCCTGCGCGGGCGGCCGACAAGTGCGTCGTGGGATCGTGGTGCAGTCCCGTCGGCCGTGGCCCGCGGGGCCTATCGGGGCCGGGCATGTCTGACACGGTCTCAGTGTATTTCTACGGAATCGTGTGGTGCGATTATGGAACTACTGAAGGTGATGCGGTGAGCGACGACTGTGGGGCCTGCGGCTGCGGTGCGGGGGGCTGCGGATCCGGTCCGCGACGCATCCCCGAGCTCGACGCCCGGGTCATCGACCCGACGATCCGTCAGGCGGCGATCTTCGGCGTGCTCATCGGGCTGACCCCCGGCGGTGGGGCGACGATCGTCACCGACGAGGCCCCCGACCTGGTGCGCACCCTCATCGAGGGCCAGTTCGCCGGCCAGTATGCGGTCGACGGCGGCCAGGTCGGCGACGACGAATGGCGCACCACCTTCACCCGCGTGAGCTGACGCC
>JAVTVZ010000236.1:0-2611 GCA_032229625.1 Dermatophilaceae bacterium | reverse complement strand
TGCGCGACGCGCTCCGCGCGGTGCTCGGGACGGGCGGGCCGAACCCCTACGATGCGAGCGAGCCGACGAAGAGGAGCGACATGACGACGCCCCGGCGCACCCGCGCCCTGGTCACGACGAGCGTGTGCGCGGTGGTCGCGACACTGGCCCTCGGGGCCTGCTCGATCGCTCCTGATCCCGCGTCCGCGAGCGCCTCCGGTGCGGCGGCCCTGCCCGATCGGTCCGAGGAGTCTCCGACGCCGACCCCCACGCAGCGCGAGCTGCCCGGCGGCGGCATGACGCTCTTCCCGACCTACCGGATGGTGGGGTATTCGGGGATCATCGGCTCCGGCCCGGGCCTGGGCCGCGCGGGCGTCGGCGATATCGACGACCGCATGAAGGAGATCATCGAGCGCGCCAAGCCGTATGCCGTCGACGGCCGCAAGATCATGCCGACGCTCGAATACATCGCGACGATGGTCCACCCGTGCCGCAACGCCCCGAAATGCCGCACGCGCTCCACGGACGACCGCATCCAGAAACACCTCGACGCGGTCCGCAAGGTCAACGGCTACCTGCTGCTGGCGATCCAGCCGGGACGCTCGGACTTCCCGACCGAGGTCAAGGCCTACGAGAAGTTCCTCAAGGAGCCCGACGTCGGGCTCGCGATGGACCCGGAATGGCGGATGGGGCCCAACCAGGAGCCGATGCGCACCTTCGGCTCCACGAGCGGCAAGGAGCTCGACGAGGTCAACGCCTACATCAGTCGGCTCGTGCAGGAGAACCAGCTGCCCGAGAAGGTCGTGCTCTATCACATGATCCGCACCAACTGGGTGCGCAAGCCGGAGGACCTCAAGCAGCACCCCGGCGTCGTCAACATCGTCAGCGTCGACGGCATCGGCTCGAAGTCGATGAAGGTCGAGACGTGGAACGCGATCATGAAGGTCAAGCCCGCACACGTCCACCCCGGCTTCAAGCTCTTCTACACCGAGGACACCGCCGGATCGTGGCAGCTCATGACACCCGCCGAGGTCATGGCGCTGACCCCGCGGCCGGAATACGTGCTCTACGAGTGATCCAGCGCCGCTGAGCGCCGCGGCCGATCGCCGCGCCTCGCCCGCGCCTCGACCGGCGTCCTCGCCGGACGCGGGCCCGGCGGATCGTTGTCGTCCTGATATCGCGCCACGTCCGCGACTCCGGTAGGTTCCACGCGCCCCGTTTCCCGCGCCCAGGAGCCGCACATGATCGATTTCCTCACCGGCCCGCTCAACAGCTTCCTCGCGACGTGGGTGCTCATCCCGTTGCTCGCGATCGCCGGCATCCTCTTCACGATCCGCACCCGGGCGGTGCAGTTCCGCTCGTTCGGCAAGATGCTCACCGTCATTCTCGGGTCGCGCGGCAACACCGACGGCGGGATCTCCTCCTTCCAGGCCTTCACGCTCAGCCTCGCCTCGCGGGTCGGCACCGGCAACATCGCCGGCGTCGCCATCGCGCTCGCGCTCGGTGGGCCCGGCGCGATCTTCTGGATGTGGGTGATGGCGCTCATCGGCATGGCGACCGCCTTCGTCGAGGCGACCCTCGCGCAGCTGTACAAGCAGCCCCACGACGACGGCACCTTCCGCGGCGGACCGGCCTATTACATCCAGCGCGGCCTGGGGTCCTACGGTTTCGGCGCGCTCTTCGCGTGCCTGCTCATCTTCACCTTCGGCCTCGCCTTCAACATGGTGCAGGCCAATACGATCGCCTCGGTCCTGGAATCGGGCCACGGCATCTCGCCGACGATCACGGCCGTCGTCCTGGCGCTCCTCACCGGCATCATCATCTTCGGCGGCCTGAAGTCGATCGCCCGCGTCACCGAGATCTTGGCGCCGCTCATGGCGCTCATCTACTTCCTGCTCGCCGTCGCGGTCGTCGTGACGCACCTGCCGGCGGTGCCCGCCGTCATCGCGGACATCCTCAAGGGCGCCTTCGGGCTCGACCAGGCCCTCGCCGGCGTCGGCGGCGGCATGCTCGCCGCGCTCATGAACGGCGTGCAGCGCGGCATGTTCTCCAACGAGGCCGGCATGGGCTCGGCGCCCAACGCCGCCGCGACCGCGACGACCAGCCACCCCGCCCACCAGGGCCTCATCCAGGCCGCGGGCGTCTTCGTCGACACGATCATCGTCTGCACCGCGACCGCGACGATGATCCTGCTCGCCGGGCCGGAGGTCTACCAGCCCGGCGTCACGACCCGCGAGCAGGCCGGCGCCGCCCTCACGCAGAACGCGCTGGCCTCCGAGCTCGGTACGTGGGTCGTGCCCGTCATGACCGTGCTCGTCTTCGTCTTCGCCTTCTCCTCCGTGCTCGGCAACACCTCCTACGCGGAGATCAACGTCGACTACCTCAAGGGCGGCCACATCGGCGACCGGATCATGCGGCTCGTCGTCGTCGCCGCGGTCGTCGCCGGATCGCTGACGAGCCTGAGCACCGTCTGGTCGCTCGCCGACCTCGCGATGACGCTCATGGCGGTCGTCAACCTCGTCGCGCTCTTCCTCCTCGGCAAGTACGCGGTCGAGGTACTCACGGATCTCGACGCGCAGCCCGACGTGCGCGAGGCCCAGTTCGACGTCGACCGGCTGCCGCAGCGACCGCC
>JAVTVZ010000235.1:19195-23986 GCA_032229625.1 Dermatophilaceae bacterium | reverse complement strand
CGCCTCCCGGTCACCTGGCCGCCGGTCGAGGAGGCCAGGTGACCGGGGCGCGCCTCAGGCTCCGGCCGGCCGCCGGCCGGTCATGTCGGCCGGGACGACCCAGGCGTCGAAGTCGTCGCCGTCGACCCCTGAGGCGAGCGCGGCCTCGCGCAGCGTCGTGCCCTCCTTGTGGGCCTTCTTGGCGATCGCGGCGGCCTTGTCGTAGCCGATGTGCCGGTTGAGGGCGGTGACGAGCATGAGGTTGCTCGCGAGGTTGGCCTCGATGCGCGTCGCGTGGGGCGCGATGCCGACGGCGCAGTGGATGTCGAAGGACAGGCACGCGTCCGCGAGCAGACGGATCGACTCCAGCACCGCGTGAGCCATCACGGGCTTGAAGACGTTGAGCTGGAAGTTGCCCTGCGAGCCGGCGAAGGCGACCGTCGCGTCGTTGCCGAAGACGCGGGTGCAGACCATCGTCAGGGCCTCGCACTGGGTCGGGTTGACCTTGCCCGGCATGATGCTCGAGCCCGGCTCGTTCTCCGGGATCGTGATCTCGCCGATGCCGTTGCGCGGACCGCTGGCATACCAGCGCACGTCGTTGGCGATCTTCATGAGCGCCATCGCCAGCGTGCGCAGGGTCGCCGACAGCGCGACGAGCGCGTCGTGCGCCGACAGCGCGGCGAAGAGGTCCGGCGCCTGCACGAAGGACTGTCCGGTGATCTGTGCGATCTGCTCCGCGGCGGTGCGTCCGAAGTCCGGGTGCGCGTTGAGGCCTGTGCCGACCGCCGTGCCCCCGATCGCCAGCTCCAGCACGCCGTCCTGCGCGTGCCGCACCCCGGCGATCGCGGCGTCGAGCTGCGCGACCCACCCGCCGATCGCCTGGCCGAGCGTGATCGGCGTCGCGTCCTGCAGGTGCGTGCGGCCGACCATGACGACGTCCTCGTACTGCGTCGCCTTCGCCGCGAGGGTGTCGCGCAGCTGCCCGACCGCGCCGTAGAGCCGCGCCTCCAGCTCGCTCGCGACCGCGATGTGCATCGCCGTGGGGAAGGTGTCGTTGCTGCTCTGACCACGGTTGATGTGGTCGTTGGGGTGGACCGGGGACTTCGAGCCGAGCTGCCCGCCCAGGATCGCGATGGCCCGGTTGGAGACGACCTCGTTGGCGTTCATGTTGGACTGCGTGCCGCTGCCGGTCTGGAAGACGACGAGCGGGAAGTGCTCGTCGAGCTCGCCGTCGACGACCTCGCGGGCCGCCTGCTCGACGGCCGCGAGCTGCTCGTCGGTCAGGTGCGCGCTGCTGTCGGCGCCGAACTCCCCGAGCTGGGAGTTCGCGCGCGCCGCCGCGAGCTTCAGGACGCCCAACGCCCGGATCATCGGGCGACCCCAGACGAAGGTGTCGCGGCCGATGTCGAAGTTGCCGAGGCTGCGCTGCGTCTGCGCACCCCAGTAGCGGTCGTCCTGGACCTCGATCTCGCCCATGCTGTCGCGTTCGATGCGGGTGCTCATGGGGACCACCGTATGCCGGAGCGCGCCGTCCGGTGGCGGGTCCGCACCGGGTGTCCTTGCTGCCGTCGCGTGCGGCGGCGCGCAGCTCGCGATGCGAGCCCGCGCCGGCCGGCTCAGAGCTCCTTGACGAGCCGGGAGACGTCCTTGAAGCGCGGGTGGGCCGCGGTGCCGAGCCACTCGAAGGCGACCATCTCGGCGGTGACGACCGTGGCGCCCGCGTGCCGCAGGCGATCGTAGGCGGCGTCCCGATCGGCCTGGTGCCGTGAGCCGCTCGCGTCCGCGACGACCCAGACACGCCGGTCCGCGTCGAGGAGCCCCAGCGCCGTCTGCAGCACGCACACGTGCGCCTCGCAGCCTGCGACGACCGCGTCGAGCTCGTGACCGGCGGTGTCGTGACCGAGGCGGGCGAGGGCGTCGTCGAGCCCGCCGTCGCACGCGCCGAACGCCATCTTGTCGATGACCGCGGCCTCGGGCAGCAGGTCGGCCACCGGCGGGACCGTGCGCCCGAGCCGGTCGGGATTCTGCTCGGTGACGACGACCGGCACCTCCAGCAGCCCCGCGACCTGCGCGAGGAACCCGGCCCGCCGCAGCACCTGCGCGGCGTCGGCGACGGCCGGCATGAGGCGCTCCTGATAGTCCACGAGCACCAACACGCTGCGGTCCGCGCGCATCCTGCGGTGAGGGATCGTCATCGCAGCACCATAGGCCGCCGGCGCGCGCGGCGCAGGCTAAGCAGACCCGACGCCGCTCGTCGCCTCGCCCGTGGGCGTGGGCGTGGGCGTGGCCGCGCGTGTCGGATACCTCCGGGGCGTGTAGACGACCCGCTCGGGGCCGCGGTCGGCGACGACGGTCTGACTGGAGCCGACGATGAGCAGCGTCCGCATGTCGACGACGTCGGGGTCGAGGTCCGCCAGGGTCGTGAGCGTGACCCGCTCGTCGGGGGCGCCGACGGCGCGCGCGACGACGACCGGCGTCCGCGGGTCGCGGATCGCCAGGAGGTCCTCGCGGACCGCGCCGACCTGCCAGCGCCGCTCGGTGCTCGCCGGGTTGTAGAGGGCCAGCACGAGATCCGCGCCGGCGGCCGCCCGGATCCGCTCGCGCACGACCTCGAAGGGCTTGAGCCGATCGGACAGCGAGATCGTCGCGTAGTCGTGCCCGAGCGGCGCCCCCACGCGGGCGGCGGCGGCGTGCGCGGCCGTGACCCCCGGCAGCACCCGCACAGGAATGTGTGCGTAGTGCTCCTCGGTGGCCACCTCGAGCACGGCGCTCGCCATCGCGAAGACCCCCGGGTCACCGGAGGAGACGACCGCGACCCGCCGGCCGCGGCGCGCCAGGTCGAGCGCGAACTCGGCGCGCTCGGACTCGACCTTGTTGTCGCTGTCGTGCGCGACCTGGCCCGGGCGCAGCGTCACCCGCCGCACGTACGTCGTGTAGCCGACGAGGTCGGTCGCGGCGCTGAGCGCGGCCTTGGCCTCGGGGGTCAGCCACAGCGGACCGGCGGGACCCAGGCCCACGACGTCGACGCGGCCGACGCCTGCCGGTGCCTCCGGCGTCTCGGCCTGCGGATCGCCGGTCGCGGCCTGCGGGTGGTGCGGCCGGGTCCGGCCGTCCGGCGCTCCGACGCGGGAGGGGACGACGGCGAGCGAGAAATACGGCACGGCGTCGGGGTCGACGTCGCGCAGCGGCAGCACGCGCTCCTGCGGGGTGCTCGCACGCTCGACATACCAGGCGTCGTCGAGGCGCCCGACGCTCTCCAGCGCCGCGCGGACCCGCCCGAAGGTGCGCCCGAGCTTCATGACGACCGCCGCGTCGGCCTCGCCGAGCCTGGCCGCGAGCTCCTCCTGCGGCAGGGTGCCGGGCAGGACCGCCAACGTCTCGGTGGATTCGACGAGCGGCCTGCCCAGCGAGGCGCCCGCGGCGGTCACCGAGCTGATGCCCGGGATGACCCGCGTCGGGTAGCGGCCCGCGAGCCGGCCGTGCAGATGCTGATGGGAGCTGTGCACGAAGGGGTCGCCCTCGGCGAGCAGCGCCACGTCGCGCCCGGCGTCCAGGTGCGCCGCGAGCCGACTCGTCGCCTCGTCGTAGAAGTCCGCGAGCGCGCCCGCATAGCCGCCCGGGTGCTCGGTGCCCTCCGTCGTCACCGGATAGACCAGGTGCTCCTCGACGTGATCGGCGCGCAGGTAGCGCTCGACGATGCCGCGCGCGACCGACGGCTTGTGCCGCGCGGAGTGGTAGGCGACGACGGTCGCCTCGCGCAGCGCCTCGACGGCGGCGACCGTCAGCAGGGCCGGGTCGCCGGGGCCGACGCCGATGCCGATGAGCGTGCCGGTGCCGGCGCCGGTCCTGTGGTCCTCGGGGGTGGTCTGGGGCATCTGCCTACTCCTGCTGCATCCTGCGGGTGTCGTGCGTGGTGGCGCCGGGCCGTCGGCCCGGGTGGGTGGACTCGGTGTGCCGCGTCCGCCCCTACTCCTGGCCCTTACTCCTGGGCCGCTATTCCTGGGCCGAGGCGAGCGCGTTGAGGGCGCCGCACGTGATGGCGCTACCGCCGCGGCGACCGTGGACGACGAGGTGCGCCAGGCCCCGGGCGTCCTCGGCCAGCGCCTCCTTGGACTCGGCGGCGCCGATGAAGCCGACGGGGATGCCGAGGATGAGCGCCGGGCGCTGCGGCCACTCGTGCAGCCGGTCGAGCAGATGGAAGAGCGCGGTCGGGGCGTTGCCGATCGCGACGACGGCCCCGTCGAGGCGGTCGCGCCACAGCTCGACCGCGGCCGCCGTGCGGGTCGTGCCCAGCTGCGCGGCGAGCGGGGCGACCCGCGGGTCCGAGAGCAGGCAGATGACCTCGTTGTCCGCCGGCAACCGGCGCCGGGTGACGCCGGAGGCGACCATCTGCACGTCGGTGAGGATCGGCGCGCCCGCCTCGAGCGCCGCGATCCCGGCGGCCGCGGCCCCGGGGGAGAAGGCGATGTCTCGGGCGAGGTCGACCTCCCCGGACGCGTGGATCATGCGGACCGCGACGCGCTCCTCGTCGGCGTCGAAAGCCGACAGGTCCGCCTCCGCGCGGATCGTCGCGAACGAGCGCCGGTAGATCTCCGCGCCGTCGGTGATGTAGTCGTAGCGGCTGGGCGCGGGCGCGACCTGGGGTGATGTCATCGAGCGGCCTCCACGGGTGTGAGCGCGGCGAGCGCCGCCGCGAGGTCTGTCGGGGCGACGGGCGTCGCCGTCACGGTGGCGCTTCCGGGCCCGGTGTCGGCGGTCGCGGCGAGAGCAAGCGCGGCGGCGGCCATCGGGGCCGCGAAGGCCGTCGCCGCG
>JAVTVZ010000235.1:15412-19095 GCA_032229625.1 Dermatophilaceae bacterium | reverse complement strand
GGCCGTCGCCGCGAGGGCGGGTGCGACGTCGGCGCGGGGGTCGGCGTCGGCCGGCCTGGGGGTGGGCGCGCCCAGGCGGTAGCGGCCGTCGTCGCCGGCGACGACATCGACATACGGGGTGCGGGGGTGGCCGCAGCGGCGGTCGCACCCGGACAGATAGATCGTCGCCGCACGCAGCGTGCCGTCGGCCCGGGCCTGCGCGAGCAGCGCGGCGTCGGCGTGAACGTCGGTGTGGGACGAGGCGCAGCCCGGTCGGCCCGTGCAGGCGCCGATCCCGACCCACGGGTCGTGCGCGCCGGTCACCAGCCCCGCCGCGGCGAGGTCGGCCGACGCGCGGTCGGCGTGGGCGGCCGGGACGCCGGGGATGACCAGCGAGCGCCAGGGCGTCGTCGTCACCGTGGCGTCGTCGCCGAGCGCGCGCAGCAGCGCGGCGACCGCGTGCCACGCCGACGCGGGGGCCGTGCCCAGCCGCAGCCCGGCGACGATCGCGACGGTGCCGGGGCGGCCGACGGCGTGGACGCCCGGGGCCGGTCCGTCGGCGTAGGGGTCGGCGGCCGGGGTCGGCTGCTCGCTGCGCACGGTCGGCACGGACGCCTCGACGGCGGCGCGCAGGTGGGCGGCGACGGTGCCGGCCCGGGGGCCGAGATCGTCCAGGCGCCAGGCGGAGCCGCGCACGTCGAGGAAGGCCTCCGCGGCCGCGGTCAGCGCCCGCGGCGCATCCTGCAGTGCCAGCGTCGGGCCGTCGGGGGAGTCGCCGACGAGCAGCCGGCAGCGCCGCGCCGGGGCGTCGGTCTGCGGGACGTCGGTGCTGTCGGTCGGCGGGAGGCCGGAGCCGTCGGGCGTGTCGAGCACGACGATCGCGAGGTCCGGGGCGAGCGCGCGCACGTCGCCGGCGCCGGCGTCGAGCCCGAAGAGGAACCGCCCGGACAGCTGCGCGAGCGCAGGCCGGGCGACGATCGCCGCGTCGAGGGCCCGCACGAGCGGCGCCAGATCGAGCCCGCGGCTCGTGAGGGGGGAGGCGACGATGTTGCGGACCCGCTCGTGGCTGCGGGGCTGCGGCAGCAGGTCCACAGCGGCCAGGCCGGTCTCGAGGCGGGCGGCGTCGCGCACGCCGCGGATCTCGACGTTGCCGCGCGCCGTCAGGTGCAGCGACCCGTCGCCGAGCTCCTGCGTCAGCGACGCCAGCGCCTCGACCTGCTCCCGGCGCAGCAGGCCGCCGGGCACCCGGATCCGCGCGAGCGGCCCGTCGGCCGCCTCGTGCAATCGCAACGCGCCCGGGCACCGGTCACCGCTGCTGCGGACGCGCACGAGCGGGGTGACCTCACCGATCGGTGGACGGCTGGGACGCGACGACGCGGTCGAGGTGGGCACAGGGGCGAGCCTACGCGCGGCGCCCGGCGCCACGTCGACTGCGTCGGCGCACCACCGCACCGCACCCGTGCTCACCCGGTGCGCACCCGTGCTCACCCGGTGCTCGTCCGGCGGATACGGGCGGGGGCCCGGGCGTGGAAGGATGGTGCCACCCGCTGCGCCCGAGGCGCGGGCCTGCGGCAGCACGCGTGTGAGAGAGGACATCCCAGTGACGCTCACGCGCCGGATCGACCACTTCCAGCGGCGACACCCGGCGCTCGGTGTGCCGGTCGCGGTCGCCTACAAGTTCCTCGACGACCAGGGCGTCTATCTCGCGGCGCTCATCGCGTTCTACGGGTTCTTCTCGATCTTCCCGCTCTTCCTGCTCCTGACCTCCGTCCTCGGCTTCGTGCTCGAGAGCAACCCCGACCTGTCCGAGGCGATCCTGGCGACCGCGATGGCGCAGGTGCCGGTCATCGGGTCGCAGATCCGCGCGAGCGCCCTGACCGGCAGCCTCACCGCCGTGACGATCGGTGCGCTCACCGCGCTCTACGGCGCGATCGCCGTCGCCTCGGCGGTGCAGAACGCGATGAACGTCGTGTGGAACGTGCGGCGCAACCAGCGGCCCAACCCCGTGACGCTGCGGATGCGCAGCGTCGGGCTCATCGTCGTGCTCGGCCTCTTCGTCACCGCCACGACCGTGCTCTCGCAGGTCGGCGGGGCGCTCGCGCAGTGGCTCTCGCTGTCGGGCTCGGTGCAGTTCCTGACCCTCGGCGGGTCGCTGCTGCTGGCGCTCGCGCTCTTCGCCGCGATCTTCCGGCTCGGCACGGTCGCGGACGTCACGACGACACGGGTGCTGCCCGGGGCGGCGCTCGCCGCGGTCCTGTGGCAGCTGCTCCAGGCCGGTGGTGGCCGCATCGTGCAGCACGTCGTGTCGCGCGCCGGGGCGACCGAGGGCGTCTTCGGCATCGTGCTCGGCCTGCTCGTGTGGCTCTACGTCGCGGCGATCGTGCTCGTCGTGTCGATGGAGCTCAACGTCGTCCTCGCCCGCCGGCTCTATCCGCGAGCGCTGCTGACGCCGCTGACCGACCACGTCGACCTCACGGTCGCCGACCAGCGCGCCTACACCCAGCTCGCGCAGACGCAGTCGCTCAAGGGCTTCCAGAACGTCGACGTCAGCTTCGACCACGACGGTCAGATCGCCTCCGCCCGCCGCCGCGCCCGCCAGGACGCGCAGGCGGGCGACTCCTCGGGGGCGGCCTCCGCCGATCGCGCCGCCCTCGCGCGGCTCCGGCGCGCGGCGCGCTCCCGGTCGCGCGTGCACTGAATCCCTCGGGCTCCCGCGCGGTGCGCCCGTCGCCGCTCGCCTGGCCGCACCCGCTGGGCGCGCAGGCCGCTGACCTGGGGTTTCCCTGGGGTTTCCGTGTCGTCCACCCGCTGCGGCGGGCTCGGGGTGCGCGTCGTGGGGGCCCGCGCTCGCTGCCGGGCGGGCCGGCCTGCGGCCCCGACCGGCGGCGGTGGCGCGCTGCTAGGCTCGGCCGGAGCATTCCCAGGGCCGCGACCGCGGTCCACCAGCAGACGGCCACGTCAGAGGAAGCCGGTGCGAGCCCGGCGCGGTCCCGCCACTGTGATCCTCGCCCGCGTCGCCCCGCGCCCACCGCACCCGCGGCCGGTGCCGGGCCCCGATGCGGCGCAGGCAGCCAGGAACTCTGGGTCGTCGCACCCGTCCCGGGGCGCGGACCCCGAGAGAGGCGCCTGCCGTGCACCTGCTCCTGTCGACCTCCGACACCGACCTGCTCTCCGCCCGCGCGGCCAACGAGCGGCCCGATGCGCCCGTGACCTGGCGCTATGCCAACCCCGCGCGGCTCGGCGACGTCGCCGCGGAGCTGCCCGAGCTGCTCGCGGACACCGACCTCGTCGTCGTGCGGCTCCTGGGCGGCCGTCGCGCGTGGGAGGACGGCCTCGCCCTGCTCCTCGCGCCCGATCAGCGCCGACCCGTCGTCGTCCTCACCGGTGAGCAGGCCCCCGACGCCGAGCTCATGAGCGTCTCGACCGTGCCCGCCGGGGTCGCTGCCCAGGCGCACGCCTACCTCGCGCACGGCGGCGCGGAGAATCTCGCGCGTCTGGGGGCGTTCCTGTCCGACACGGTGCTGCTCACCGGCCACGGCTTCGAGCCGCCCGCATCATCGCCCGCGTGGGGCTGGCTCGGCTGCACCGGCGCCTGCCTGAGCGCCCCGGACACCCGCGCGCACTGCCGCGACTCGGCGTGCCGGCGCTTCAGCGCGGCGTTCGACCCGGCGCCCGAGACCGACGCGGCGCCCGAGACCGACGCG
>JAVTVZ010000235.1:7445-15312 GCA_032229625.1 Dermatophilaceae bacterium | reverse complement strand
GAGACCGACGCGACGCTCGAGACCGACGCGACGCTCGAGACGGACGCGGTCGCGCGCCCGACGGTCGCGATCCTCTACTACCGGGCGCATCACATGAGCGGCAACACCGGCTTCGTGCGCGCGCTCGCCGAGGCCGTCGAGGGGGCCGGCGGGCGACCCATGCCGCTGTATGTCGCGTCGCTGCGCGCCCCCGAGCCCCAGCTGCTCGAGACGCTGCGCGCCGCCGACGCCGTCATCACGACGGTGCTCGCCGCGGGCGGCTCGACGCCCGCGACGGCCCAGGCCGGCGGGGCCGACGACGCGTGGGACGCCGGGGCGCTGGCGGACCTGGACGTGCCGATCATCCAGGCGTTCGCGCTGACGAACAACCGCGAGCAGTGGCTCGCCAACGACGACGGCGTGAGCCCCCTGGACGCCGCGACCCAGATCGCCGTGCCGGAGTTCGACGGGCGGATCATCTCGGTGCCGTTCTCCTTCAAGGAGATCGACGAGGACGGGCTGCCGGTCTACGTCGCCGATCCCGAGCGCGCCGCCCGCGCCGCCGGCATCGCCGTCGCCCACGCGCGGTTGCGTCACGTGCCCGTCGGTCAGCGCCGGATCGCGCTCGTGCTCTCGGCCTACCCGACCAAGCACGCCCGGATCGGCAACGCCGTCGGCCTCGACACCCCGGCCTCGACGCTCGAGCTCCTGCGCGCGATGCACGACGCGGGCTACGACGTCGGCCCGCTGACCGGGCCCGACGCGCTGCCCGGCCTCGAATCCGGCAACGGTGACGAGCTCATCGCGGCGATCATCGCCCGCGGCGGCTACGACCAGGCGTGGCTCACCGACGACGAGCTCGCGGCGAACCCGCTGCGCGTCCCGACGGGCGACTACGAGCGCTGGTATGCCGACGTCGACCCCGACCTGCGCGCAGGCATGGAGGCGGCCTGGGGGCCGGCACCGGGCGACATGTATCTCGACGCCTCCAGGGGCGGGCGCCCCGACCTCGTCTACGCCGGGCTGACCGCGGGCAACATCGTGCTCTTCGTGCAGCCGCCGCGCGGCTTCGGGGAGAATCCGATCGCGATCTACCACGACCCGGACCTCGCACCGACGCACCACTACCTGGGCATCTACCGGTGGTTGCAGGCGCGGCAGGACGACGGGGGCTTCGGCGCCGACGCGCTCGTGCACATCGGCAAGCACGGCAACCTCGAGTGGCTGCCCGGCAAGGGCGCGGCCCTGTCGAGCAGGTGCGCGCCCGACGCGATCCTCGGCAACCTGCCCCTGGTCTACCCCTTCCTCGTCAACGACCCCGGCGAGGGCACGCAGGCCAAGCGCCGCGCCCACGCCGTCCTCGTCGACCACCTCGTGCCGCCGATGACCCGCGCCGACTCCTACGGCGACATCGCGCGCCTGGAGCAGCTGCTCGACGAATACGGGATCGTCTCGGTGATGGACCCGGCGAAGGCCCCCGCCGTCCAGCAGCAGATCTGGACCCTCCTGCAGGCCGCCAAGCTCGACCACGACCTCGGCCTGACGGGTGCGGAGCTGCCCGACGGGGAGGGCTTCGACGAGCTCGTGCTGCACGTCGACGGGTGGCTCTGCGAGATCAAGGACGTGCAGATCCGCGGCGGCCTGCACATCCTCGGTCGGGCGCCCGTCGGTGAGCCGCGGGTCGCGCTCGTGCTGGCGATCCTGCAGGCGCGGCAGATGTGGGGCGGCGCCCAGACCCTGCCCGGGCTGCGCGAGGCGCTCGGCCTCGTCGAGGGGCAGGCGGGGCGGCGCGAGACCGACGACGTCGAGGCGGGGGCGCGGGCGCTCATCGAGGCGATGGAGGAGCGCGGCTGGACCCTCGAGGCCGTCGACGACGTCGTCGCGATGGCCCTGGACGACGGTGGCCCGGCCGACCTGGACCCCGACCCCGAGGCGCTCGCGGCGATCCTGACGTTCGCGGTGACCGAGGTCGTGCCCCGGTTGGGGCGCACGACCGACGAGCTCGGCCACGCCCTGCACGCGCTCGGTGGCGGCTTCGTGCCCGCCGGGCCGTCGGGGTCGCCGCTGCGCGGCCTGGTCAACGTGCTGCCGACGGGCCGCAACTTCTATGCCGTCGACCCGCGCGCCATCCCCAGCCGGCTCGCCTACGACACCGGGTGCGCGCTGGCCGATTCCCTCGTCGAGCGGTATGTCCGCGACCACGGCGAGGTGCCTGCCTCCGTCGGGCTGTCGCTGTGGGGGACCTCGGCGATGCGCACCGCCGGCGACGACATCGGCGAGGCGCTCGCGCTGCTGGGGGTCCGGCCGGTCTGGGACGAGGCCTCGCGCCGCGTCAAGGGCCTGGAGGTCGTCTCCGCCGACGAGCTGGGGCGCCCGCGCATCGACGTCACGCTGCGGATCAGCGGCTTCTTCCGCGACGCGTTCCCGCACGCCGTCGCGATGCTCGACGACGCCGTGCGCCTGGCCGCCGAGCAGGAGGAACCCGAGGAGGCGAACTTCGTCCGCGCCCACGTGCGCGCCGACGTCGCCGCCGGCACCGATGCCGCGAAGGCGACCCGACGCATCTTCGGCTCCCGGCCGGGCACCTACGGCGCGGGGCTGCTCGAGCTCATCGACTCTCGCGACTGGCGCACCGACGCCGACCTCGCCGAGGTCTACGCGACGTGGGGCGGCTACGCCTACGGGCGTGACCTCGACGGCGAGCCCGCTAGGGACGCCATGGAATCGGCGTACAAGCGGATTCGGGTGGCGGCCAAGAACATCGACACCCGCGAGCACGACATCGCCGACTCCGACGACTACTTCCAGTTCCACGGCGGCATGGTCGCGACCGTCCGCTCGCTGACCGGGACCTCGCCGGAGGCCTACCTCGGCGACTCGACCCGCCCGCAGACGGTCGCGACGCGCACGCTGCTCGAGGAGACCTCGCGGGTCTTCCGGGCGCGCGTCGTCAACCCCAAGTGGATGGAGGCGATGCGCCGCCACGGCTACAAGGGCGCCTTCGAGATGGCGGCGACCGTCGACTACCTCTTCGGCTACGACGCGACGACGAACGTCATCGCCGACTGGATGTACGAGCGGATCACCGCCGAATACGTGCTCGACGAGGTGAACCGGGAGTTCCTGGCGACCTCGAACCCGTGGGCCCTGCACGGCATGGCCGAGCGGCTGCTCGAGGCCGTCGACCGCGGGCTGTGGGAGTCGCCCGAGGCCGAGACGCTGGAGGCGTTGCGTGCGACGTATCTGGCGACCGAGGGGGACCTGGAGGACGCCAAGTGACCGGGACTGATCGGCACGAGCACTCGTCGACGGCGTTCCCGTTCAGCGCGATCGTCGGGATGGACGGGCTCGGGCTCGCGTTGTGCCTCGCCGCGGTCGGGGAGCACATCGGCGGCGTGCTCGTGCGCGGTGAGAAGGGCACGGCGAAGACGACGATGGTCCGCGGTCTCGCCGGCTCGCTCGGCGACATCGCGGTCGTACCCGGCTGCCGATTCGCCTGCGACCCAGGCTCGCCCGACCCCCGATGCCCCGACGCCGAGCGCCACGGCGAGGGCGCCTCGCGTCGCCCGGTGCCGCTCGTCGAGCTGCCGGTCGGCGCGAGCGAGGACCGCGTGGCCGGCTCGCTGCACCTCGACTCGCTCCTGTCGAGCGGGCGGGTGAGCTTCGAGCCGGGGCTGCTCGCGGCGGCGAACCGCGGGGTCCTCTACGTCGACGAGGTCAACCTCCTGCCCGACCACCTCGTCGACGGACTCCTCGACGCCGCCGCCACCGGGCGGGCCCGCGTCGAGCGCGAAGGGGTCTCCGTCGAGCACGCGGCGCGATTCGTGCTCGTCGGCACGATGAACCCCGAGGAGGGCGACCTGCGCCCGCAGCTGCTCGACCGCTTCGGCCTCGTCGCCGACGTCGCTGCGAGCCGCGACCCCGCCACCCGCGTCGAGGTCATCAGCCGGCGTCTGGACTACGAGCGCGACCCGGCGGGGTTCGTCGCCCGATTCGCCGCCGCTGAAAGGGAACTCGCCGGCCGCATCAGCGCGGCGCGCGCTGCTGTCGGTGCGGTCGAGGCGTCGCGGGAGTCGTGGGGCAAGATCGCGCGGATCTGCGCCGCCTTCGACGTCGACGGGATGCGCGGCGACCTCGTCACCGCGCGCACCGCGGCCGCGCACGCCGCGTGGGCCGGCCGGTCGGCGGTGATCGACGAGGACATCCGCGTCGCGGCGCGCCTCGCGCTGCCGCACCGCCGCCGCCGCAACCCCTTCGACACGCCGCAGTCTGCGGCGGCTGAACTCGAGGAGATCCTGCGCCAGGTGCTCGGCGACGAACCACCGCCCGAGCCCGACGACGAGCCGACCCCGCCGGACGCGCCGGAGCCGGACGACGGCTCGGACTCGACGGGGCCCAGCGACCCGTCGCCGTCGAACGAGACGCCCGGCGCGCCGGATTCCGCCGAGCCGCAGGCGAATTCCGGGCCGGAGTCGCAGAGCCCGCCGCCCCGGTCGGCCGGCGACGAGCAGACCGAGGCCCCGACCCCACCGGAGGCTCCGCCCGCGCGCCGGGCCCCCGATCAGGGCGCCCAGCGCGCGTCGGACCCGTTCGCGACGCAGCTGCTCCGCCTGGACCGGGTCGGGCAGGGCGTCGCGGGCCGCCGCTCGCGCGCGGTGACGACGGTGGGTCGCCACGTCCGCGCCGTCGAGCCCGGCGACCCGCGGGGCAGGGGAGTGGCGGTCACCGACACGATCCGCGCGGCCGTCCCTGCCCAGCACGATCGCGGTCGCGGGGCTGGAGAAGCGTTGCGCCTCAAGGGGATCGACCTGCGCCGAAGCCTGCGGGATGGCAAGGAGGGCAACCTCGTCGTGTTCTGCGTCGACGCCTCGGGCTCGATGGGTGCCCGCAAGCGGATGACGCAGGTGAAGACGGCCGTGCTATCGCTGCTCGTCGACGCCTACCAGCGCCGCGACAAGGTCGCCGTCGTGACGTTCGCCCGCGACCATGGCCAGATCCTGCTCCCGGCCACGGCGAGCGTCGAGCTCGCCCGCGCCCGCCTCGATGCCGCAGCCACCGGCGGCCGCACCCCGCTCGCGGAGGGCCTGACCGTCGCCGGCGACCTCGTCCGTCGAGAGCGCGCCAAGGACCCGATGCGTCGCCCGCTGCTCGTCGTCCTCACCGACGGCCGCGCCACCCACGGCCCCGACGCGATTCCCCGCTCCCGCGCCGCCGCCGCTCGGATCGCCGGCATGGGCGTGACGAGCGTCGTCCTCGACTGCGAGTCCCCCCGCGGCGTCCGCCTCCACCTGGCCCGCGATCTCGCCGCCGTGCTCGGCGCCCGCCTCCTCCCGCTCGCCGACATCGACCTCGCCGCGACCGCCCGGCCCGCTCCCCGCGCGCCCGGCGCCGCCTGAGCGCGGCCTCGTCCCGTCGGCGCTGAGCCAGCAGCAGAGGGGGAGCAGCCGATGGGCGAGCAGCGGCCCGGCGAACAGCCGATGGGCGAACAGCCGATGGGCGAACAGCCGATGGGCGAACAGCAGAAGGTGGAGCACCTCCCGCAGCGGCCCGCGCTGCTGACCGTCGGGCACGGGCGACTCGACCGGGAGGCGCTGGGCGACCTGCTCGCCGGGGCCGGGGTGGAGCGGCTGGTCGATGTGCGGCGCTTCCCCGGGAGCCGGGCCAATCCGGGCGCGGCGCGCGGGGTCGTGCCGCAGGTCGCGCAGGAGCGGGGGATCGCCTACCGGTGGGAGGAGCGGCTCGGCGGTCGCCGCAGCCTCACCGCGGCGCAGCGCGCGCAGTCGCCCGACACGTGGTGGCGCGTCGAGGCCTTCGGGGCGTATGCGGCCTGGACGCGTTCGGAGGACTTCCGCGCCGCGCTGCCAGAGCTGCTCGCCGACATCGCCGAGGGGCAGACGGCGATCCTGTGCTCGGAGTCGGTGTGGTGGCGCTGCCACCGGCGGCTCGTCAGCGACGTCGTCAGCGTCGAATTCGACACTCCCGTGCGTCATCTCATGCCCGACGGCAGGCTCGCCGACCACGTCGTCAGCGCGGGGGCTCGCGTGGGCGACGACGGTCGACTCGTCTGGGACGGCCCCGCCTGACACCCGCGACACGTGCTGCCGTGGGTGCCGCGGGCACTGTCGACGGCGCGAGCCCTGTCGACGGCGCGGGCCCTGTCGACGACGCCGCGAGCCGGCCGACGGGCCCGCTCGGGTGGCCGATGTCGTTGGGGGGCAGGGCCCTTCGGCGTTGAATACAAGGAGGCTCGCGACGTGGGGTGGCCGGTCCTAGGCTGGATTCAGGTCGACCGCCCAAGACGGCCGTCCGGGATACGCACTCTCGGGGCAGGTCCGCGTTGGGGAACGCGCGGTGGGCGACCGGCGGCTGTGAGGGGCAGCCGTCCTGGGGAGCCGGGGTCCGCGGGGGCGGTCGCCCGGCAGTGAGCTTGGGGGAGCGACATGTCGTCGACTCGAATGATCCACCTGCCGATGATCCGACTGCCGAAGTGTGGGTCGATCCACCGCGGCGCACCGTCGAGCGCCGGGTCGGTGACCGTCGCCGCTCGCGTCGCGGCGGCCACGCTGGTCGGCGCCGTCGTCGCGGTCGGAGCCGCGATGCCGGCTTCCGCGACGAACATCGGGACCGTCTCGGGCAACGCGACGTCGGGCTGCGCGGTGCGCTGGAACGCCGACACGATCATGGACGCCGACGGCGTGCCCGGCCTCGACAAGGACCTCAAGGGCGACCCGGTCCACTACTCCAACGGCGGGTATGTCTCGGAGATCTCCTCGGCGTTCGGCGACCCGGGCTTCATGGAGATCCAGCACTGGATGGGCAACCCGAACGATCCGACGTCGATCCACTGGCGGATCCCCGTCGCGACGACCCACGACATCCTCGGCGCGTCGCTCGTCATCACACTGCCGGGCGAGCACGGCTACACGCCGTCGAAGGAGGACCTCGCGGGGTGGATCCAGAAGTGGGAGACCGCGCACACCTACACCAACGTCGACCCCGACGCCATCCACATCTCGGGCACGACGGCGACCGTCGACCTCGGTGACCTGCGCGCCGGCACGGGCGTCATCCTGCAGCTCACCGGGCACGTCGACGCGGCCGCGGTGCAGGACACGTATGAGGCGAAGGCGACCCTGACCGGCAGCTATGTGCAGGGCGGCGGCTGCGCCGTCGACACCCCGCAGGTCGTCGCTCCGCCCGCGCAGGGCCCCTGCATGCAGGTGCTGTCCGGCCGCACGATCATGCCGGTCACCGCGCGCGACATCACCGTGCGCGACAAGAGCGGCACCGGGGGCGAGACCAACGCCGACGGGTGGGGCGGCGGCGCCACCCGCACGTTCCGCCTGTACGGCGCGACAGACCGCGACCTGAGCGACGTCACGCTGACGGCGCGCGCGGCCCAGGGGATGAGCTTCGCGGCGGGCAGCGCGGCGACGGTCGACAGCCCCGCCCTGGGGGCGCTGGGCCGCAACGGCTACACGCTGGCCGCGACCGGCATCGGCACCCCGGCGATCTCCGCCGACGGGCGCACCGTCACGCTGCGGATCGCGTCGATGCCCGCGAAGTCGGCCGTCAGCTTCAACATCACCGGCACCCTCGACGGGTCCGGCGCGGCCATGGTCATCGACGAGACCATGCAGGCCGCTCTCACCGGCTGCCAGGTGAACCCGCCGGTGACGCCGCCGGTGACCCCGCCCGTCACGCCGCCCACGACGCCGCCGGTGACTCCGCCCGTGACTCCGCCGGTCACGCCCGAGCCGCCGAAGCCGACGAAGCCCGTCGAGCCCACGAAGCCCGTCCAGCCCACCAAGCCGGTCGAGCCCACCAAGCCCGTCGAGCCGACGAAGCCCGTCGAGCCCACCAAGCCCGTCGAGCCGACGAAGCCGAC
>JAVTVZ010000235.1:0-7345 GCA_032229625.1 Dermatophilaceae bacterium | reverse complement strand
TCGAGCCGACGAAGCCCGTCGAGCCCACCAAGCCCGTCGAGCCGACGAAGCCGACGAAGCCCGTCGAGCCCACGAAGCCCGTCCAGCCCACCAAGCCGGTCGAGCCCACCAAGCCCGTCGAGCCGACGAAGCCCGTCGAGCCCACCAAGCCCGTCGAGCCGACGAAGCCGACCAAGCCTGCTCAGCCGACCAAGCCGACCAAGCCGACCAAGCCGGCGAAGCCGGTGACGCGGATGGTCACGCGCACCTTCCAGGTCGACCGCTACCTGCCGCGCACGGCGGCCCAGGCGCGTCTCGTCGCGCGCTTCGACGACGACGGCGTGCTGCGCTACCGCGAGGACCGCGCGCTGTGGGGCGCGAGCCGGCACGAGTTCGTCACGGTGCGCGTGCCCGTCGGCGCGACGAAGGCGCAGGTCATCAAGGCCGTCAACGCCAAGACCTCGGCGCGGATCGGTGACGTGCGCACGACCGCCAAGCTCGCCACGGCCCGCCCCGGAGCGGCGTATGTCGTCGCCTGGGAGCTCGGCCGCGGCGCCACCACCAAGGCCGCGTGGGGCCCGCGCACGAACGTCGCGCAGCTCTTCCTCGCCCGCGCCTGACGTCACGCCCCCGGCATCGGCCGCGACCGCAGCAATTCGCCTGCGGCCGCGGCCGTCGGCGTGCGAGCCCCCGCGCGGCGACGGGCCGCTCGCCCGCGACCGGCACCCGCTGACGACACCCGCGACCGGCGAGCTGGCTACCGGCGCGCCGGCCCCCCGTTGCCGTAGGCGAGCAGCGCGGCGGCCGTGCGGTTGTCGAGGACGAGGTCGGTGGCGACGCCGGCGTGCAGGGCGCCGACGAGCGCGGGCACCTTGTGTTCGCCGACGACGACGCACAGCCGGCGCGGCACGCGCGCGAGCTCGCGCGGCGTGGGGCCGGAGGCGCGCGCGTTGATGGCGATGTCCTCGTAGCTGCCGTCCTCGCGCAGGAAGACGGTGCACACGTCGCCGACGACCCGCTCGCGGCGCAGCTCGGCGAAGTCCTCCGGCCCCAGGTAGCCGGCCCGGTAGACCTCGGAGGCCAGGGTGCCGGCGGTCGCGCCGATGCCGAAGAGCGCGAGGTCGCAGCGGGCGCGCAGCGCGAGTTGGTGGCGCATCACGCTCTCGCGCCACAGGACGTCGCGGGTGGCGGCCTCGTCGAAGAAGGCGGGCGTGGGGAAGAAGGCGATGTCGGCGTCGAAGGCGCCGGCGATGGCGCTGAGCAGCTCCTGGGCGTAGCGCACGCCGGAGGGCCGCCGCTGCGCGGATCCGTTGAGCTGCACGATCGTCACGCCGGTGCGGGGCGCATGCACGAGGTGGTCGGCGATCGCCGAGACGGTCGTGCCCCACGCCACCCCGACGAGGCTCCCGGATTCGACGTAGGAGGTGAGCAGGCGGGCGGTGACGCGCGCGACGTGGTCGAGCCGGACGTGCTCGGGGGCGCTGCCGCGCACCTCGACGACGTGGGCGCGCACGCCGAAGCGTCGGGTCAGGTGGTCGCCGAGTCGGGCTGCGGGGCCTTCCGGTTCGGCGAGGGTGATGCGCACGAGGCCGGTCTCGCGGGCGTGTTTGAGCAGCCGCGACACCGTCGAGCGGGACACCCCCAGCGTCGCGGCGATCGAGGCCATCGTCTCGTCCTGCAGGTAGTAGAGCTGCGCCGCGCGCAGCGCGTCGTCCCGCGCGTTCATCGTCACCCGACCAGTGTGCACGTTTGTGCAACAACCTGGACCGGATGTGCATGAGGGCAGCAGAGTACGGGTAACACCCCGCCCGTCGAGGTACACCGACGTACCGAACCCCCCAGGAAGGGACTGATCGCCCATGACGTCCACAGCACTGACCGTCCAGCACCGCAGTGAGGCGCTGCGCCAGATGAGCAGCGAGCCCCTGGATGTGCTCGTCGTCGGCGGCGGGGTCACCGGTGCCGGCATCGTCCTGGACGCGGTGACGCGCGGTCTGCGCGTCGGCATCGTCGAGGCGCAGGACTGGGCCAGCGGCACGTCGAGCCGGTCGAGCAAGCTCGTCCACGGCGGTCTGCGCTACCTGCAGCAGCTCGACTTCAAGCTCGTCTTCGAGGCGCTGCACGAGCGCGAGCACCTGCTGGAGACCCTCGCGCCGCACCTCGTGCGGCCGGTGTCCTTCCTCTACCCGCTCAACAAGAAGTACATCGAGCGGCCGTATGTCACCGCCGGCGTCGGTCTCTACGACGTCCTGGCCCGCATCGGCGCCCGCGGCCAGGCCGCGATGCCCTTCCACCGGCACTACTCGGCGGCCGGCGTGCGCGAGCAGTTCCCCGACGCCAAGCCCGGCGCGATGATCGGCGCGATCAAGTATTGGGACGCGACCGTCGACGACGCGCGGCTCGTGCTGGCCCTCATCCGCACGGCGGTGCAGTTCGGCGCGTATGCCGCGAGCCGCACCCGCGTGGAGCGCTTCACCAAGACCGACGGCCGCGTCGACGGCGCCGTCGTGACGGACCTGGAGACGGGTCAGGAGCTGACGATCGGCGCGAAGGTCGTCATCGGCGCCGCGGGCGTGTGGACCGAGGAGACCCAGGACCGCGCGCAGGCCGAGGGTGGCCTGAAGGTGTTGGCCTCCAAGGGCGTCCACATCGTCGTGCCGCGCGAGCGGATCGCCGGGCAGACCGGCGTCATCCTGCAGACCGAGAAGTCGGTGCTCTTCATCATCCCGTGGAGCCGCTACTGGATCATCGGGACGACCGACACCCCCTACCACGAGGACCTCACGCACCCGATGGTCACCGGGGCCGACATCGACTACGTGCTCGAGCACGCGAACGTCATCCTCGAGAAGCCGCTGACCAGGGACGACATCATCGGCACGTGGGCGGGGCTGCGGCCGCTGCTGCAGCCGGGCACCAAGGGCGAGGGCGAGGAGCAGTCGACGAAGGTCTCCCGCGAGCACACGGTCGTCGAGGCGACTCCGGGCCTGGTGACGATCGCCGGCGGCAAGCTGACGACCTACCGGGTCATGGCGCAGGACGCCGTGGACGTCGCGATCGGCGCGCAGCGGGCCAAGGAGGTGCCGTCGCTGACGGACAAGACCCCGCTGCTGGGTGCGGTCGGCTACGAGACCTATCAGCGTCGGGCCGACAAGATCGCCGCCGAGCACGGCGTGAGCCGCGCCCTGGTCGACCACCTGCTGCACCGCTACGGCGCGCTGCTGCCCGAGCTCTTCGACATGATCGCCGACCGTCCCGACCTGGGCCGTCCGTTGGAGGCGACGCCGGCCTACCTGCGCGCCGAGATCGCCTACGCGTGCACGCACGAGGGTGCGCTGCACCTGGAGGACATCATGACGACCCGCACGCGCCTGACCTACGAGATGCGCGGTCAGGGGCGGGCCGCGGTGCCGGAGATCGCGGACATCGCCGCCGAGTATCTCGGCTGGGACGACGCGCGGCGCGCCGCCGAGGTCGCCGCCTACGAGGCGCGCTGCGAGGCCGAGGACGCGGCGGCGCAGCTGACCGACGAGCACCAGGCCGCGGCCGTGCGCGCGGAGGTCGTCGAGGTGACGGAGCGGATCACCGCCTGAGGACTGCCCGCCGGCGCCCCAGACAGAGGGCGCCGGTGAGGACACCCGGCGCGAGGCGCATCGCCTCGCGCCGGGCACCCGTGAGTCGGGCCCCGGCGACCTGTGGGTCGCGCGGTGGGCCGACCCATGCCTGAGCGGCGTCGCCGACGCCGCCACTACCGGTGACCGTGCCTCGCCCCACCGGGGGCCGCGGGGCGGGCGCCGCTGATCAACCCCCTTCTCAAAGGAGAGAATCGATGACGGCTCTTGCCGCCCTCACTGCCGCGGCGGAGCCCGCGGCCCCGACGATGACCACGGTCTTCGCCTCGGAGGTCATGGGCACCGCCCTGCTGTGTCTGCTCGGTTGCGGCGTCGTCGCCAACGCCATCCTCCCGGCCGCCAAGGGCGCCGGCGGTGGCCCGGTGATGATCCATTGGGGCTGGGGCATCGGCGTGTTCGCCGGTGTCTACGCGGCCGCCGCGTCCGGCGCGCACCTCAACCCGGCCGTGACCCTCGGCCTCCTCGCCAACGGCGCGGCCGAATATGCCCCCGGTGTGCCGGTCACCGCCGCCTCGACCCTGCTGTATCTCGCCGCGCAGCTGCTCGGGGCGTTCCTGGGTGCGGTGGCGGCCTGGCTGTCGTACAAGAAGCAGTTCGACGCCGACGCCGACCCGGCGCTCAAGCTGGGCGTCTTCAGCACCGGCCCCGAGGTGCGCAGCCCGGGCTGGAACGTCGTGACCGAGGCGTTCGGCACGTTCGTGCTCGTCTTCGTCATCCTGCAGTTCGCGGCGACACCCTCGGGCCTGGGCCCCTTCGCGGTGGCGCTGCTCGTCGTCGGTATCGGCGCGAGCCTGGGTGGCCCCACGGGGTATGCGATCAACCCGGCGCGTGACCTGGGCCCGCGCATCGCGCACGCTCTCCTGCCGATCCCCGGCAAGGGCCCCAGCGACTGGGCCTACGCCTGGGTGCCGGTCGTCGGCCCCATCCTCGGCGGCGTCCTGGCGGGCCTGCTCGCCGCGATCTACTGATCCGCCCCGCCCGCCGCGCTGCGGGCCACTGCTTGACACCGCTTGACCACCACCACGATTCACGAGGAAGTGACATCAGATGACGACGAAGAAGTACGTCATGGCCATCGACCAGGGCACCACGAGCAGCCGGGCGATCATCTTCGACCACGGCGGCCAGATCGTCAGCACGGGCCAGCTCGAGCACGAGCAGATCTTCCCGCGCGCCGGCTGGGTGGAGCACGACCCCACGGAGATCTGGGCGAACGTGCGCAAGGCCGTGGGCCTCGCGCTCGCCGACTCGCCCGACCTGACCCACCACGACATCGCGGCGGTCGGCATCACCAACCAGCGCGAGACCGCCGTCGTGTGGGACAAGACGACCGGGGAGCCCGTCTACAACGCGATCGTCTGGCAGGACACCCGCACGCAGAAGATCGTCGACCGGCTCGCCGGCGACGCGGGTGTCGACCGCTACAAGGACGTCTGCGGGCTGCCGCTGGCGACGTACTTCACCGGGCCGAAGGTGACGTGGATCCTCGAGAACGTCGAGGGCGCGCGCGAGAAGGCCGAGCGCGGCGACCTGCTCATGGGCACGACGGACACCTGGGTGTTGTGGAACATGACCGGCGGTGTCAACGGCGGCCTCCACATCACCGACGTCACCAACGCCTCGCGGACGATGCTCATGGACCTGCGCAGCCTGACGTGGGACGAGTCGATCGCGGCGGACATGGGCATCCCCCTGTCGATGCTGCCGCGGATCGCGTCCTCCTCGGAGGTGTATGCCCAGGGCCGCGAGCAGGGGCTGCTCGCCGGGGTGCCGATCGCCGGCATCCTCGGTGACCAGCAGGCCGCGACCTTCGGGCAGGCGTGCTTCGAGAAGGGCATGGCCAAGAACACCTACGGCACCGGCTGCTTCATGCTCATGAACACCGGCACCGAGATCGTCCCCTCGCAGAACGGTCTGCTGACGACGGTGTGCTACAAGATCGGCGACGCCGACACCGTCTACGCGCTGGAGGGGTCGATCGCCGTCGCCGGGTCGCTCATCCAGTGGCTGCGCGACAACCTGGGGATCATCTCGAGCGCACCCCAGGCCGAGGAGCTCGCGGCGACGGTCGACGACAACGGTGGCGCGTATTTCGTGCCGGCGTTCTCGGGGCTTTTCGCGCCGTATTGGCGTTCGGACGCCCGCGGCGCGCTCGTCGGGATGACGCGCTACGTCAACAAGGGGCACATCGCCCGCGCGGCGCTGGAGGCGACGGCCTTCCAGACCCGCGAGGTCATCGACGCGATGAACGCCGACTCCGGGGTCGACCTCACCGAGCTCAAGGTCGACGGCGGGATGACGGCGAACGAGCTGCTCATGCAGTTCCAGGCCGACCAGCTCGGCGTGCCGGTCATCCGCCCGCAGGTCGCCGAGACCACGGCGCTCGGCGCGGCCTACGCCGCCGGGATCGCGGTCGGCTTCTGGGCCGGTGAGCAGGACGTCATCGACAACTGGGCCCAGGACAAGCGCTGGGAGCCCACGGGCGAGGCCGAGGAGCGCGAGCGGCAATACCGCAACTGGAAGAAGGCCGTCACCAAGACCTTCGACTGGGTCGACGACGACGTCGAGCGCTGACCCGCCGACGCACCCTGCGGCAGGGGCCGCCCACCTGTGCTGGTGGGCGGCCCCTGCTCGTCTGCGCAGCTCAGCGCGCCGCGAGCAGGTCGTTGACCGCGGGGCCGCCGAGCGCGACGCTCTGCGGCACGCCCGCGGTCGACACGGTGACCGCCGACGGGACGACGCCGCGCATCATCTCGGGCAGGCTGCGCAGCGATGCCTGATTCCAGACATAGCGCACGCGGACGTTCGGAGTTGCCGTGGCCTGGCGGGCCAGCGAGCGCATTGTCGACTCCGGCTCGGTCATCAGCACGTCGTAGACGGTGTCCGGGTGCGCCTTCGCGGCGGCGAGGACGGGGGCCAGCGCCTGTGCCCCACCGCACGGCTCACACCACGTGCTGGTGCTGACGACCACCCTGGCCTGGCCTCGCACCGGAGCCTCGGTGGCCTTGGCCTGCCGGCCGGCGGCGGTCTCGACCGGCGGTAGATCCTCGAACGCGACCGGCGCCGAGGCCGGCAGCGCGTGGACGCCGACCGGTGCTGCGGGGGCGTCGACCGCTGGGGGAGAGGTCGGGGCGGCGCCCGCCTGGGCGGTGGCGTAGGCCGCCGTGGCGCTGCCACCGAGCACGAGAGCGGCTCCCATTCCGAGGCCGACGAGCTTGTAGTTCATGTGATCTTCCTTCCGGTAAACAATGGCTACGGGCGGTTCATGAGCGCCGAGCCGGGAGATTGGCACACGGTGTTGCTGCACAGGAAGGGCGCGACCTGGGTGATGCCGCCCGGATAGGCGGATCCGTCCAGGGTGAAGTTGTAGGAGATGGTGGCGCCGTTGGCGGCGGTTCGCGTGCCGGACGGTCCCGAATAGGCACCGGCGTAAGTGATGAATCTGGCGGTGGTGTAAGGACTTCCGCCCGCGTAGTCCCGCACGGAGCCTTGAATTCCGACGGAGCGGTTGTACCAGATGACGCCTCCGCTCATCGACCCGATGCCCGAGTAGGAGAGTGAGTACGGGGAGGTTGGGTAGGCGGCTTGCGCTGTCCCCATGATCGACATGAGTCCCAGCGTGCTGAGCGCAATCGCTATGATTCTTCTCATGCCGAAAGACTCCCCCCCCCAGATTAAGAATGTCAAGAGTGTCGGCGCTCGGCTTGCATCCAAGAATGTGGTCGACTGTCCTG
>JAVTVZ010000234.1:11208-24026 GCA_032229625.1 Dermatophilaceae bacterium | reverse complement strand
ACACCACGTGACCGCAGGCGCCCCGACCTGGCAGAAAGTGCCCCGATGTCAGCGCGCACGAGATGCCAGCGACGGAGCCGACGCTGACGCCGACGCCCCGCACCGCCGCGCCCACGACCCCGTAACCTTCTTCCCACGTCGGGGCACTCCCGGACACCTGTGTGCAGTTCCGGTCACCTCGTGTCGCTCCGGAGCGACACCACGTGACCGCAGCCGCCCCCACCTGACACCAAGTGCCGCGACGTCAGCGCTCGAGCGACGACAGACATTCCGAGGCCGACGCCTACGGCCTGCGCCCGCCGACCACCGAGCAGCGACTCAGCCAGATCTGGACCAGATGTGGACCAGATGTGGACCGCGGTAGCTCCAGGCCGTCCGCACCCGGGGGACCCAGGACGTCCACCCTGCCTACCCGCTCTTCTAGTGCCCGATTCAGGCACGACAGCGCCACATCACCGCAGGTCGGGGCGATCCAGTCCGCCAGCGGGCGAGAAGATGACCCAGCCCGGGTCAGGCGTGGTCCGCGGACAGGCGCAGCTCGCGGGCCCCGGGCAGGGGAAGCTCGCGGTGGCTGACGAGCACGGTCGTGCGGCCGGCGGAGGCGTCGGCGAGGTCGGTCAGCACCGCGCGCGCCGTCGGGGTGTCGAGGTGCGCGACGGGCTCGTCGAGCAGCACGAGCGGGCGCCGCGACAGGATCGCGCGGGCGATGCCGAGGCGGGTGCGTTCGCCGCCGGAGACGCCCTGACCGCCCGCGCCGAGCAGCGTGTCGAGCCCCTGCGGCAGGCCCTGCGCCCACGCGCGCAGACCGGCGAGCTCCAGCGCGGCGCGCAGCGCTGCGTCGGGGGCGTCGGGCGCGGCGAGACGCAGGTTTTCCCGCAGCGTCGAGGCGAAGACGTGGGTCTCGTCGTCGACGACCGCGATCCGCGCCCGCACCTGCTCCAGCGCAGGCTCGAGCGCGTCCGCACCGTCGAGACGGTAGCGGCCGCCGTCGGGGTCGAGGTGGCGGGCCACGACCGCGAGCAGCGTCGACTTGCCACTGCCGTTGGGACCGCTGACCTGCAGCGACTCACCCGGCGACAGCTCCAGGTCGAGCGCCGGCAGCGCGCGTCGATCCGGTATCCAGCGCGCGCTCACCTGATCCAGGCTCACCCGGGCGCCGGGGGTGGCCTCGATGGATACGGCATCGCGGGAGCCGGTATCCACGGAGCCGGCGTCGACGGAGCCGGTAGCCACGGAGCCGGCGTCGAGGTCGTCGCTCCCGGGATCGAGAGCGTCGCCGGCGCCCACCGCGCCCACCGCGCCCACCGCGCCCACAGCGGCGGCCACGGCGGGCTCCTGGTCGAGGAGGCCGGTGAGCCTCGCGCGGGCCGCCTGAGCGCGGGCCAGCGCGCCGACGGCGTCGGGCACGACGCCGACGACCTCGCCGAGAGCGATCGGCACGAGCACGATGAGCGCGGCGATCGGCGTCGGCAGCCCGGCGCGCACCCACGGCAGGAGCAGCGCCGCGACGAGCCCGGCCGCCGCGAGCGTGAGCAGCGGCGTGACGACGACCCCGACGGCCCGCCCCCGCCCCTGCCGGCGCAGCGCCCGCGCCAACCGCGCGGACGCCTCGTCCAGGCGCGCCGCGACATACCGGCGGCCGTCGACGGCGGCGACGTCACGGCCCTGCGTGGCGACGATCGTCGACCAGCGCGTCACCTGGGCGCGGGCGGCGACGATGTCGGCGTGGGCCCGGGTCTCCAGGCGCCCGCCGATCACGCCGAGCAGCAGGCAGGCGAGCACGAGCCCGACGATGACGAGCGCCGCCGGCACGAAGACCAGCGCGACCAGCGCCGCCGCGAGCAGCCCCGTGCCGATCATCGCGACGAGCGGCACGACGACCCGCACCTGCGCGAACGCCAGGTCGTCGAGGTCGTCGACGACGCCGGTGAGCACGTCGGCGCGGCTGCGTCGACCCAGCCGCGCGGGGGTCAGCGGCACCAGCGCGCGGTAGACGCGGGCGCGGCTGCGCGCGAGGTAGGCCAGCGCCGCGTCGTGGGAGCGCAGCCGCTCGGCATACCGCAGCGCCGGGCGCGCCATGCCGAAGGCCCGCACCAGCACGATCGCCGCGAGCAGCGTGAGGATCTGCGGGCGGAAGCTCGCGGCGACGATGAGCCACCCCGAGGTCGCGGTGAGCGCGACGCCGCTGCTCAGCGCGAGCGTGCCGAGCGCCGCGGCCCCGGGCACGCCGGGCACCGGACGCAGCGGCGAGCCCAGGTCGGCCCCCGGCCGCGGCGCCCGGGCGCTCATCGGGACTCCTGCGCGAGCGCGGCGCCGATCGCCAGGTGCGCGTCGGCGAGGTCGGCCAGGCCCTGGCGGTGGCTGACGGCGATGACGAGGCGGGTGCGGGCCAGCTCGGTGATGACGTCGTGCACGGTGGCCTCCGCGGCGGGATCGAGGTGGGCGGTCGGCTCGTCGAGCAGCACGAGATCCGGGTCCGCCAGGATCGCCCCGGCGAGCGCGACCCGGGCCCGCTGCCCGGCGGACAGCCCGAAGCCGTCGTCGCCGACCGGCAGGTCGAGCGGCAGCCGCAGCCCGACCCGATGCAGCGCGGCCGCGAGGGTGTCGTCGGCGGGCGGGGGCGCGAGGGCCGCGCAGCGCAGCAGGAGGTTGTCGCGCAGCGTGCCCGCCACGAGGAACGGCCGCTGCGTCACGAGTTGGCGCGACGCCGGCGCGTCGATCGTCCCGACCGTCGGCTCCCGCAGCCCCGCGATGAGCTCGAGCAGCGTCGTCTTGCCGGCGCCGCTGCGGCCGGTGACGACGACCAGCCCGGCCCCGGCGCGCACGCCGTGCGTGGGCCCTGAGCCGTGCGTGGATCCTGAGTCGTTCGTGGACCGTGAGTCGTTCACGGGCCCTGAATCGCCCGCGCTGCTGGTGTCGTCCGACCCGCCGAGCGTCGCGTCGACGTCCTGCAGCACCCACGGCAGCCCGTCGCCGTAGCGGTAGCCGAGCCCCGACAGCCGGACCACGGCCCGGCCCACACCGGCCCGGCCCACACCGTCCCGGCCGACACCGTCCCGTGCGACACCGTCCTGTCCGACACCGTCCTGGCCGTGCGTCGCCGACCCGCTCGCCTGGGCCCCGCGCTCCAGCTCGTCGGCGATGTCGGCGAGGGCCTGCGCGCCGTCGGCCGCGGAGTGGAATTCGGCGCCGACGCGCCGGATCGGCCAATACGCCTCGGGCGCCAGCAGGATCAGGGGCAGCGCCACGGACAGCGCCATGTCGCCCTCGGCGAGGTGGATGCCGACCCACACGGCGACGATCGCCACCGAGATCGTCGCGAGCAGCTCCAGCGCCCCGGAGCTGACGAAGGCCAGCCGCAGCGTCTGCACGGTCGCCCGGCGGTGCCGCTCGCTGACGTCGCGGACCATCGCGGCCTGGCGCCGCGCCCGCCCGTAGGAGACGAGCACCGGCAGGCCGCGCATCACGTCGAGGAAGTGCCCCGACAGCGCCGCCAGCGTGCGCCAGCGCCGGGCCGTCGCGTCGGCCGTCGAGGAGCCGATGAGCGCGGCGAAGACCGGCAGCAGCGGCACCGTGAGCACGGGGATCAGGGCCGTCACGGGGTCGAGGAGGCCCATCGCGATGATGACGGCCGGCGGCAGGAACGCCGCGGCCACGAGCGTCGGCAGGTAGCGGGCGACATACGGCTCGACGCTGCTCGCGCCCTGCGTCAGCAGCGTCGAGGCACGGTCCGGGGCGGGGGCGCGCTCGGCGGGGCGGCGCAGGAGGTCGTCGGCGAGGGCGGCTCGCAGGCCGCAGGAGACGACGGCCCCCGCGTGGGCGGCGACGACCTCGGTCGCGCCCGCCGCGCCGGCCCGCACCGCGAACGCCACCGCGGCGACGAGCAGGGCCGATCCCAGGTCGCGGCCCGGCTCGACGACGGCCAGCACGATCCCGGCGATCGCGACGGCCTGGGCGATCGCGGCGAGGCCGCCGAGCACACCGAGGAGGAGCAGCCCCAGCAGCGGCCCGCGGGCGGCGGGCACGAGCCGCAGGACTCGCGGGTCGAAGGGGCGCATCGGGTCCTTCCTGAGCGTGGCTACCTGGTCGTGCCCGCCTGATCGGTGCGGTGCCGCCCGCGCGATCAGGCGGTGCGGAGCACGAGCCGCCAGGGTCGCAGGCGGCGCGTGCGAAGAGGTGGGCGGGGGCGCGTGCCCCTACCCACCTCTTCGACGTCCGGGCCGCCATCGTGATGCCCGCCAAGGGAATTCCCCGGCGGCGCCACGATCGGCGGGGTCAGTGCGGCGCTGCCGCGGGGATGTGCCGGGTGCCGATCCGCTGCCGGAAGACCCAGTAGGTCCACCCCTGGTAGGCCAGCACGATCGGGGTGAAGAGCAGCGCCGCGGCCGTCATGATCTGCAGCGTCAGCGTGCTGCTCGCGGCGTTCTGCGCGGTCAGGCTGTAGGCCGGGTCGATGCTGCTCGGCATGACGTCGGGGAAGAGCGCGGCGAAGAGCGCCCACACCGCGAGCGCGATCGTCACGAACGTGCCCGTGAAGGCGATCCCCTCGCGGCCGGCTCGGATGGCCAGCAGCCCGACGACGAGGGCGACGGCGGCGAGCACGGACAGGATCCACGAGCCGACGTTGCCGGTGTTGACGTTGGTCCACACGAGGAACGCGATCGCCAGGACCGCGGTGACCAGCCCGGACTTCCACGCGAACGCCCGGGCGTCGGTGCGCACCTCGCCCTCGGTCTTCAACGCCAGATACATGGCGCCGTGGGTGAGGAAGAGGCCCAGCGTCGTCAGCCCGCCGAGCAGCCCGATCGGCCCCAGGAGCGTGAAGAGATTGCCGGTGTATTCGACGTACGGCGCCGCCTTGCCCGGCTCCGGCGCGAGCGGCACACCGTTGACGATGTTCGCGAACGCCACGCCCCACAGCAGCGCGGGCACGAACGAGCCGATGATGATCGCCTTGTCCCAGCCGGCGCGCCAGGCGTCGCTGTCGCGCTTGCCGCGGTATTCGAAGCCGAGGTTGCGCACGATGAGCGCGACGAGGATGAGCAGCAGCGGCAGGTAGAAGCCGGAGAAGAGCGTCGCATACCAGTGCGGGAACGCCGCGAAGGTCGCGCCGCCCGCGGTCAGGACCCACACCTCGTTGCCGTCCCAGACCGGGCCGATCGAGGTGAGCATGAGGCGGCGCCGCTTGTTGGACTCCTCGGGGTCGGCGTGCTTCGACAGGATCGGCAGCAACATGCCGACACCGAAGTCGAATCCCTCGAGGCAGAAATAGCCGGTCCACAGGACGGCGATGAGCACGAACCAGATGGCCCACAGTTCCATGTCAGGTCAGTCCTTCCGGGCTCAGTAGGCGTAGACGAGGGGGGCGTCCTCGTCGTGATCGCCGGGGGTGTGGGGGTCGGGCACGGACTCCGCGCCGAGGCGGATGTAGTGCAGGAAGAGCTTGACCTCGACGACGGCGGCCGCGGCATACAGCAGCGTGAAGACCGTCAGCGACGTGATGACCTCGCCGGTCGAGACCGCCGGCGACACGCCGTTCTGCGTCGTCATCAGCGAGTAGACGATCCACGGCTGGCGGCCGACCTCGGTGAAGATCCAGCCGAAGCTGTTCGCGGCGATCGGCAGCAGCGGGGCCGCGACGATCATCCAGTGCCACCAGCGCGGGCGCATCGCGACCGACGGATCCTGCCCGACCTTCTTGCGGGTCGCCCACAGGGCGAGCAGCGCCGTGGCCATGGACGCGAAGCCGGCGCCCATCATGAGCCGGAACGTCCAGTAGGTCGTCGGGATGTTCGGCGTGTAGCTCGACCGGTCGTCGGCCGTCATCGGATTGCCGCCGTACTGCTGCTGGTATTGCGCGCGCAGGTCGTTGATGCCCTTGATCTCGGCGTTGAAGTCGCCCTTGCCCAGGTAGGACAGCAGCCCGGGGATCTCGATGAGGTGGGTGGCCTGCGTGCCGTCGAGATTGCCGATCGAGAGCACCGAGAACGGCGCGTGGCTCGACGTCTCGTAGTGCGCCTCGGCCGCGGCCATCTTCATGGGCTGGACCTCGGTCATGATCTTGCCCTGGATGTCGCCGCTGACGATGACGCCCAGGGAGGCGACGAGGGTCACGATCGCGCCGGCCCGCACCGCGGTGCGATAGGCCGGGGTCAACTCGTTGCCGGCGCCCTTGCGCAGGTGCCACAGCGCGACGGCCATGACCATCGCGCCACCGGTCATGTAGGCCGCGAAGATGACGTGCGGGAACGTCACGAGCTGCACCTTGTTGGTCAGCACCGCGACGAAGTCGACGAGCTCGGCCCGCCCGGTCGCCGGGTTGTATTCAGCACCGACCGGGTGCTGCATGAACGAGTTGGCCGCGAGGATGAAGTAGGCCGACAGCACCGTGCCGATGTGCACGATCCACATCGTCGCGGCGTGCAGCTTCTCCGGCAGCTTGCCCCAGCCGAAGAGCCACAGGCCGAGGAACGTCGACTCGAGGAAGAAGGCGAGCAGCGCCTCGAAGGCCAGCGGCGCCCCGAAGATGTCGCCGACGTAGCGCGAGTAGTCCGACCAGTTCATCCCGAACTGGAACTCCTGCACGATGCCCGTCACCAGGCCGAGCGCGAAGTTGATGACGAAGAGCTTGCCGAAGAACTTCGTCAGCTTGTACATCTTCGGGTCATGGGTGCGCACGTAGGCGGAGTGGAAGCCGGCGACCAGCGCCGACATCCCGATCGTGACGGGCACGAACCAGAAGTGGTAGACGGTGGTGATGGCGAACTGCCATCGCGCCAGGTCCAAGGCGTCCATGCGGCCTCTCCCTCTCGGTCTTGAGGAGACGATGCTGTCGGCGCCGGTCGTGCCGTCGGAAGGTGTCGGCGGGCGTCGGTGGGCAGGTGGGGTTCATCCCCCTATCGGCCTCAGGATCCTAACTACACGCGCTCTGACCTGGGACGTTGGTCCTCACGTCGGATCCGCCCACACGATGTGGAGGTGGCGCCGGCGTGCGTCAGACTCGGGGCTGCCGGCCCAATCACCGGACAGGAGAACGGAAATGGACGCGACGAGCTGGAACGAACGGTACTCGCAGGCGGATCAGGTGTGGCCCAGCTCACCCAACCGGTGGGTGGTGCACGAGCTCGAGGGTCACGTCCCGGGCCGCGCGCTGGACCTGGGGGCCGGCGAGGGCCGCAACGCGATCTGGCTGGCCGAGCAGGGCTGGTCGGTGACCGCCGTCGACTTCGCCGAGCAGGCGCTGGTCACCGCGCGGGCCCGGGCCGCGGCGGTCGGCGAGGAGCTCGGCACCGAGCTGGACATCACGTGGGTGCGCTCCGACCTCTTCACCTACGAGATCCCGGCGGGTGCCTACGACCTCGTGCTCGCGACCTACGTGCATGTCGTCGACTACGAGCGGCGCGAGCTGCTGCGCAGCTGGGTGCGGGCGTTGGCGCCCGGCGGCACCCTGCTCGTCGTCGGGCACGACACGACCAACCTCACCGAGGGCCACGGCGGGCCGCAGGACGTCGACGTGCTCTTCACCGCCGCCGACCTCGAGGCCGACCTGCAGGACCACCTCGGCGGCGGCGCCCTCGTCGTCGAGCGGACCGGGCGGGTCGCGCGGGAGGTCGAGACCCCGGAGGGGACCGTCGTCGCGTGGGACGCGCTCTTCCACGCCCGGCGGCGCGTCGAGGGACAGGGCGGCTTCGGCTTCTCGGGCTGACGCCGGCCTGACGCCGGCGGCGCCGGGGCGGGCCTCGATGCGGGTTGTCCCGGATCGTCCCCGGGGCCGGGACCGGCGGGTGGCGGACGTTGTCGGTGGTGGGGCGCACAATGGCAGGACGTGCGCGGCGGCACAGGGGCGCCGAGGCCGCGTGAAGTGCCGACGGATGGGATCACATGGGCGAGGACGAGGTGGGCGACGGCCTGCCGGAGCGCAGGGGGCGCGCGGCGTCGGTCTACGGCCGGCTCGGGTCGTTGACCAGCCAGGCCCGGGAGGTGCGCGAGGCCCGGCAGCGCGATCGGGGCGCGACGACCCGGTGGGTCGAGGATCCGGCGGTCGCCGAGCGCGAGGTCGCGCCGGACGCGCCGGGGCGGTCCGTGCCGACGTCGGTGCGCGAGGCCGCGGCGTGGAGCTGGCGGGTGCTGGTCATCGGTGCGGTCGCCTACGTGCTCGTGCGGGTGCTGGCGATGATCCCCATCGTCACGGTGCCCTTCGTCATCGCGCTGCTGCTCACCGCGGTCCTGGGGCCGGTGCAGCGCTGGCTGCGCGACCGGCTGCGGGTGCCGCACTCGCTGGCCGCCTTCTGCGCGCTGCTCGTCGGCGTCGGCTTCCTCGGCCTCATCGGCTGGTTCGTCGGCACGCAGGTGCGCACCAACGCCCCCCGCATGGGCGAGCAGCTCAGCGTCTCCCTCGACTTCCTCGCGACGTGGGCGCAGCGAGGGCCGCTGCAGATCAGCGACGCCCAGGTCGAGCAGTACGGCGAGGAGCTGCAGCGGGCGCTCGCCGCCAACCAGGAGCGGCTCGTCAGCGGCGCCCTGTCGACCCTGTCGGCCGTGTCACACCTGCTCGCGGGCATGCTGCTCATGCTGCTCGCGACGTTCTTCCTGCTGCGCGACGGCGACCGCATCTGGGGCTGGGTGCTCTCGCTGCTGCCGCCGCACACCCGCCCGCGCACCGACGCCGTGGGCCGCTTCGGCTGGCGCACCCTCGGGGGCTTCATGCGCGGCCAGACGATCATCGCCTTCCTGCACGCCGGCACCGTCTACGTCGTGCTCGTGATCCTGCAGGTGCCGATGGCGCTGGCGCTGTCGGTGCTGATCTTCGTCGGGTCCTACATCCCGATCCTCGGGATGACGGTCACCGGCACCTTGTGCGTCATCGTCAGCCTCATCGAGCACGGGCCCGCGGCGGCGGTCGTCGTCGCCATCACGATCCTGGTGATGATCCAGCTCGAGGCGCACCTGCTGCAGCCGCTCATCATGGCCCGCACCGTCGAGGTGCACCCGCTGGGCGTCGCGATGGCGGTGCTCGCCGGCACCACCCTGGGTGGCATCGCGGGTGCGCTCTTCGCGGTGCCGATCGTCGCCTTCGTCAACGCGACCGCCCGGGCGGCGCACCTGCCGCTGCGTCGCGACGCCACCGGCCGGGCCGTCGTCGTGCTGCCCGGGGCGGTGCCCGGCCCTGATCCCGAGGGGCGCGAGACGCGTGACGGCGCGGGCGGCGCCGACGTCGCCGGGTCCGCGCGCCATCCCGCGCCGGAGACCGCCCGGCAGAGCTGAGCCCCCCACGCACGATTGGGGTCTGCCTCGACGCGAGTGGGTGCCTGCCTGGGTAGGCGGCGCCCCGCGCGCCCGAGAGAGTGGACGGAGATCGCCAGGCCTGACGACGCCGCCGGGCAGGAGCGCAGCTTCTGCCCGGCGCGCAGCCGCGGCAGGCCGACTGTGCCCTCCGGACGAAAGGCCCCCGTCATGTCTCCTCCCCAGGTGGGTTTTGCGCTGCTGATCCTCGGCCTCGCCTTGCTGGTGGGCAAGTGGATCCGGGTCAAGAGCGGCCTCGTGCAGCGGCTCTTCCTGCCGAGCTCGATCATCGCCGGCACGCTGCTGCTGCTCCTGGGGCCGCAGGTGCTCGGCGCGGTCGCCGGCGGGGCCGGGGCACCGGGGCTGGCGGAGCACGGGCTCTTCACCGACCCGATGCTGACGACGTGGGCCGCGCTGCCCGGGCTGCTCATCAGCGTCGTCTTCGCCACCCTCTTCCTCGGGCAGGAGATCCCGACGCCCAAGCGCGCGGCGACCCTCGTCGGGCCGCAGCTCGCCCTGGGTGTCGCGCTCGGCTCGGGGCAGTATGTCGTCGGGCTGCTGCTGGCGATCTGCGTGCTCGTGCCGCTCTTTGCGATGACCCCGATGGCGGGGGCGCTCATCGAGATCGGCTTCGAGGGCGGGCACGGCACCGCCGCCGGGATGCGCGGCGTCTTCGAGGGGATGGGCTTCGAGAGCGGCGCCGACCTCGCGCTCGGGCTGGCGACGGTCGGCATCGTCGCCGGCGTCGTCCTCGGCATCATCCTCATCAACTGGGGGGTGCGCCGCGGGCACACCGAATTCCTCACCGGCGACGCGAAGGGCTCCATCGAGGAGCAGAAGGGCCTCTTCCGGCAGGACGAGTACTACCCGGCGGGGCAGATGACGAGCCGCCCGTCGTCGGTGGAGCCGCTGTCGCTGCACGCCGCGATCGTCGCGGTGTCGATCCTGCTCGGCTGGGTCATGCTCGAGTCGCTGCGCTGGGTGGAGGCGCGCACCTACGCGCCCGTCTGGGACTTCGAGCTCTTCACACACGTGCCGCTCTTCCCGCTGGCGCTGCTCGGCGGCGTCCTCGTGCAGCTGGTCGCGGTGAAGATGGGGGTCGCGCACCTCATCGACCACCAGATCATGCTGCGCATCCAGGGCCTGGCGCTGGACTTCCTCATCGTCAGCGCCCTGGCGACCCTGTCGTTGACGGCGATCGGGGAGAACCTCGGCCCGTTCGTCATCCTGGCCGTCGCCGGCATCGCCTTCAACGTCGGCATGTTCCTGCTGCTCGCGCCGCGGATCATCCCGCGCTACTGGTTCGAGCGCGGCATCGGCGACTTCGGCCAGTCGATGGGCGTGACGGCCACAGGCCTGATCCTCATGCGGATCACCGACCCGGAGAGCAAGTCCCCGGCGTTCGAGGCGTTCGGCTACAAGCAGTTGGTCTTCGAGCCGTTCTTCGGCGGCGGGCTCGTCACGGCGGCGTCGATCCCGCTGATCTACCAGTTCGGGCCGTGGCCGCTGCTCATCGCGATGAGCGTGCTCTTCCTCGTCTCGGTCATCGGCGGGTTGGTCTTCTTCGGCGGCCGGATGAAGGAGGCCGCGCGCGCCGAGCGGGAGGTGGAGCGTCAGACCGCCTGAGCCCGGGCGGCTGCGTCAGTCGTCGGTGCCAGCGGTGCCGGCGGGGTCGGCGGTGCCGGCGGTGTCGGCGCGGGTCAGGCGGCGGGTGGCGAGCTCGGCGTAGAGCGCGGCCCCGTCGCCGAGGATCGCGTCGTCGAAGCGGGCCCGCGGCGAGTGGTTGAAGTCGGCCGTCGCGGGATCGGCGTCCGGCGGCACCGCGGAGATCCCGACGAACGAGCCCGGCACCTGCGCCAACACGTAGGAGAAGTCCTCGGCGCCGCAGATCGGATCGGGCCAGCGCACGTGCCGGTCGTCGCCGAAGAGGTCGCGGATCGTGGCGGCGGCGAAGTCGGTCTCGGCGTCGTCATTGACCGTCACGGGATAGCCGGGGTCGATGTCGACGTCGCAGCGGGCGCCGTGAGCGGCGGCGATGCCGGTGGACACCTGGTGCAGCACCTCGCGCAGCCGCTCCCGGTGCGCGGGGGAGAAGCTGCGCATCGTCACCTCCAGCACCGCGTCGTCGGGGATGACGTTGGACTTCGTGCCGGCGCGCAGCACCCCGACGGTCAGCACGACGGGGTCGAAGACGCTGAAGCGCCGGGTGACGGCGACGTTGAGCGCCGTGACGATCTGCGCGGCGATCGGCACGGGGTCGAGCGCAAGCGCCGGCGTCGAGCCGTGGCCGCCGCGGCCGTGGATCGTCACGACGGCCTCGTCGGCGGCGGCGAGCATCGGGCCGGGCCGGGTGATGAAGGAGCCGCCGGGGTTGATGGCCGAGAAGACGTGTGTGCCGTAGGCGGCGACGACCCGCGGGCCGGCCGCGTCGAGCACGCCCTCGTCGATCATGTCGCGCGCGCCGTGGTCGCCCTCCTCCCCGGGCTGGAACATGAAGACGACGTCGCCGGGCAGCTCGGCGCGGCGCGCGTGCAGCAGGCGGGCCGCGCCGACGAGCATCGCCGTGTGCAGGTCGTGGCCGCACGCGTGCATCGCGCCGTCGATCTCGGAGGAGTAGCCCAGCCCCGTCGCCTCCTGCACGGGCAGCGCGTCCATGTCGGCGCGCAGCAGCACCGCCCGCGGCGCCGCCTCGTCGCGTCGCCCGCCGCGCAGCACGGCCGTCACCGACGACAGCGCCGACCCCGTCGTGACCTCCAGGTCCAGCGGTGCGAGCGCGGCGAGCACCCGCTCCTGCGTGCGGGGCAGGTGGAGGCCGATCTCAGGGTGGCGGTGCATCGCCCGGCGGAAGTCGACCAGGTCGGCGTGGATCTCGCGGGCATCCTGCAGATACGACATCGGCACCTCGGGTGGTCGGGCCCGACAGGGGCGTCGGGGCGGGGATGGGCGGACGGGCGGTGGGGGCGCTCAGCCCAGGCCGGCGCGCTCGGAGTCGGTCGCGGGGCGCACGACCAGGCGGGTCCACGCGCCGACGTAGATGCGGTCGTCGGCGTCGACCTCGACCTTGGACGTGATGGGGTCCAGCGGCAGCGGGCCGACGGCCGGACCGACATACGTGCCGTTGGAGGAGCCGAGGTCCTCGACCCACCAGCGTTTGCCGTCGGTGGTCAGCAGCGCCTGCCGGCGACTGATGCCGGTGTCCGTGCCGCCGTCGACGTCGGGGCGGATGTTGCGGCTCGAGGAGCGCCGGCCGACGAGGGCCCCGTCGTGAAGGGCGACGACATCGGGCACGCCCGGCGACGGGCACGGCTCCGGGCTGCGCTGCCCCGCATACCAATCCGGGTCGATCCACACCTCCACGACCCAGTCCCTGATCGTCGCCCGCGACGGCGGGCGGTAGGTCATGCGCTTGGACATGCTGCCTGTGATCGGGGACGACTCCGCGACCGGCGGCGACGCGACCGGCGGCGACGGGGGCGGGGATGACGTGGCCGGGGGCGTCGCGGGCGCCGGCTCGCGCGTCCGGGCCGGGGGAGCCG
>JAVTVZ010000234.1:2171-11108 GCA_032229625.1 Dermatophilaceae bacterium | reverse complement strand
CGGCGGACTCGGGCGGGTCAGCGGGCTCCGGCGGGTCAGCGGACTCGGGCGGGTCAGCGGGCTCCGGCGGGTCAGCGGACTCGGGCGGGTCCACCGACTCCGGCGGCTCGGGGGCCCGCGACTGCGGCGCCTGCTCCCTGCCAGGTGCCTGCCTCGCCACCGGCGCGCCGCTCGCGGCCGGCTCAGGAGCCTCGGCGTGCGCGCGTGCTTTTGTCGGCTGACGAGCCTCGGCTTCCTCGGGTGCTTCGGCTTCCTCGGGTGCTTCGGCCTGCGCGGGTGCTTCGGCCTGCGCGGGTGCTTCGGGCGGCGCGACGGTCGGATCCGCGGCGGCCCGGTCCGTCGCTGCCGGGGCGGCCGCGACGCGGGACTCGGCGCGCGACTCGGCGCGGGACTCGGCGCGCGACTCGGCGCGGGACTCGGCGGGGGTGCCGCCGACATACGTGCCGTCGGTGAGGGCGACGGGTCGGGGCATGACGCCGGTCGTGAAGTCATAGCCGCACGCTTCGCAGAAGAGCGCGTCGGCGGTGTTGCCGGTGCCGCAGTTGGGGCACTCCTGCCCGGCGGGCGCCGCCGGCGGCGTGGGCGAGGCCTGGGATGCGCCCGCGCCTGGTGCCGGCCCGCCCACCCCGGACCCGCCGGAGCCCGGCACCGCCGAGACCGACCCCGCGCCCGCACCGGCGGAGGAGGCCGCGGCGATCGGGCTGCCGCAGATGTCGCAGTAGTCGCTCGAGTCCGAGTCGTGCCCCTGCGGGCAGCGGACGCTCACTTGCGCACCCGCACGGTCTTCGTCGACGCGGTGTCCAGCGCCATCTCGTCGAGCCGGTCGACGTTGCGCCGCAGCCGGACGCTGCCGGTCGCGGCGTCGTCGATGTCGACGACCCGGCGCAGCCTGTTCGTCGCGCCGTCGTCGCCGGTCTGCGCCGCGAGCTGCACGGCGCGCCCGAGACGGTCGGTCGCGGTCGTGTCGTCGCCGACGGCCTTGGCGGCCAGGCCCTGCTGGATGGCCGACGCGAGCTCGGTCTGGCCGGTGTAATGCGCGACCTCGGGGTTGATACGGGCGGTGAGGCTGTCGTCGCCGGACCACTTCGCCTTGACCAGGCCCTGCGCGACGACGTCCTCGCCGACGGCCAGCTGCACGCGCGCGGCGAGCTGCTCCGCGCCGACGGCCTTGGCGGGCAGGCGGATCGCGATGTGGAAGTCGCGGGCCTCATCGCCCCACGCGCCGGTGGGATAGGTGCCGGTCAGCGGGTTGAGCTGCTGCCGCCGGGCCGTCATGTCCTCCAGCGTCGGCGCGACCTGCCGCACGAAGAGCACCTCCGCCCCCTGGGGTGCCCACACCCGCAGCTGGGCCTGGGCGATGCCGCGGCCCATCGACGTGCGCATGAGCGATTCGAATTCCAGCGCCATGTCCTCGCGGCGCGGGATGAGGTCGACGGTGCCCATGAGGGCCTGGGCGATGCGGCGCACCTCCTCGACCTGCCACGCCGCGCCCAGGCCCCGGCAGTCGGCCTGGAATCGGCCCCGCACCGTCGCGATGGCCCGCGACAGCTGCTCGGGGGTCTCGTGCTGGTTCTCCCCGTCGGTCAGCAGGATCACGTGCCGCTGCGTCAGCGACGGCACGGTGTCGAAGAGCTGCGCCGAGGCCAGCAGCCACGTGCCCATCGCGGTGCCGCCGTCGGCATACAGCCTGCTCAGAGACGCTTTGGCAGCGGCTCGGGTCTGGGCGTCCATGCGGACCATCGCGGCGGAGTAGCCGTCGGGGAAGCACAGCCGCGCCTGGTGGTTGCCGGCGATCACCGCGAACCACACCCCGTCGAGGATCTGGTCGAGCGCGGCCGCCGCGGCATAGCGGGCGGCCTCGACCCCGGCGTCCTCCATCGACCCGGACGTGTCGACGACGATGATCTCGCCGGCGTCACCGGCGCCGGTCTGCCCGGCGCCGCCGGCGTTGCGGGCGGTGACCGTCACGATCGCGTGGACGTCGGTCCCGCCCTCGGGCAGGAACTCGTTCTGGTAGACGGCGGCTGAGAAGTCGGCCATCAGCGCTGTCCCTCCTGGTGTGTCGGCTGGTGGGTCGGCGCGCTCGGCGGCGCGGTGGGCTGCGTGGTGGGCTGCGCGGTCGGCGCGGCCGGCGGTGCAGGTGCCGCAGGCGCGTGGGCCGCGGGGCCCGGCGCCACGACGGGCAGCTCCTGCGTGCGTGCCGCCGAGGTCGGTGCCGACCCCTGCGCTGCGGTCGCCGGGCGGTCCGCCCCGGCCTGACCGTCGGGGACGGCCGGCGACGCCGCGTCACCTGCCTCAGCGCCGGCGCCCGCTGCGGTGTCCGCGCCTGCGGCGAGGCCTGGCTCTGCGTCTGCGTCTGTGTCTGTGTCGGTGTCGGTGTCGGTGCTGTCCGGCGCGGTGTCGGGGTCGATGCGGGCCAGGGCGACGGTGATGTTGTCTCGCCCGCCCTGGGCGTTGGCCCACTCGACGAGCCGGCGCGCCAGCAGCAGCGGCGGGGTCGGCCGCGGCAGCGTCGCCGCGATGTCGCGGGCCAGCCCCGCGAGAGCGCTGGGGGAGGGCACGTAGTTCCACAGCCCGTCGCTGCACAGCAGCAGCCAGCCGGGGTCGGTCAGCGGCAGCGTCGCCTTCGTCGGGGTGTGGTCGGGCGCCTCCGGTCCGAGCCACCGGGTGATGGTGTGGGCGTGTCGGCCGGCCTCTGCCTCGGCGCGCGGCACCCCCATGGTCATCTGCTCCTGGGCCCACGAGTCGTCGATCGACAGCTGCCGCGCCGGCCCGGCATCCGGCAGCCAGTAGGCGCGCGAATCGCCGACGCCGCCGATGACCGCGACGTCGTCGTCGATGATCGCGGCGACGATCGTGCAGGCCGGGTCGGAGACGTGCGTGATGCCGGTGCGCTCGAGGTCCTCGGGGGTGTCGGGGCCCTCGGCGACGGCGAGCACGGCGTCGTTCGCGGCGTCGATCGCAGCGTCGAGCCGGCCGCTGAGGGCACCGACATGCGCAGAGGCGACGCCCGCGAGGCCGCGGGACCGCGACGAGACGAGCACGTCGAGGGCCGCGTCGACGGCGTCCTGGCTCGCGCGGGACGACCGGCTCGCGGTGCTCACCCCGTCGCTGACGACGAGCGCGGCGCGCCGCGGCACGCGACCGTCCGCCTGCGCCGGCGCGGCGTGCACGGCGAGGGCGTCCTCGTTGGTCAGGTGGCGGATGCCGCGGTCGCACACCCCGGCGACCCACACGTCGGCGGCCGTCCGCGGCGAGGGCTTCAGCGTGATCGTGCGCTCGCCGCCGAGGTCGCCCCAGCCCCGCGCCCCGCCGGCGGACTGCGCGCCGGCCGCCGCGCCAGGTGCCGTGGCAGGCGTGGCGGCGACATCGGCGGCGGTGGCATCGGTGGCGTCGGTGGTCGTGTCGGGCGTAGGCCCCACGAGCTCGTAGTGGTGGCGTGGGTTGGGGCGGCGGGCGCCGCACTGCGTGCAGTAGCCATCCGCGTCGTAGGCCCCGCCGCACTCGGCGCAGCGTGGCGCCGCCGGGGCAGGCGGCCCGGTGGGCTCGGGCGGCGTCAGCGGCACGACCGGGGCACCCAACACGAGCATCCCGTCGCCGGCGGTGTCGGCCGAGCCGGCCACCGCCTGCGTCCCGGTGTCCCCGTCTGGCCGGTCGGCACCGTCAGGTCGGCCGGCACCGTCTGGCCGGTCGGCCCCGTCAGGTCCCGCGCTCGGGTCGGGCCCAGCGCTCGGGTCGGGCCCAGCGGTCCGGTCAGGTCCGGTGGCGCTGTCAGGTCCGGGGACCCCGCCCGCTGCCTCGGCTCCGTCGAGCCCGCCGGCTCGCTCCGTCGCCGCCGGCTCACCCGTCGCTCGCGCCGCGTCGGTCTCCGACGGCTCGACGACGAGCGAGAGGCCCGCCGCGGCGGGCGCCTCGGGCCGGCCGGCGGGCGCAGGTGGCGTGGGCGTCGCCGGGTCGAGAGGGTGCTGCGGAGGGTGCGGGTCGCTCATACGAAGCTCCAGGGACGGACGGAGTTGGCCTGGTCGACGAGCCTCGCGCGCTCGTCGGGGTCGGTGGTCAGCGCGGCGAGGGAGCGATATCCCTCTTCGAGGGCGAGCCGCAGCGGTCGCGGTGCCGCGCGCACCCCGCCGATCGTCGTGTCCTTCGGCGGGGGCTGCGCCGTGACGTGGGCGAGGGCCTGCTCGAGCACCCGCACGCGGAAGGCGGCCCGCTGCGCCGGCCCGGCCTCGAGCCGGTCGCCGTCGCGCAGCGCCCGATCGTAGTCGGCCGGCCCGTCGCCGCCGTGCGCGCTCAGCTCGGCTCGCAGCCAGCGGGCCCGTCCGAAGGCCGCGCTCGCCGGCGGCACGAGGTCCAGCGCGGTGATCGCACCCCGGGAGTCCCCCCGCGCCGACCGCAGCCGCGCCAGCCCGAAGGCCGCGGCCGTCGTATACGCCCCGTCGGTGCGCAGGCATGTCAGGTAGTCGCGCTCGGCCGCCGCGGAGTCGGCGCCCAGCTCGTGGGTCAGCGCGAGCGCCAGGCGTGGCGCGAGCTCACCGGGCACCTGCCCGTAGACGGTCTCGAAGGCGGCCTGCGCGGCGGGCGCGTCATCGCGGGAGAGCGCGTCGAGGCCGACGAGCCACAGTGCCCGCCACTCCCACGGGTCGAGAGTGAGCAGCTCGTCGGTGACGGCGGTGACGTCCTCGTGCCGGCCGGCATACAGCGCGGTGCGGGCCCGCTCGAGCAGCACCTCGGCGCTCTGCTCGGGCGCGGCGGCCAGCTCGCGGCTGCGACGGGCGGGGTCGAGCTCGCGGACCGTCTGGAGCCAGCCGAGCATCGGGTCGTGCTCGTCGACGCGCAGGGCGGGCAGCTCCCACCAGCCGAGGGAGTCGCCGGTGACGACGGGCGCCTCGAAGAGCGTCGAGGGGATCGTCTGGCCCGCGACGCTGCCGCCGCGCTGATCGGCGACGACCTGACGCAGCACGCCGTAGACCTGCACCCGCAGCTCTTCGATCGTCTGGAAGCGGTCGGCCGGGTCGAGCGCGCAGCACTTGGCGACGAGCCGATAGAACGCGTCGTGCCGCGCGAAGGCCGGCATGCCCGACGCCGGGGGCAGGCTCGTCGCGAAGCGTGTCTGATATCCGCGGAATTCGTTGGTGAGCACCGCGAGCGTGCGCCCGATCGTGTAGATGTCGCTGGGCACCGACGGGCCGAGCTCGGCGATCTCGGGGGCCTGGTAGCCGACCGTGCCGTAGATCGGGGAGTCGAGGTCGTCGATGCGCCGCATCCCGCCGAGGTCGATGAGCTTGACGGAGCCGCCGACCTGGATGAGGTTGTCGGGCTTGAAGTCGCAGTAGAGCAGCCCGAGGTCGTGCAGGTAGGCGAAGGCCGGGAGGACCTCGAGCACGAAGGCCAGCGCGTGCTCGACGGGCAGCGGGTCATAGCTGCCGCCTGCGGCGGCCATGCGGGCCTTGAGCTGCTCCTTCAGGCTGGTGCCGCCGACATACTCCATGACGGTGTAGGCGGCGCCGTCGTGGGTGACGACGTTGTAGACCTCGACGATCAGCGGGTGTTCGACCTGGGCGAGGAAGCGCTGCTCGGCGACCGCTGCGGCGAGGGCGTCGGCGTCGCCGGCGTTGAGCAGGCCCTTGAGGACGACCCAGCGGTCGGAGACGTTCTTGTCGCGAGCCAGGTAGATCCACCCGAGGCCGCCGTGGGCGAGACAGCCGACGACCTCGTACTGCCCGCCGACGAGGTCGCCGGGGGCGAGCTTGGGGGTGAACGAGTAGGGGTTGCGGCACTGCGGGCAGTAGCCCTCGGTGCGTCCCGGGGTGTCGCCGTGTCCGCGGCCGACGGGGGCCCCGCACGAGGGGCAGTTGCGCTTCTCCTCGGGGACGACCGGATCGGTCATGACCGCCGCGGCCGGGTCGGCGGTGGCCGCGGCGGGCACGGCGGTCAGGCCCGCGCCGAGGCTGGAGCGGCGCACCCGCCGCGCGCCGGGGCGGATCTGCCGGGTCGCGCCGGTGCCGCGGGCGGTGCCGAGCGCGACGGACCGGCCGCCGGGCACGCCGCGGGCTCCGGGGCGGTGGCCCGCGACGTGCGGCACGACGACGGCCTGCTGCTCGGGCGGCAGCGCGCTGCTGCCCTCCTCGCCGCGGGCGCGGGCGCCGGCGGGTGCCCCCGGCGCGGCGGGCGCCGCGGTCGGGTCGCCCGCCGCGGGGGCGGCCGGCTGCTCGTGCTCCAGCGTCGAGGCGGCCGTCGCGGTCGGCACGGAGTATCCCGCCTGGCCGTCGGGGTCGGGGAAGCCGCAGAAGTCGCAGTAGCCGTCGACATAGGTGCCGGGGCAGCCGGTCTGGCGGCACGTGTCGCCGGTCATCGCGCCGGCCGCTCGGTCGCGGAGACGTAGGCCTGCTGCGCGGCCGCGAGGGCGGCGAGCCGGTCCAACCGCACAGGAGTCTGTGCGAGCGTGTCCCGGGCGCGGCGGGTCAGGGCGGTGAGGTCGTCGGCGGCGCCGGGATGCGTCGTGGGGTCCCAGGCCGCGGCGCGCGCGGCGCAGGCCTCGATCTGGCCGGCGAGCTCGTCGCGGCGCGCCAACGCCTGGGAGTAGGCGCCGTGGACGGTCTCCAGGGCCGCGGCGACCCGGTCGAGCCGCTGCAGGTAGTCGGTGACGCCGGCCGCGTCGGGCTCACCGAGGGCGGTGACGTCGGGCACGCCGAGGCGCGGGGCGGGGGTGACCTGGGCGACGGCGGTCTCGACGAGGCGGCGCAGCGCGTCGCCGCGGGCGGCGAGCTCGTCGCGGCGTTGCCGGGCCTGCGCGAGGTCGTGCTTGGCCTGGGTGCGCCGGGAGGCCCCGACGATGAGGTCGCGCTCGGCGCGGGCGCTGTCGGCCTCGAGGCTGGGCAGCAGCCCGCCGACGTCGGCGCCGCGCTTGGCGCGGTCGGTGATGTCGACGAGGCGGCGGTCGAGGGTGATCAGCACCTGCTGGGCCGAGTCGCGGGCGCCTGCGGGCACGGCGGCGACGAGGTCGCGGATGCGCTCGACGGCCGCGCGCTGCTCGCGCACCCGCGCGGACACGTCGGGCTCGGCGCCCTCGAGCTGCAGCCGTGAGCGCAGCGACGCCGCGAGGGTGTCGCTGAGGCGGCACGCCTCGGGCAGGCTCACCGCGAGCGCGTTGCCGTCGGCGGCGCGCTGGTCGAGGCGCCCCCAGATGAGCGTGACGAGGCGGCGCCGCTCGGGCTCGAGCACCCGCCCGGAGTCCCACGTCGCGACGAGCAGGTCGTGGCGCTGGGCCACGGCCTGCCACAGCGCCATCGACAGCAGGATGTCGGGGGTCAGGGCGGCCCTCTCGGGGGAGCGCATCGACGCCTCGTCGAGGGCGTCGAGCTCGACCCGGCGCCGGTCGCGCCACGTGCCGAGCTCGCCCAGGTAGGCGAGCAGCGCCTCGGGCGGCGCGTCCTGGCCCATCGCGCCGGGCGCGGTGGGGGCGATCGCGAACTGGCTGCTCATCGGTAGTCCTTCAGGCGGCGGTCGAGTCCGATCCAGGCCAGTGAGCCGCCGCCGATGCCGGCGAGCAGCGCGAGCCAGGCCCACGGGGTGGCGCCGCCGGCCGGCAGGGCGGGGTTGGCGGTCACGGCCGGCAGCGACGCGCGGTAGGCCGCGTAGCTGTTCTGCCCGGTGGTCGTCGCGGAAGTCGCGGCGGAGGTGCGCTCGGAGGTGGCCTGGGCGAGGGTGCGGGCGCGGACCTGATCGTAGGTCGACCACGTCGTCGTGCTCGCCGACCCCAGCGCGGAGTCGGCGGTCAGTGCGGCCTCGACGCGGGCGCCGGCCCGGTCGGAGTCGGCCGTGGCGTTGGCGATGTCGGCGCCGGGCAGCAGCGCGGCCAGCTCGGCCGCGCGGGCCTCGGCGCCGGCCTCGCGGGCGGCGGCCGCCGACGACAGCGATCCGGTCTGGGCGGGCGCCGCGGCCGCCATGAGCGGCTGCACGGTCGCGCCGACGCCGAGAGCGGTCGCTCCGGCGACGAGCAGGGTGCCGACGGCCAGCGGGGGGTTGATGACCCGATGGGTGCGGCGGGCCAGCCACCAACCGGCCCCGGCGAGCAGCGCGGTGGCGGCGCCCCCGAGCACCAGCGGCAGCAGCGCGACGGCCTGCGGCGCCCGGGAGGTCTCGCGGCCCTGGGTGGCGAGCTGGGTGATGACGGCGGTCTGCTCGGCGAGGGTGCTGTCGGCCCGCACCAGGGCCTGGCCCGACGCCGCGTCGGGGCTCGCGCCGGAGTCGGTGACCGCCGCGGCGGCCGCGACGGCGTAGGCGGGCAGGGCCCGTTGGGCGGCGGCGACCTGCTCGGCGAGCTCGCCGTCGGCGGTCTCGACCTGGGCCAGGGCCGCGGACGCGGCGCCGAGCGAGTTCGTGACGTCCTGCGCGGACGCGGTCCCGCCGCGCAGGTGCGCGGTGGTCGCCTGGGCGCGGACGTCGGCCAGCGAGGTGGCCGCGTCGGTCGCCGCGGCCGCCGTCGCCAGCGTCCGGACGGTCGCGGCCGCCTGCGACTCGCCGTAGAGGATCGCGCCGAACGCCGTCGCACCGGTGACCACACCCGCGAGCAGCCCGTAGGCCGACAGCCGCCGCAGCATCTCGGGCGTGGTCCGCCGGGCCGGGGTCGGCGTGCTCGACGCTGCGGACGTGGCCCCCGCGGTGGACGTGGGCGGTGCGCTCGACGTGGCCGCCGCACTCGTGGCCGTCGTACTCGTGGCCGCCGTACTCGTGGCCGCCGCATTCCTGGCCGCCGCACTCCTGGCCGCCGACGGCGTGGCCGGCGAGGCCGCCGCCGCCGGTGCGGGTGCACTCGCGGGGGCGCCCGCCGAGGCGCTCGCCGCGGCCCCGGTGGGCCGCGCTCGGCCCCCGGAGCGCCCGCCGCGGCGCCGCTCGGCGGCGCTCACGACCGGGCCTGCGTGTCGTCGTCGGCGCCGG
>JAVTVZ010000234.1:0-2071 GCA_032229625.1 Dermatophilaceae bacterium | reverse complement strand
GCGGCGCCGCTCGGCGGCGCTCACGACCGGGCCTGCGTGTCGTCGTCGGCGCCGGACCTCTGGCGGGGGTCGTCCGTCCGGGCGTCGAGGCCGAACGACGCCCCCGGAGCGCCCGACGCGCCGGGGCTGCCGACGTCCGCGGTGGCCCCGGCATCGTCGCTGCCCGCGCCCTCGTCGGCGAGGTCGCCGGCAGCGTCGCGGGACTCGGAGGCTGCGTCGTCGAGGTCGGCGTCCGGTGCGACGTCGTCCTGTGTGAAGTCTTCGAGATCCTCGAGGTCGGCCATCTCGATCGTGCGCAGCTGCTCGGTGGTGGGCTCGTCGACGTCCTGCAGCCGCCAGGCGTGCCGGCCGATCGCGCCTTCGAGCATGTTGCGCGCGAAGCGCCCGTTGCCGAAGGTCTCGTCGCGCGGTGTCGCGGCGAGGATCTCACGGAAGCGCCGCAGCGCCGCCGGGTCGAGGTCGTAGTCGTTGGCCGCGGCCATGGACTCCAGGATCGCGCTCACCTCGTCGTCGCTGTAGTCGTCGAAGGTGATCGTCGTGCGGAAGCGGCTGGCCAGCCCCGGGTTGGTGTCGATGAAACGGGCCATGGGCTCGGGGTATCCGGCGACGATGACGACGAGCTCGGCGCGCCGGTCCTCCATCTCCTTGACGAGGGTGTCGACGGCCTCCTGCCCGTACTGATCACCGGCGAGGGTGTAGGCCTCGTCGATGAAGAGCACTCCGCCGGCAGCGGATTCGACGACCTTGACGGTCTTTTCGGCGGTCTGCCCGAGGTATCCGGCGACGAGCTCGCTGCGGTCGACCTCGACGAGCTGACCCTTGGCGAGCAGCCCGAGGGCGTGATAGATCCCGCCGACGAGTCGCGCGACGGTCGTCTTGCCGGTGCCAGGGTTGCCGACGAAGACGAGGTGCCGCGTCACGGTCGCCGTCTTCAGCCCCGCCTCCTGGCGGCGCAGATCCATCTTCAACATCGCGACCTGACGGTGCACCTCGCGCTTGACGCGGCCCAACCCGATGAGGTCGTCGAGCTCGGCGAGCAGCTCCTCGACGCTCTTGTCCGCCACCGGCTCCGGCTCGGGCTCCACCGTCTCGGCGGGCGCGGCGACGGCCGCCGCGGGAGCCCCTGGTCCGGCGGGAGCCGCTGGTCCGGCGGGAGCCGCTGGTCCCGCGGGAGCCGCGGAGGTGTCGCCGGCCTCGGGCTCGTCCCACACCGGTGGTGCGTAGGGGTCCTGCAACTGCGGCGTCGGGAAGAGCGGCCCCGCTGTGCCGCCGCCGCTGCCGACACTGCCGCCGCCACTGCCGACACTGCCGCCGCCGCCGCTGCCGGCGCCACCGCCCGAGCCGGCGTCGCGGCCGCCGAGGTGGTCGCGCAGGATCGCGCGGGTCGACTCCGAGAGGGCGCCGAGCTGGTCGAGCACGCGCTGCGCCGAGAGCCCGACGGGCGGTGGCGTCGAGGTCTGCGGCCCGAGGTCGAGGCTCGACCCGCCGGACGTGGGCAACGGCCCGCCGGACGTGGGCAACGGCCCGCCGGCGCTGCCCCTGGGCGCCGCGGGCACCGCGTCCGGCACCGACACCGGCGGCGTGACGCCGGGGACGGCGGCGGCGACCCCCGCGGCGCGCAATTGGGTGGCGCCGGTGAGGGTGGCGCGGCCGACCGCCTCGCGCGGCGCACCGGGGATGGTCGCCGCAGCGGCCGCGACGTCGCCGAGGGCCCGCGCGTAGGCGGCCGCGTCACCGGGCCGGTCGGCGAGCAGCTGCCCGAGCAGCCCGGTCGGCCCGGAGGCGAAGCGCCGGCCGCGGGAGGCGCTGTCGAAGAAGTCCTGCACGCTGCCGCCCATGACGTCCTGCCACTGGCGGTGGACGCCGCCGGGGCGGGAGGTCTCGACGACGCCGGCGGCGAGGCTGCGGCCCTCGTCGCGCACCTGCTCGGCGGGCAGCCCGCTGGCACCGCCGACGCGCACGAGCGCCTCGATCGCGGCGGGCAGGTCGGCTCGCGCCTGCGGGGTAGTCATCGGCACTGCTCCTGTCGCTTCGTCATCGGCCTACAGACTGTCATCGGCCTACAGATCCA
>JAVTVZ010000233.1:0-24048 GCA_032229625.1 Dermatophilaceae bacterium | reverse complement strand
AGGGCGAGGACGCACGCCTCGCCGAGGCCGTGCGCGTCGGCGATCGCAGCCATGCCGAGGGCGTCGGTGATGATCGGCCCCTCGTGGCCCATGGCGCGCAACCGCTCGGTGGCCCACCGCGACAGGCTCGCCGGCGCCGGGCCGAGCCCAGGCACGACGAGGTGTCCGGTCATCACCGCGTCCAGGACCGGTGCGTCGGACCCAGCCGCGCCTGGATCAGCCGCGCCGGCAGGCGCGATCAGCTCGGCGAACGGCAGCCCGTCGCGCGTGCGCAGCACCTCGTCGGAGACGTCGAGCACCGGCAGCGCGAGATGCGAGTCGACCCGCGTCGAGCCGTGCCCAGGGAAGTGCTTACCGCACGTCGCGACGGACTCCGCGAGCCCCTGCGTGAACGCCCGTCCGTGCCGGGCGACGAGCGCCGGGTCGGCACCGAAGGACCGCGTCCCGACGACGGGGTTGCGCGGATCGGAGCTGACGTCGAGCACCGGCGCGAGGTCGAGATCGACTCCGGCACAAGCGAGCAGCCGCCCGAGCGCACGCCCGCAGGCGCGGGTCAGGTCGATGTCGTCGACGACCCCCAGTGCGGCGTTCCCCGGCAGCAGCGACCCCTGCGCGGACTGCAGCCGCGTGACGTCGCCCCCCTCTTCGTCGACGGCGACGACGAGCGGCAGCGGTGCACCCGCGCGGACGGCGGCATCGCCATTCGCCGCAGAACTCCGGGAGATCGCGCTGATTCGCGATCCGTCAGCTGATCGTGAATCGGCCCGCAAAATTTTGCGCCCGCTGATTCGACCCTCACCGCGAGGATCAGGGCAACGACACGCCCGCAGGGCGTCGGTGAGCCGTCGGGTCGTGGCGACATCAGGGGTGTTCTGCGCGAAGAGGATGACGCCGGCCAGCCCGTCGCGGATCGCGTCGGCGAGCCATCCCGGCACGTCGGTGCCCGGGAAGCCCGACAACAGCACCCCGAGCGCGAGCTGCCGCGCCTCGCCGTCCTCCGGCCGGCGGCGCTCGGCCGGAGGGGTCGACGCGCTCATCCCTTGACCGCCCCGGCCGACAGCCCGGACACGAGATTGCGCTGGACGAGGAGGAAGAAGATGACGACGGGCGCGGTGATGAGCGTCGAGGCCGCCATGATCGGCCCCCAGTCGGCGGAGTGCTCCGTGAAGAACTTCTGCAGGCCGATCGCGACGGTGTACTTGTCGTCCTGCTGGAGGAAGGTGAGGGCGAAGATGAACTCGTTCCACGCCGTGATGAAGCTGAAGACGCTCGTCGCGACGAGCCCCGGGGCGACGAGCGGCAGGAGCACCCGCCAGAACATCTGCCCCCAGCCGCAGCCGTCGACATACGCGGCCTCCTCGACCTCGACGGGCACCGCGGCGACGAACCCGCGCAGCTGCCAGACCGCGAAGGGCAGGCTGAAGGCGAGGTAGACGATCGCGAGCCCGAGCAGGCTGTTGAGCAGGTGCAGCGACCTGGCCTGCAGGAACAGCGGGATGACGAGCGCTTCGAGCGGCACCATCTGCGCGACGAGGATCATGACGAGGATCTGCTTGCGCAGCGGGAAGCGGAAGCGCGCCACCGCGACGGCCGCCAACAGCGCGACGAGCGAGGAGATGACCACGGTGACGACGGCGACGAGCGCGGAGTTGAGCAGGAACCGCCCGAAGCCCGCGTCGGAGAGCACGAAGTCGAAGTACTCCAGCGTCACCCCGCCCGGCAGGAGCGACCCGCCGCGTGAGCCCGCGCGCGGGTCGAGCGCCGTCGACACCATCCAGTAGGCGGGGAAGAGCGCGAAGCCCAGGAGCACGACGAGTCCGAGGCCCTGCCATGGCGTCAGCCGCTGCCGGGACGGCCGGACGGTCGGCTGGGGCGGGCGGCCGGGGGTCACCGCGCTGACGGGCGTGCTCACAGGTCCTCCTCGGCGAAGAGCGTGCGCAGGTAGACGGCGGTGATGGCGAGCAGCAGGAGCGTGAGCAGCACGGCCAAGGCCGAACCGAGCCCGTACTTGCCCTGGGCGAAGCTCTGGATGTAGCTCCACACGCCGAGGTTGAAGACCTCGCGGTTCGTGCCGCCCCCGCCGGGCATGAGGAAGATCTGCGTGAAGACCTTGAAGTCCCAGATCGTCGACAGGATCGTCACGACGGCGAAGATCGGCTTGAGCGCGGGCACGGTGACGTGTGCGAAGCGCTCCCAGGCCCCGGCCCCGTCGATCGTCGCCGCCTCGTAGAGCTCGTCGGGGATGGTGAGCAGCCCGGCGAGCACGGTGACGGCGACGAAGGGGAAGCCGTGGTGGACGACGTTGAGCGCGGCGATGCCGAAGAACGTCCCCCGCTCGAGGAACCAGTTGACGGTCCCGACCTCGATGAGCCCGAGCCCGGCGAGGGCGTGCGTGACGAGCCCGTCGGCTGGGTCGAAGAGGAAGACCCAGACGTACGTGCCGGTGATCGCCGGCACGGCCCACGCGACCATGACGGCGCTCGACGCGACATACCGCCAGGCCGTCGGCAGGCCCTTGAGGAAGAGCGCGACGAGCGTGCCGAGCACCACCGTGGCGACGACGCACACGGCCGCGAAGCCGACGGTGTTCGGCAGCACGACCTTCCACAGGTAGGGGTCGGACAGGACCGTCGTGTAGTTCTTCAGGCCGATGAAGTTCGTCGTCCCGCGGTTGAGCTCGCGCAGGCCGTAGTTCTGGAACGACAGCCACACGACCCGCCCCAGCGGCCACAGCAGCAGCACCGCCATGATCGCCAGGGTGGGCGTCAGCAGCGCCCAGGGCCGCAGCCGTTGCGCGCGATGGAAACCCACGAGACGCCGCCGCTGTCAGTTGCCGGCGAAGGCGGCGTCCATGTCCTTGGCGCCCTGGTCGGCGGCCTTCTGCACGTCACTCGCACCGGAGAGGATCGACTGCATCATCGTCGGGACGATCTTGGCGCCCTGCACCTTGCCCCACAGCGGCGACACCGGCACCGACTTGCCGCCCTCGGTCATCTGCTTCGCGAAGACCTTCGTCAGCTCGTCGCCGGAGGTCAGCTGCTTCTCGAGCAGGCTCTTCTGGCCGGGGAAGTAGTTCGACTCCTGGCCCCACTGCGCGGCGAGGTCGCCGGTCGTCATGAGCTCGACGAAGCTCCACGCGAGGTCCTGGTTCGGGCTCTTCTCAAAGATGCCCAGGTGCGAGCCGCCGGTGAAGGAGGGGGCCATGCCGCTCTTGCCGGGCATGACGAAGGCGCCGGTCTTCTTCGCGATGTCGGGAGCGTCCTTGGCGAGGGTGCCGGGCGTCCACGAGCCCGCGACGACCATCGCGGCCTGACCCTTGCCGTAGGCGGTGAGCGCGTCCTTCTCCGTCCACGTCGGGGCCGCGGCGTTGGAGGACGTCTTCGCCAGCGTGCTCAGGTAGGTGATGCCCTCGACGGCCTGCGGCTGGGCGAGGGCGCTCTTCCACGCGTCGCCCTCCTGCGTGGCCAGCTCGCCGCCCGCGCCCCAGATGAAGGGGACGGTCGTGAACTCGCTCGCGCCCGGCACGGGGAAGGGCGTGATCTTGGGGTCGGACTTCTTGATCTTGGCGACCGCGTCGGACAGCTGCGCCCAGGTCGTCGGGGGCGTCGTGATGCCGGCCTTGGTGAAGACGTCCTTGTTGTAGAGGAACGAGCGGACGCCCGCGTACCAGGGCATGCCGTAGAGCTTGCCCTCGACCGTGCCGGCCTCCTTGAGCCCGTCGACGAGGTCGCCGTCGAGCTTGGCCCCCGAGACGCGCTCGGTGAGATCGGCGAGCACGCCGGCGTCGGCGAACTCCGGCGTCCACGTCGTGCCGACCTCGGCGACGTCCGGCGTCGTGCCGCCCGCGATCGCCGTCGTGAACTTGTCCCTGGCACTGGCCCACGGGACCATCTGGATGTCCAGGTCAGCGTCGGTCTTCTCCTTGAAGGCGGTCTTCACCTTCTCGAAGTAGGCCGTGGAGTCGGGGTTTGTGCCCTCCATGATCCACACCGACAGCTTCTTGCCCGCGCCGTCGGCGCCACCCCCTCCGGTGGCACCGCCCTGGCCGCTCGAACCGCTGTCGCCGGAACCGCCGCACGCCGCCATCGTCAGGGTCAGGGCGATGAGCCCCGCCGTCGTGCCCGCCAGACGCTTGCTCATCGTGTCTCCTCCTCGAGTCGATCGCCGACCGTGCCGTCAGCGCGTGAAACTATGTACCGCAAAGTTCGGTTGACTCGGAAATTAGCACCAAAGCGTGCTGAGGGGAATGGCCCACGCCATGCGCGTGCGATGAGCCGGGACGATGGGGCGATCGAGAAGGTGAGGGGCTGGGTATGACGACGCCGGTGGTGCTCGGGGTGGATGCGGGTGGGACGTCGACGCGTGCGCTCGTGTGCGATGCGGCAGGTCGGGCGCTCGGTCGGGGGCGCTCCGGCGGCGCGAACGTGCGCTCCGCCGTCGGTGACCCTGCCGCGAACCTCGCGGACGCCGTCCGGCAGGCGCTCGACGCCGCGGCGAGCCTCGACGTCGGAGCCGACAGGGGGCCCTCCGCTGCGGGACCACGGCGCGACGCCTCGGCACTCGACGCCCGGGTCGAGGCGGTGTGCGTCGGCATCGCGGGCACGGAGGCGCGCCGGGAGGAGGTCGAGGCGCTCGTCGCGCGGGCCCTGGCCGCAGCCGGGGTGACCGTCGTACCGATCGTCGTCACCGACCTCGAGATCGCCTACCGCAGTGTCGCCCTCAGCAGCAGCGGCGCGCTCCTGCTCGCCGGGACCGGCGCCGTCGCCGCCCGCTTCGAGGACTGGTCGCTGCGCGAACGTCGCGACGGGCTCGGGTGGTTGTTGGGCGACCGCGGCTCGGGTGTCTGGATCGGCCGGCGCGTGCTGCGCGCGGTGGCGGCCGACCTCGACGGCGGTCCGACGACGGCGATGACCGCGGGTGTGCTGGCGCTGCTCGAGCTTCCCGCCGACGCCGGCGGGCAGGAACTCATCCGGGCCACCGACGGGCTCCCCGCCGCGTCGTGGGGTCAGTGTGCCCCGATCGCCCTGGCCCACGCCGCCCACGATCGGGTCGCCGCGCGCATCGTCGACGACGCAGCCGACGCCTTGGTGGAGAGTCTGCGCGGCGTCCGGCCGGACGTGCTGCCCGGCGCCGGCGCAGATGCCGACCCCGTCGTGCTCGCCGGTGGGCTCCTCGAGGCCGGGCCGCTGCGCGAGAAGCTCGCCGCCCGCGTCGCCGTCGCCGGGTATGCCCACGCGCCCGTCGTCGGGGCCTGCATCGTCGCGGCCGCGTCGCTCGGCGTCGACCTCGCGGGCGCGCTCGTCGTGGGGTGACGGTGCCCGCCAGGACGTCCGCAGCCCCTCCGGGTCGGCGCTCGCCGCGGGTCGAGGGCGAATCCGTCAGGCCCGACCACTCGCAGCTTGTCGGTGGCCTCGGATAGCGTCTCGCCCACGAGATGACCGAGGCAGCCGGGCATCGGTGCGCCCGCACAGACAGGAGCGTTCATGAGCGAGTCGAAGCGGTACGACTACGTCATCGTCGGAGGTGGGTCCGCCGGCAGCGCGCTGGCCAACCGGCTGTCGTCCGACCCGGGCACGAGCGTCCTCGTGCTCGAGGCCGGGCGCAACGACTCCAAGCTCGACCCGTTCATCCACATGCCGGCGGCGCTGCCCTTCCCGATCGGCAGCCGCTTCTACGACTGGAAGTACGAGTCCGAGCCGGAGCCGCACATGGGCGGGCGCCGGGTCTATCACGCGCGCGGCAAGGTGCTCGGCGGCTCCAGCTCGATCAACGGCATGATCTTCCAGCGCGGCAACCCGCTGGACTACGAGCGGTGGGCCGGCGAGGCCGGGATGGAGCAGTGGGACTACGCGCACTGCCTGCCGTATTTCAAGCGGATGGAGACGTGTCTGGCCGGCGCCGACGCGTGGCGCGGCGGGTCCGGTCCGCTCGTGCTGGAGCGGGGGCCGGCGACGAGCCCGCTCTTCGGGGCGTTCTTCGAGGCCGTCCAGCAGGCCGGCTACCCGCTGACCGACGACGTCAACGGCTACCGGCAGGAGGGCTTCGCGGCCTTCGACCGCAACGTCCACCGCGGTCGGCGGCTCTCGGCCGCGCGCGCCTACCTGCACCCGGTGATGAGCCGGCCGAACCTCGACGTCGAGACGTTGGCGCAGGTCACGGGCATGCGGATGCAAGGCACCCGGGCCGTCGGGGTCGACTACCTGCGCTTCGGGCGCTCGCACCGCAGCGTCGCCGCCGGCGAGGTCATCCTCTGCGGCGGCGCGTTCAACTCACCCCAGCTGCTGCAGCTGGCGGGCATCGGCGCCGCCGACGACCTGCGCGCCCTGGGCATCGACGTCGTCGCCGACCTGCCCGGCGTCGGGGCCAACCTGCAGGACCACCTCGAGGTCTACATCCAGCACGCGGCCACCCAGCCGGTGTCGATCGCGCCCTACCTGGCGCACAAGTACAAGCCGATGATCGGCGCCCAGTGGCTCTTCGGGCGCACCGGCGTCGGGTCGAGCAATCACTTCGAGGCCGGCGGCTTCATCCGCAGCAACGACGACGTCGCCTACCCCAACCTGATGTTCCACTTCCTGCCCATCGCGATCCGCTACGACGGGTCCAAGCCCGCGAGCGAGCACGGCTACCAGGTGCACATCGGCCCGATGTATTCGGACGTGCGCGGCGACCTGAAGATCCGCTCGACCGACCCGCTGGAGCACCCGGCGATCCGCTTCAACTACCTGAGCACCGGCAACGACCGGCGCGAATGGATCGAGATGGTCCGCGCCGCCCGCGACATCCTCGGGCAGCCGGCGTTCGCGGCGTTCTCCGGCGGAGAGATCTCACCCGGAGCCGGCGTCGAGACCGACCAGGAGATCCTCGACTGGGTCGCCAAGGACGCCGAGACCGCGCTGCACCCCTCGTGCACCGCGAAGATGGGCACCGACGACACCTCCGTCGTCGACCCCGCGACGATGCGGGTCCACGGCATCGACGGGCTGCGCGTCGTCGACGCCTCCGTCTTCCCCTTCGTCACCAACGGCAACATCTACGCCCCCGTGATGATGGTCGCCGAGAAGGCCGCCGACCTCATCGCCGGCAACACCCCGCTGCCGGCGCTGGACGTGCCGATCTACCGGCACGGCACCGGGATGCCGCTCTATCCGACCGGCGACCCGCGCAACGACGCCTGGGACGCCCGCACCGACCCCCCGAGCGCCGCCGGGGTCGCCGCCGCCAAGGCCGCCCGCGACGGACGGGTCGCCTGATGACCGCCGCGCCGCCGCCGGCCGACCCGCCGCCGGCGGACACCGAGCCGCAGACCAATTACGTCGTCTTCGTCGGCTCCATGATCGGCATCCTCGTCATCGCCGGCTGGGCGCTGATCGCCACGGACAGCGCCGCCGAGATCCTCGGTGTCGCGGTCGCCTGGACCTCGGGATGGTTCGGCTGGTTCTACATCGCGTTGGCCACCGCGATCGTCGTCTTCGTCCTGGCCATCGGGCTCTCCCGCTACGGCGACGTGCGCCTGGGCCCGCAGCATTCGCGACCGGAGTATTCGACGTTCAGCTGGGCGGCGATGCTCTTCGCCGCCGGCATCGGCACCGACCTGATGTTCTTCTCCGTCGCCGAGCCCGTCACGCAATATCTGACGCCCCCGCGCATCGAGGGCGGCACGCTGGAGGCGGCCAAGGAAGCGACGATGTGGACGCTCTTCCACTACGGGCTCTCCGGCTGGGCGATGTATGCGCTCATGGGCATGGCGATGGGGTATTTCGCGTATCGACTCGACCGGCCGCTCGCGGTCCGCTCGGCGCTGTATCCGGTGCTCGGCAAGCGGCTCGACGGGCCGCTGGGGGACATCGTCGACATCGCGGCGATCCTCGGCACGATCTTCGGCGTCGCGACCTCCCTGGGCATCGGCGTCGTCCAGCTCAACGTGGGCCTGCAGATGCTCTTCGGCATCGAGAACGGGCCGCCCGCCTGGATCGCGCTCGTCGTCATCGCCGTCGTCATGGCCGCGATCTCCGCGACGACCGGCGTCGACAAGGGCATCCGGCTGCTCTCGCAGCTCAACGTCATCCTCGCGATCGGGCTGGCGCTGTGGGTGCTCGTCACCGGCAAGACGCAATTCCTGCTCAACGCCCTGGTGATGAATGTCGGCGACCTGGTCAGCGGCTTCCCGTCGATGACCGGCGAGACCTTCGCCTACGACCAGCCCACCGAGTGGATGGCGGCGTGGACGCTCTTCTTCTGGGCGTGGTGGATCGCGTGGGCCAGCTTCGTCGGGCTGTTCCTCGCGCGGATCAGTCAGGGCCGCACGATCCGGCAGTTCGTCGTCGGCACGATGCTCATCCCGTTCAGCTACATCGTGATGTGGGTGTCGATCTTCGGGAACTCCGCGATCGACCGGATCCGCAGCGGCGACACCGCCTTCGGTGAGCTCACCGCCGCCCGCCCCGAGCAGGGCTTCTACACGCTGCTCACCTACTATCCGGGCGCGACCTTCCTCATCGGGCTCGCGACCTTCGTCGGGCTCCTCTTCTACGTGACGTCCGCCGACTCCGGGGCGCTGGTCATGGCCAACCTCTGCTCGCGGCTGCCGCGTGCCGAGCAGGACGGCAAGGCGTGGCTGCGCATCGTGTGGGCGGCCGCGACCGGCCTCCTGACCATCGCGATGCTCTCCGTCGGCGGCATCCCCGCGCTGCAGAGCGCGACGGTCATCATGGGCCTGCCCTTCGGGATCGTGCTCGTCTTCGTGATGATCGGGCTGTATCGCGCGCTGCGCGTCGAGACGCACCGCACCGAGTCGACCCGGCACCGGCTGCCGCACATGTTCGCCGGCCGCGCCGGCGGCGACCGCGACCGGCACCTGGCGACGACCTGGCGGGCGCGGCTGGGGCGGGCGCTGCAGCGGGTCGACGAGGACGAGGCTCGCGGCTACCTCGACCGGGTCGTCGGCCCGGCCCTGACCGAGGTCGCCGAGGAGCTGCGCGAGCGCGGCGTGCCGGCGCGGTGCCGCCGCCTCGAGGACGGCTCCGTCGAGCTGCGCACCGTCGCCGCCCCCGACGAGTCGCCCTTCGTCTACATCGTGCGGCCGGCCGAGGGCGCCGTGTGGAACCTGAGCCACATGGCCGCCGCCGGCACCCGCGAGCGCACCACGCGACTCGAGGTGCACCTCGACGACGGCGGCGCCGGCTACGACGTCATGGGCTACACGACCGGGCAGCTGCTCCACGACGTGCTCGACCAGTACGAGAAGCACCTCGACTTCGTGCGGATCAACAGCACGGAGCCGTAGCCGCCGCAGTCCATCGCTCCCCGGGTGCGCCTCGCAGCGCGTCCGGGGAGCGCGCGGGCTTATCGTGCTCTCGGACCGTGCCGTCAGCGAAGGGGGTGGTCGCGGCCGTGACCGGGGCAGCGTCAGAGCGTCACTCGCCCGACAGCGCCGCCGTGGTCGATCCGGGCGCCGGAGGCCGCGGCACGCGCCTCATGCGCGGCTACGCGCGGCTGACCTACCGCCTGCGGTGGCCGATCCTGATCGTCTGGCTCCTCGTCGCCGCCTGGCTCCTGGCCAATCCGCCGAGCTTCGGCAGCAGCGACGAGACCGAGAGCCTCATGCCGGTCTCGGGCGAGGCGGCACAGGCGGAGATCCGCGACGTCGAGCACTTCGGCTTCCCTCTGTCGAGCCGCACGGCCGTCGTGCAACACGACCCCCGCGGGTTGTCGCTGGCGGTCCAGGCCGAGTCGGTCCTCGAGGCGATCGCCGTCAACCAGCACCCGGTCGGCGCGCCGATCCTCGGGGCGCTGCCGCTGGCCAACACGGTGCGCTGGATGCACGGCCAGGCCGAGCTCGGCACGACCGTCATCACCTACCTCTTCATGTCGCCGGACGCCGACTTCGGTGACCAGCACACCGCGGCTCGGCAATACCACTACCGCTTCCTCGACCGGCCCGAGGACCACGTCGTCGGCGTCGCCGGGTCGGTGCCCGCGCGGGCCCAGCAGGGGTGGCTGCTCTCGGTCAACATTCCCCGCGTCGAGGTGCTGACCCTCGGCGCGATCTTCGTGCTCGTCGGCCTGGCGTTCCGCTCGATCGTCGTGCCGCTGCTCGCGCTCGGCTCCTCGGGCATCGCGGTCTTCCTCACGACGTGGCTGCTGTCGGTCATCAGCGAGGCGTCCGGCGTCGGCATCCCCGCCGAGCTGCGGCCGCTGCTCGTCGCGCTCATCCTCGGCATCGTCACCGACTACACGGTCTTCTACGTCGTCGGCTTCGGCTCCGAGATGCGAAAACACCGGGGGACCGTCGAGGAGGCGATCGTCGCCGCGGTCGGCTCGTACACGCCGATCATCGTCGCCGCCGGCATCACCGTCGCCGCCGGCACAGCGGTGTTGCTGGTCGCCGAGGAGGACTTCTTCCGCGCCTTCGGGCCCGCGATGGCCGTGACGATCCTCGTCGGCCTGCTCATCTCCGTCACGCTCGTGCCGGCGCTCATGAGTCTGCTCGGCCCGAAGGTCTTCTGGCCCCGGCGCGACCCGCGGCTCGTCGACCGCACCGACGCCTCCACCGACATCGAGACCGGCGCCTCGGGCCCCGCGACATGGCTCGCGGAGGTGCTCGTCGGCAAGGCCGCGGCGCTCTTCGCCGTCATCGTCTGCACCGTCCTGCTCGTCGCGGCGTCACTGCCGCTGCTCGGCATCCGGCTCGGCGCCGACTTCGCCGGAGCACTGCCGGCCGACAACGAAGTGAGCAAGGCCAGTGCCGCGGCCGCCGCCGGCTTCGCGCCCGGCATCACCTCACCGTCGACGCTGCTCATCGAGGGCGCCGGCGTCACCGCCCACGAGCCGGCCCTCATCGAGCTGCAGCACCGCATCGCCGACGAGCCCGGCGTCGCCGGCGTCATCGGGCCCGGCCAGCAGTTCCCGCGGATCCCCAATCTCATGCTCGCCGGCGACGGCGAGGCCGCGCGCATGCTCGTCGTCCTCGACAACACCCCGCTGGGCGCCAACGCCATCTCCGACCTGTCCCACCTGCGCCAGAAGGTGCCCGAGCTGGCCCGGGCCTCAGGCCTGCCCGGCGACTACCGCTACTCCTTCACCGGCGACACCGCGCTCGCCGAAGGCCTGGTCACCGGCACCGAGAAGGACCTCGGACGCATCGCGATCGCGCTCTTCATCGTCAACTTCCTGCTGCTCGCGATCTTTCTGCGGGCCCTCGTCGCGCCGCTCTTCCTGCTGCTGTCCAGCGTGCTGGCGCTCACCGCCTCGCTCGGCATCACGACGTGGGTCTTCATGGACCTGCTCGGCCGCGAGGGCATCACCTTCTACATCCCCTTCGCGGCCGCCGTGCTGCTCGTCTCGCTCGGGTCGGACTACAACATCTTCGGCGTCGGGCGCATGTGGGAGCTGGCGCGCTCCATGACGCTGCCCGACGCGATCCGCCAGGCCATGCCCGAGACCTCCCGGGCCATCACGACCGCCGGGCTGGCGCTCGCGGTGAGCTTCGGGATGCTCGCCGTCATCCCCATCACGTCCTTCCACGAGCTCGCCGTCGCGATGAGCATCGGCATCCTGCTCGACTCGTTCCTCGTGCGGTCCGTGATGATGCCGGCGATGCTCACGCTCCTGGGGCGGCACGCCGCGTGGCCCAATCGCACGCTGCTGCCGCACGATCGGCGCAGCTACCGCGACGAGCAGGAGGCCCGGCGATACAGCAACGAGCGGCTGCGTGCCTTGTGGCGCTCGCGCTGAGCGTCGCCCGCGCCGAGCGTGGCTCGCGCAGCGCCGGCCAGCTTGGCGGGGTCGCTGCCTCAGCCTGTGGTCGCCCGCGTCGTCGGGCGCCGCGTCGTGCGGGAGGCCTCGTCCTTGGCGTCACCGGAGCGGGTCGACGTCGGTGTCGGCTCGGCCGTCGGCTCCGGAGTCTGCGGGTCACGCCCACCCTGCGTCACGGTGACCGTCGCGGTGCTCGGGTGCGGCACGGCCGTCGCGGTCGCCACGCCCCGCCGGCACGTCTCGGTGTCGGCCCGCAGGCCGACCTGCTGCTCGTCGATCTGACGCACGAGGTCGGACAGGCGCGCCGCGTCGAGGTCTCGGGCGGCCGCCACCGCGGTGTCGATCGACTGCTGCAGCTCCTGGGCCTGGTCGGCGATCGCCAGGCAGGAGCGCGGCACCGCGACCTGCGCCGACTCGGGCTCGGTGCTCGGGGCGCTCGTCGTCGGCGCCGCGACCGGCGCGGGCGCGTCCTGCCCGCGCATGACGAGACCGACAGCGGCGCCGCCCAGGAGCGCCCCGACGACGAACGTCACGACCGGGGCCACCCAGCGCCGGCGCGACCCGTCGTCCGGCTCATGATCATCCGAGCCGCTCTCGACGCGCGAGGAAAACGTGCCGGGCATCGCGGCCTCCCTTTCGGCTTCGCAGGACTGCGGTCGGCGGTCCTCACCGCAGCGTAGACAGCGTCGAGCCGCCGCGCGTGGCTGCGTGGCCGCGCGTGATCGGCTCCACGCGGATCGGTCGCGACAGCCTGCGCCCGGGTGTGGTGGCCGCGGGGTGCGAAAAATGCCTCGAAGCCTGTCGGTGCTCGTGTCTACAGTGGCGGACGCCATGAGGGACTTCCCACCGAGGCTCCACGCCTACGAGTCAGACGCCGACGATGCGAGTGCCGCGACGCGCCCGGACACCCGGTCGCCCGCGGCCTTCCTGCGCTGGCTGGCGCGCGACCAGTGGGAGGTGCTGGCGTGCAGTCTGGTCGTCGCGTGCCTGTGGACGGTGCCGCAGGCCCTCGGGCCGTGGGTCTTCGGGCGGGCCGTCGACGAGGGGATCATCGTCGGCGACGCGGGCGCCGTCGCCCGCTGGGTCGGGCTGCTGGCCGTGCTGACCCTCGTCGGGGCCGGGTGCGGCATCGCGTTCCACACCCTCGTCGTGCGCTCCTGGGTCATCGCCCTGCACGGCACGACGCGGCTCGTCACCAACAAGTCGCTGCAGCTCGGGCACGTGCTGCCGCGGCGCACGCCGACCGGTGAGGTGCTGTCGGTCTCCGGTAGCGACGGCGACGAGTTCGGCGGGTTCCTCGAGGTCGCCGTGCGTGCGACGTCGCAGCTCGTCGCGGTCGGCGTCGTCGCCGTCATCGTGCTGCGCACCTCCGTGCTGCTCGGTGTCGTGCTGCTCGTCGCGACCCCGCTCATCCTGCTCGCCGCGACGCCCTTCCTGCGGCCCATGCAGCGGTGGCAGGAGATCGAGCGTTCGCGCACCTCCGACCTGACGTCGCAGGCCACCGACATCGTCGCCGGGCTGCGGATCCTGCGCGGCGTCGGCGGCGAGGCCCGCTTCGGCTCCCGGTATGCCCAGCAGTCCCAGCGCGTGCGGGCCGCCGGGGTGCGGGCCGGGTCGTGGCAGGCGGGCGTCGACGCCCTCGGCGTGCTCATGGCCGGGGCGCTGCTCGTCGGGCTCATGTATCTGGGGGTCGGCCAGGTCGCAGCATCCCGCCTGAGCGTCGGTGAACTCATCGCCTTCCTCGGCTACGCGCTCTTCCTCGTGCAGCCGCTGCGCACCTTCTTCGAGTGCGCGCACAAGACGACCCGCGCGCTCGTGTCGGCCCGCAAGACGATCGCCGTCCTCGGGCAGGAGCCGCCGTGGCAGGCACCCGACGCCCGCGCGCGGCTGCGACCCGACCCGCGCGGCGACCTCGTCGACGAGGCCACGGGGCTCGTCGTGCGGCCCGGGCGCCTGACGATGGTCGTCGCCGGCAGCACCGACGAGGGCGCGGCCCTCGCCGATCGGCTCGGCCGCTACCTGCCCGGCGGCTCCCAGGAGGCCATCTCCCTCGACGTGCCCGAGGGGCTGCGGGGGCGGGCCGCGCGCACCGAGCGGGAGCGGCGCCGTCGGGAGCGCGCCGAGCTGGCCCGCCGCGACGAGCAGGCCGCCGGACGCACGTGGGGCGTCACCCTCGGCGGTGTGGACCTGTCCCGATTCGACCTGGCGTGCCTGCGCGCGGCCCTGCTCGTCGCCGACGCCGGCGGCGCCGTCTTCGCCGGCACCCTGCGCGACGCGGTCGACCCGCACGGCCGCCTCAGCCGTGCTCAGGCCGAGGCGGCCCTCGTGGCCGCGGCCGCTGAAGACGTCTTCGACGCCGTGCCCGGCGGCTGGCAGGGGCAGCTGCAGGAGCGCGCCCGCGGCCTGTCCGGCGGTCAGCGCCAGCGGCTCGTCCTGGCCCGGGCGCTCGCGCTGGACCCGCCGATCCTCGCGCTCGTCGAGCCCACGTCGGCCGTCGACGCCCACACCGAGGCGCGCATCGCCGCCCAGCTGCCCGCGGCGCGCGCCGGCCGGACCACCGTGGTGACCACGTCCTCGCCGCTGCTGCTGCGGCACGCCGACGAGATCGTCCTGCTCGTCGACGGCGCGGTCGCCGCGATCGGCACCCACGCCGACCTGCTCGCCGACGAGCCGGCCTACCGGGCCGCGGTGCTGCGAGGCGGCGACGACCGCGTCGGCAGCGCCGCGCCTATCGACGCGCGTATCGACACGCGCCTCGACACGGCGGGTCCTGGCGCACCGCTGGACCGACACGAAGGGCAGGGGTGGTCATGAGCCTCGACGCCGAGCTCGCCGCGCGGTCCCGCGCGACCTGGGGCGCCGACGCACGGCCCGAGCAGGAGCTGCCGCAGTCGCTGCGCGGGCCGTTCACCGGGTCGCCGCCGCGCCGCCTCGCCGCGTGGGTGGGGCGGCACCGGCTGCGCCGAGAGCTCGCGGACGACTTCGTGCGCACGGCGATGGGCCCCTCCCAGGGCCTGCCGGTCGCCTCGCAGCGCCAGGTCGTCGGCTTCCTCGGGGGGCTCCTCGCCGGGCGCTGGCGCCTCGTCACGCTCATCGTGCTCGCCAACGCCGTCGCCGCCCTCGCCGGCGTCGTCGTGCCACGGCTGCTCGGCGACCTCGTCGACGACACCGCCGCCCGGCTGGCCGCCGTCGGCACCGCCGCCGACCGGAGCGCGGATCCCGCCGCGACGCCGCTGTCGCCGGCGACGGCCGACGCCCTGCTCTCGGCCGCCGCCGTGACGTGCCTGGTCGTCGCGGCCGTCGTCGACCTGCAGGCCGCGTTCACCCTCGTGGCCAGGATCGGCGCCGCCGCCCTCGGTCAGGGCGTGCTCGCCCACGCCCGCGAGCAGGTCATCCGCTCGATCCTGCGGCTGCCGCTGTCGCGGGTCGAGTCGGCGAGCACCGGCGACCTCGTCACCCGCGTGACCCGCGACGTCGGCGCGATGAGCGAATCGGTGCGCTGGGCGCTGCCCGAGGCGATCGTCGCGAGCGTCACCGTCGCGCTCACGCTCGCCGCGCTCGCCGCCAACTCCCTCTACCTCGCCGCGCCGACCTTCGTGCTCATCGCCCTGGCACTGCTGCAGGTGCGGCGCTACCTGCGGCAAGCCCCGGCGGGATACCTCACCGAGGCGGGCAGCTACGCGCGGATCAACACGACGCTCACCGAGACCGTCGAAGGCGCCCGGACCGTCGAGGCGCTCGGTCTGGGGCCGGCCCGGCGCAGCCGCGGCTGGGTCGACCTGGAGCTGTCGGGGCAGGCCGAGCGATACACGATGAGCCTGCGCAACCTGCTCTTCGTCGTCATGGACATCGCCTTCGGCATGCCGCGGGTGCTCACCCTCGCCGCGGGCGCCTACGGGTATGCCCAGGGCTGGGTGAGCCTGGGCCAGATCACCGCCGCGATGCTCTACATCGAGGCCATCTGGGGGCCCTTCGACACCCTCGTGCACACCGTCGACCGCGTGCAGGTCGGCGTCGCCTCGACGACGCGACTGCTGGGCATCGCCCAGCTGCCCGCCGACCGAGAGCCCGGCGACGCGCGCCCCGGCGGCCGGGACCTGCTCGGGCTCGGGCTGCGCTACGCCTACCGGCCCGGGCACGACGTGCTGCACGGCATCGACCTGCGGCTGCGCCCCGGCGAGCGCCTCGCGATCGTCGGGCCGAGCGGCTCCGGCAAGTCGACCCTGGGCCGCCTGCTCGCCGGCATCCACGCGCCCCGCACCGGCTCGGTCACCGTCGGCGGCGTCGAGCTGACCGCCCTGCCCATCGAGACGCTGCGCCGCGAGGTCGCGCTCGTCACCCAGGAGCACCACGTCTTCGTCGGCACGCTGCGCGACAACGTGCTGCTCGCCGGCGACGACGGGCCCCTGCACGACGGACCCCTGCACGACGGGCCCCTGCGTGTCGACGGGGCCCGGCGCGACGACGAGGTGCCGGACGGCGACGCGCCGGCACCCGAGATATCCGACGACGACGCCCGTGTGATCGAGGCGCTGACGGCGGTCGACGCGTGGGAGTGGGTCGCGGCCCTGCCCGAGCGCCTCGACACCCTCGTCGGCTCCGGCCGCGCGCCGCTGACGCCGGGCCAGGCGCAGCAGATCGCGCTCGCGCGCCTGGTCATCGCCGACCCGCACACCCTGGTGCTCGACGAGGCGACCTCCCTCATCGACCCGCGGACCGCGCGGCATCTCGAGGGATCGATCAACGCGCTGCTCGAGGGCCGCACGGTCGTCGCGATCGCGCATCGACTCCATACCGCCCATGACGCCGACCGCATCGCCGTCGTCATCGACGGGCGCATCGCCGAGCTCGGGACCCACGACGAGCTCCTCACGCGGGGAGGCGAATACGCCGCGCTGTGGCGCGCGTGGACGAGCTGAGCAGCGTCGCGCGTTCGCGGCGCCGTCGGGCCGGTCGGGCGGGTGCTCAGCGCTCCTCGGCGAAGACCTCCCCGATCTGGGCGCGTGCGGCGTCCATGATCTCCATCGTCTGGATCGACTCCTCCAGGGACCGCAGCGGCGAGGCGAGCTCGCCGGCGTCGATACGCCGGGCCATCTCCACGGCCTGGTAGAAGAGACCGCCGACGTGCTCGACCTGCGGCTCGGTCCAGCGCAGCCGCCGGCCCGTGTGGTCGGAGACCGTGAAGTCACCGGGGGTGTAGAAGTCGGGCTCGAAGGTGATCATGCCCTCGTCGCCGCAGATCGCGGCCGTCGTCGGCGTGCGCGAGAGCACGCTGGAGTGCAGCAGCGCCTGCGCGCCGTCGTCGTGCACGAGCGTGATCGCGGTCTGACCCGTGACGCCGCTGGGCGCCCACGTCGACCGCGCGACCACCTCGCGGGGCATCCCCAGCACCCAGTGGGCGAAGGACGCCGGATAGGTCATGAGGTCGAGCATCGGACCGCCGGCCAGCTCGGGGCGCAGGATGCGGTGGTCGGGCTCGAAATACTGCCCGTGATCGGCGAGCACCGTGTGCACCCGCCCGAGCGCGCCGTCGGCGAGCAGCTGCCGCACGACGTCGTATTTGGGCAGGAACATCGTCCACAGCGCCTCCATCGCCATGACCTGTGCCGCGCTCGCCGCGCGCGCGATCTCGCGGGTCTGCTGCGCCGACAGCCCGATGGGCTTCTCGACGAGCACGTGCTTGCCGGCGCGGATCGCGCGCAGCGCATCAGGGTGGTGATGGTTGTGGGGCGTCGCGACGTAGACGACGTCGACCTCGTCGTCGACGACCAGTTCGTCGTAGGAGGCATGGGCCCGGGGCACCCCGAAGCGTCCCGCGAAGTCGTCGGCGGAGCGCGCGCTGCGCGAGCCGACCGCGACGACGCGTTGTCCGGTATGCGTCTGCAGAGACTGCGTGAAGCGCTGGGCGATCCACCCGGTGCCGAGGATGCCCCAGCGCAGCGACGGGGCCTGGCGGGGGTCGGGCGTGCGGGGCGCGGGGAGCTGCTCGGTCAGTGCCATGCCTCATCCTGGCCCGTCCTCGGGCGGTCGGCACCTCGCCGCGGCCGCGGGCGGTGGCTCCCGGACCGGCGCCGCGGACGTGTTCGGACCTGCGCGGATGTGCAGTCACGTCCGAACAGGGCAGGAGCTTGCATATCGCGCGCGCGACAGCAAGAGGGCTGTGCGCAAGGCCCCGCTGCGTCGGGGCCGCTACTAGGCTCCGTGCGTCTGCACCGCTGAACGACGGGAGTGCGCTGTGGCCACCGTGACAGGGTCCGATTCCGCCCAAACGGGCGGACGCACCCCATTGATCTATCCAGGGATGGGGCTGCTCTTCGTGGCAGTCACCTGCTGCTTCCTCATCTGGGGTGTCGCCGCCGACCTGACGACCCCGATGGTCGCCGGCTTCAAGCGCATCTTCGAGATGAGCTCCTTCCAGGCGTCCCTGGTGCAGCTCGCCTATTTCGGCGCCTACTTCCTGCTCGCCATCCCGGCGGCGTTCATCAACAACAAGTTCGGCTACAAGGCGGGCCTGTCCATCGGCCTGGCCCTGGCGGCTCTCGGGTCGTTCGCGTTCTTCCCGGCGAGCAAGATCATGACGTACGAGGCGTTCCTCGTCGCGCTCTTCGCGATCGCCGCCGGCTGCTCCATCCTCGAGACGTCCGCGAGCCCGTACATCCTCTCGCTCGGCCCGGAGGAGACCGGCACCCGCCGCCTCAACCTCGCGCAGGCGTTCAACCCGGTGGGCACGAACATCGGCGTGCTGCTCGCGGCGGCGTTCATCTTCCCCAAGCTCGAGGCGCACGTGAACGTCTCGGAGATGACACCGGATCAGCTGCGACAAGTGCGCGCCGATCAACTGACCGCGGTCATGGGCCCGTATATCGGGCTCGGTGTCGGCCTCGTCGTCATCCTGCTCATCGTGCTCTTCGTCAAGGCCCCGGAGATCCGTGAGGAATTCCCCGACGCCGGCGAGGCCGATCGTGGCGACATCTTCCGGCAGTTGTGGTCCAACAAGCACTACCGGTACGGCGTGATCGCGCAGTTCTTCAACGTCGCCGCCCAGGTCTGCACGTGGACGTACATCATCAATTACACCCAGCAGGCGGTGAACGGCAGCCTGCAGCTCGGCGGGTATCTCCTGCAGGTCAGCCTCATCGTCTTCCTCATCAGCCGCTTCATCATGACGTGGGTCATCGGGCGGGTCCGGCCGACCTTCATGCTCGCGCTGCTCGGCGGGCTCGCCGTGCTCCTGTGCCTCTTCGCCGCGGTGTCGCCCAACGCGCTGGGCCTGGCCGCCGTCGTCGCCGTGTCCTTCTGTCTGTCGCTGATGTTCCCGACGATCTACGGCGTCGCCCTGCAGGGCCTCGGCCCGGCCACGAAGTTCGGCGCGGCGGGGCTGGTCATGGCCATCGTCGGCGGCGCGATCATGCCGCTCGTGCAGGGACGCGTGCTCGACAGCACGTCCCCGGCCTTCTCCTTCGTCGTCCCCGCCGCCTGCTTCGCGGTCGTCACGCTCTACGCGGTGTTCGACCTGCGCGCCGGCCGCTCGCCCCTCCAGTCGCACTCCGAGTGAGGAATCGTGAAGCCTTCACGCCGCACCGTCGCCCTGGCCGGCGCCGCCCTGACCGCCTCGGCCCTCGTCCTCTCGGCCTGCTCCGGTAGCCCGGCGTCCGCGCCGGCCGCCACCGACTCCACGGGCGCCCTGGAGGTGATGTCGTGGTGGACCTCCGGCTCGGAGAATTCCGCGCTGCAGGTCCTCAACGACGCCGTCAAGGCCAAGAACCCCGCGATCACCATCACCGACGGCGCGGTCGCCGGCGGCGCGGGCGCGAACGTGCAGGTGGCGCTCGCGAGCCGGCTGCGGGCGGGCAACCCTCCCGACGTGTGGCAGACCTTCGCGGGCGCGCCGACCAAGGCGTATGCGAACGCCGGCCAGACCGCGGACGTGTCCTCCGTCTACGGGCAGTCGGGACTGGCGACCGCGCTCGCGCCGACGATCCTGGATTCGTTGACGATCGACGGCAAGCAGTACGGCGTGCCGACGGGCGCGCACCGCACCAACGTCCTGTGGTTCAGCACGAAGGCGCTGACGAAGGCCGGGATCACCGCGCCCACCGGGCAGTATTCGTTCGACGCGTTCATCGCGGACCTCGACAAGGCCAAGGCCGCCGGGGTCGTGCCGCTCTGCCTGGGCGGGCGTGACAACTTCACGAGCGTCGAACTCTTCGAGAACAACCTGCTCGCCGCCGTCGGCGCGCAGGGCTGGGCCGACATCGCCGCCGACCGCTTCGACTGGAACGGCGACAAGGTCACGACCGCCCTGACCCACTTCGGGCAGCTGCTCGACCGCGCCGACCCGGATGCCGGGGCTCTGACGTGGGACCAGGCGGCCCGCAAACTCGCGGGCGGGGAGTGCGCCTTCGCGTCGATGAACGACTCCTTCGACGGTGAACTCGTCGCCGCCGGAGCGCAGGAGGGCACGGACTTCGGGGCGGTCACCTATCCCGGCACCGACGGGCTCTTCACCGCGGTCATCGACACCTTCGTGCTCAGCTCCAAGACCGCCAACGCGGCGAACGGCCTGTCCTTCCTGTCCGCCGCGGCCGACCCGACGACGTCACTGGCCTTCAACAAGCTCAAGGGCTCCGTGCCGGTGCGCCAGGACGTCGACGTCAGCACGCTGTCGAACTATCAGCAGGCCGCGGCCAAGGCCCTGCGCGAGGGCACCGTGCTCCTGTCGATCGCCCACGGCGAGGTGCTCGCCGGGCGATTCCAGGAGGGCATCTACAACGGCGTCTCGGCCTACAAGTCCAGCCGCGACGCGGGGGCCTTCACCCGGGCCCTGCAGAACGCCGTCTCCGGCGGCGCCCGCCTCAACCCGTAGGCCTCGACAGGCAGCTCCCCGGCGCGACCTCGGCCGCCCGCCACCCGCTCAGCGGGCCTGGCGGGCGGCCTTGCGCGCGGCGACGGCGGCGGCGCGCCGCGACAGCGGCTGACACGTCGGGCACCAGAAGAGGTTGCGGGTGGCGAGCACGCTGCTGCGCACCGGCGTGCCGCACACGTGACACGGCAGGCCCGCGCGCCGGTAGACGTAGACCTCCCCGCCGTGCCGATCCACGCGCGGGGCGCGTCCGGTCACGGCCGGGTCGTCCTGCGGGCGCACCGTGTCGATGCGACCGGTGTCCACGGCATACGCCATGAGGTCGCACAGGTCGTCCCACAGCTCCTCGAACTCGGCGCGCTTGAGCGCGACGCCGGGCAGCATCGGGTCGAGCCCGGCGCGGTAGAGCGACTCGGCGCGGAAGATGTTGCCGACGCCGGCGAAGGCGCTCTGGTCCATGAGCAGCGCCGCGATCGGCAGCTTGCTGCGGTGCACCCGCGCCCACGCGCGCTCGGGGTCGGTGTCGGCGCGCAGCGGGTCGGCGCCCAGGCGGGCCAGGACCGCGTCGCGCGCGTCGTCGTCGACGAGCGCGCAGATCGCGGGGCCGGTCAGGTCGAGCCAGGCGTCGTCGTTCTCGATGCGCCAGCGCACCGCGCCGGTCACGGGCCGCTCGCGGGCGTCGATCGCCGAGTCGCCCGCGAGCGGTGTGACGACCTCCCCGAGGTCCTCACCGCCGTCGGCGCGATGCAGCCGCGTCTTGCCGGCCATGCCGAGGTGCACGTGCACGATGTCCTGCCCGAAGCCCAGGAAGAGGTGCTTGCCGTAGCACTGCGCGGAGTCCAGCACCCGCCCGTCGATGATCGCCGCCTCCTGCGTGAAGCGCCCCTGCGGGCTCGAGCTGCGCGCGGGGCGCCCGCCGAACTCGCGCTGGTAGGCCGCCGCCATGCGGTGCGTGACGTGACCCTCGGGCATCGCGGCCTCCTGCGGCGTGGGGTGGCGCGCCCGCGTCGGGCACCGCGACATCGTAGGCCGCCGCCGCGGGCCGACGGGACCGGCCGCCGGTCAGCGCGTGCCCGAGGCGCCCGAGCGGCGCCGCCGCGGGGTCGTGCCGTGCGGCGGACAGCGGGGAAGACCGCGAATCCTGTCGGTGCCGTGGGGCACAATCGCAGCGGAGTCAGGACATGAGGATTCGGGAGAGGTAGGGGTATGTCGGAGCTCTTCGACGGTGACCTGTTCGACGGCATCGAGGCGCGCGTGGTGCGCACGCCGCGGCTGGCGGTGCATCTGCTGCATCGCGCGGCGCAGCCGGCGGCCACAGGGGACGTGCCGGTGGTGTTCATCCACGGCAACTGCTCCTCGAGCCTCTTCTGGCAGCCGCTCATGCTGAGCCTGCCGGTCGAGACCTACGCGATCGACCTGCGCGGCTACGGGTTGACGCAGCCGCTGCCGCTGGACGCGACCCGAGGGATGGGCGACTTCGCCGACGACGTCATCGCGACCCTCGACGCGTTAGGGGTGCCGCGGGCCCACTTCGTCGGGTGGAGCATGGGCGGCGGCGTCGTCGAGCAGGTGCTGCTCACCCGGCCCGAGCTCGTGGCGAGCCTGACTCTGAGCGCCCCGATGTCGCCCTACGGCTTCGGCGGCACGACGCAGGGCGGGCGGCGGCTCACGCCGGACGGGGTCGGCACGGGGGCGGGCGGGGTCAATCCCGCGTTCGTCCAGTCGCTGGCCGACAAGGACACTGGGTCGGGCCCCGCGAGCGCCCGCACCGTCTACCGGATGACGTATGTCGCCCCGGGCCACAGCGACGCCCATGAAGACGTGTGGGTCAACGCGATCAATTCGACGGTCACGGGGCTGGGCAACTACCCGGGTGATGTGCGGCTGGTGTCGGCGTGGCCGGGCTTCGCGCCGGGGGCGCGTGGGGTCGCCAACGCGATGTCGCCGGCGTATGTCGACCTGTCGGGCATCGTCGACGTGCAGCCCAAGCCGCCGGTCCTGTGGATCCGCGGTGACGCCGACTTCATCGTGTCGGATGCGTCGGGGCTGGACGTCAACAACCTCGGCAAGCTCGGCGTCATCCCCGGCTGGCCGGGCGCCGAGGTCGCCCCGCCGCAGCCGATGATCGCCCAGACCCGGCAGGTGCTCGATGCGTATGCCGCCGCCGGTGGCCAGGTGCGCGAGGTCGTCCTGCCCGGTGTCGGTCACTCGCCGCACCTGGAGCGGCCCGGCGACTTCCGCGCCGCGCTGCTGGAGCAGATCGGGGGTTGAGCGTGCCGGAGCGCGGATCGGGGAGCGGTCCGATCAGGGCGGTCGAGTGGGTCGGCGGTGACGACCCGCATCTGCGGCTGCTCGATCAGCGGGCGTTGCCGGGCGAGGAGATCTGCCTGCAGGTCCGGGGCGTCGACGAGCTGATCGTGGCGATCCGCACGCTCGCGGTGCGCGGCGCTCCGGCGCTCGGGGCGGCGGGCGCGCTGGGTGTCGTCGTCGCGCTCGACGAGGCCATGCGGGGCGGGGCCGGCGACCTCGCCGACGCCGGTGCGCTCGCGGCGGCGATCACGAGGCTGCGCGACGCCCGCCCGACGGCGGTCAATCTCGCCTGGGGCGTCGATCGGGTCCGACCGCTGATCTGCCAGGGGCGCGAGGCGGTGCTCGCCGAGGCGTTGCGGCTCGTGCGGGAGGACGAGGCAGCGAATCGTGAGCTGTCGCGACTGGGTGCCGATTGGCTGCTGGCGCACACGGGCCGCGACCGGCTGCGCATCGGGACCCACTGCAACACGGGGGCGCTCGCGACGACCGCCTGGGGCACGGCCTACGGGATCATCCACGAGCTGCACCTGCGCGGCGCGGTGGAGCTCGTCTATGCCGACGAGACTCGGCCGCTGCTGCAGGGCTCGCGGCTGACGAGTTGGGAGCTGACGCGCGACGGGATCCCGCACGTCGTGCAGGCCGACGGGGCGGCGGCGAGCACGATCTTGCGGGGCTTGGTCGATGCGGTGATCATCGGCGCCGACCGCATCGCCGCCGACGGCGACACCGCCAACAAGGTCGGATCGGTGGCGTTGGCGTTGGCGTGCGCGAGGGCGGGTGTGCCCTTCGTCGTCGCGGCGCCGAGCTCGACGGTCGACCTGGCGACGGCCACAGGCGCGGACATCGTCATCGAGGACCGCGACGGCGACGAAGTGCTCGTCGTCGCCGGCACCCGCGTCGCGCCCGACGGCGCGCGCGGCTTCAATCCCGCCTTCGACGTCACGCCCCACGACCTCATCGCGGCGATCGTCACCGAGCACGGCGTCGTCGAACCCGCGACCTGCGAGCCACCCGACCCGCGCCTCCTCGCGCGCATCGCCCCGGCCTGATTCGGGCGGTGGTCGGCCCGGTGGTCGGCGCAGGTGGGCGCGGTGCTCGGCCCGGTGGTCGGCGCAGGT
>JAVTVZ010000232.1:0-24214 GCA_032229625.1 Dermatophilaceae bacterium | reverse complement strand
CGTAGCCCTCGGCGTGCAGGGCACCGGCCTCGTGTGCGCGCATGGGTCCTCTCCAGGGTCGATCGGGGTGGGCACCGTCGTCGGCTCCGTCGTGGTGCGTCGTGGTGCGTCGGCAGGGGTGGATCAGCGTCGTGCCTGCGGCGTCGTGGGGTCCTGTGGCAGGCCGGGCGCCTGCGCCACTCGGCTGAGCCGTCGGGCCGGTGAGGTCACAGCCGGTCCGGGGCCGCCGCCCCGAGCTTATGCAGCGCACGCGCCAGTGCGGCACACGCCGCCCCGACGAGCCGGATGCGGGCCGCCTCCTCGCCGGGCCGGGCGGGTGCCGCGCCGGTCGCTCGGTCCGGCGGTGCCGCGGCCGTCGCCGGCTGGTCCAGGTAGGCGTCGAGCGCGGCCACGAGGGCGCGCAGATGCTCGGCGTGGGCGCGGGCCGCCGACCCGGTGTCCGCCGACGCCCGTGGTCGGTCGGCGATCTCGATCATGAGCCGGTGTGCGGCCGGGCCGGCGGGGAGGTCCGTGCGGGGGCGCTGCGCCGGTGACCAGCGCTGCTGTGGCGGTGCCGGCTGGGGGGTCGACGCGCGGGGGGCCACGCCCGATCGGGCGGCCAGTCGCAGGACTCGGCGGCCCCGCGCATACGTCTCCTGGGCCTGCGCGACGGTGCGCGCGGGCCGCCCGGTCGGCTCGCCGACCCCGGCGCGAAGGGCCTGGATCCGGGCCTGGATCCGGGCCTGGGACTGGGCGTGGATCTCGGCGTGGGCGTGGATCTGGCCCGGATCTTGGGCCCGGGTGTCGCGGCGCGGACCGTGGTCGCCGCTCGCGAGCGCGGTGGTGACGGCGTCGGCGGCCAGGGCGGTCGTCACGTCGATCACGAGGGTGTCCGGTGGGCCCGGTGTCGCGCGCCGGCGGACCACCCGGGCGTCGGCGATGCCGTCACGGCCGCGCAGGTCGTGGGCGAGCGCCTGCGCCCAGGCGGCGCTGTCACCGGGCGCGGGGCCCGGCGCGTCGGGTGAGTCGGTGCGGTCGCCGGACGTGGACCCGCCGTCGGCGACGCCGGGCCGCCGGACGCCTCGGGCGCCGGGCGCGGCCATGTCGTCGCCGCTGCGCCGCGGCGGCGCGGCGAGCGCCGCCAGCGGGACGATCAGGGTGCCGTCCCCACCGGGGCGTAGCGGCAGGTCGTGCGCCTGCCCGCGGCGAGACCACCGCAGCAGCGCCTCGTGCACGCGGTGCGCGGCGGGAGGCGGATCGGGGGTCGATCGGCGCGGCACGTCCACGGGCTCACTGTAGGCAGCTGACTGTAGGCAGCAGCGACCCGCGGCAGGCCCGCGCCCGCCGCGAGGTGACCGCAGGCGCCCGTTGCTGTCCACTGGGGTCCGCTGCTGTCGGCACGGCCCGCTGGTGTCCGCAGGCGCTCGTTACTGTCCCCAGACGCATGACAGCGCCCAGGATCTCGTGTGGTCCTGGGCGCTGTGGCGGTGATGCGGTGGGTGCCCCCGGCAGGATTCGAACCTGCGCTCCCGCCTCCGGAGGGCGGTGCTCTATCCCCTGAGCTACGGGGGCGACATGCCCGCGGATCGCGCAGGCACCTGGAAGAGGTTAGCAGCCCGCGGGCACTGCCTCGCACTCGGTCGGGTCGCCGCGGTCGGGGGGCGGGCGCGTGGGCGGCTACAGGGTGACGACCTGGGCCGCCGGGATCGCGGCGTAGCGCCCGGGCGTGCAGGTCAGGAGCACGATCTGGGCGTGGCCGCCGAGCCGGCCGACGGCGGCGCAGACGCGGCGCAACCGGTCGGGGTCGGAGTAGCCGAGCGCGTCGTCGATGACGACCGGGACGCCGTCGGTGGGGTCGACGAGCTGCGCGCAGGCGAGCCGGGTGAGGATCGCGAGCTGCTCCTTGGCGCCGGTGGACAGCGCCTCGTAGGCGACGCGTTGCCCGTGCAGGGTCCGGGCCGTGATCGCGAGGTCGTCGTCGACCTCGACGTCGAAGTCGGGTCCGTAGACGATGCGACCGAGTCGGTCGACGGCGGCGGCGAAGGGCGCGGCGTAGGCGCGCTTGGCCGCGAGGTTGCGGGCCGACAGGGTGTCGTACAGCAGCCGCGCGGCCTGGGCGCGGCGGGCGATGCGCTCGTGCGCCCGTCGCGCGTGGTCCAGCTCGCTGCGGGCCGCGTCGTGGGCTTCGGCGCGGCCCTGGCCGCCGGCCTGCTCGAGGCGCGCCTCGACGCGGATGAGCTCCTGCTCCAGGTCACGGCGTCGCGCGGTGTGGGCGCCGACCTCGGCCTCGGCGGCCCGCAGCAGCTCGGCGAGGTCGCCGGCATCGCGCCCCTGCAGCCCCCGCTGCGCCTCGTCGACCGCATGCTCGGCGACCCCCACGGCGTGCCGCGCCGCCTCCCGCTCCTGCGTGAGCGCGTCGTCGGGGCGCGCCCGGCGGGCGGCCTCGAGGCGGCGGTGCCGATCCTGCACCTGCGCACCGAGGGCCGCGACGCGGCCTTCGACGCGCACGTGGTCGAGCTGGATCGCCTCCACGCCCTCGGCGAGGACCTGTCGGCGCGTCCGCGCCCGGTCCAGCTCCTCGGCCGCGTCCGCGGCCTCCTGCCGCGCGGCCGACACCTGCGCCTCCAGGTCGGAGTCTGTCTCGCGCTCGGCCTCGGGATCGGACTCCGTCTCGCGCTCGGCTGCCGGGTCGAGCTCCGTCTCGCGCACGGCCTCCGGGTCGCGGTCCACGCCGGGCTCGACGCCGCGCTCCACGTCGAGCCCTAGGTCGGGATCACGTGCGGGGCCGGCGTCGGGGTCCGGGGCGGGGCCCGGGTCCGTGTCGGTCCCGCGGGTGGCGACGACGCCCGTGGGCGGTGCCTGGTCGGGTGGATCCGACGCGCCGGGGTGGGCCGGGGTCGCGGCGAGGCGGGCGCGGGCGGTGTCGAGTCGCTCCTGCAGCCGCGCGCGGTCCTCGCCGGCGAGCAGGGCCTCCAGGCGCGCCTGGGCCCCGGCCAGCGCGGAGCGGTCGTCGAGCCAGCGGTCGTGCTCCTGCCGCGCGGCGTCGGTGTCGGCGCAGCCGACCGCGGCGAGCAGGTCCTCCAACTCGCGGCGCGCGGCGTCGGCCTGCGCCGCGCGGGCACCGGCACCGGCCTCGGGCGCCAGCTCCACGGCGACACCGTCGATCTCCAGCCGCAGCGCCTGCAGGATCGGGCGAGTCCACGGCTGCTCCTCGGCCAGCGGCACCTCGACATCGTCGATCCGCACGGACCGCGGCTCCTGCAGCGCGCGCAGGGTGACGGTCGCGCTGCCGGCCGCGCACGTCGCGGCAGCCGACTCCGCCGCCTGGGCCGCCGCCTCGATGCGGCGCAACACGGCCGCGGTGACGCGGTCGCGCTCCATCGCGGCGCGCGCGGCCGCGAGCGCGGCGCCGGCGCGGTCGACGTGCGCGAGCCGGTCGGCCAGGGCGCGCACGTCGGCCTCGTCGCGGCGCCGGGCCTGCCGCGCGCTCGCGGCCTCGACGCGGGCTCGCGCCGCATCGGCCCGCGCCCTGGCGCTCGCCAACACGTCGTGTCCACCCGCGAGCGCCTCGCGCGCGGCGGCCCAGCGCTCACCGATCCGCGTCTGCTCGGCGATCGCCTCGGCGAGCTCCTGGCGCTGCTCACGCAGGGCGCTCTCGTGCTCGGCGCGCTCGGCGAGCCGCTCGTCACCGCCCTCCTGGCGGACCCGGGCCTGCGCCAGGTCGGCCCGGGCCTGCACGAGCCGCCGGTCGAGCTCGGCGACCTCGCGCTGCTCGAGTGCGAGCCGGTCGCGCTCGGCGCCGGCGCGGCTCAGCGTCGGTCGCGCGTCGCGCAGTGCCTGCGCGAGACTGTCGTGTCGCGCCACATCCTCGGCGACCGCCTCCATCGCCAGCGCCGCCTCCTGCACCGCGGCCGTGGCGGCCTCGACCCGCTCGATCGCCGCGCGGTATTCGCCCGTCGGCACGCGCGTGCGCTCCGTGTAATACCGCAGCGTCGCCGCCTGCGCCGCCGAGAGCAGGGACTCCCCCGCCGCGCCGGCGCCCGACGCCCCCGCCGCTGCGAGGACGCCGCGGGCCGCCGCGAGCCCGCCGCCGCCAGGACCCCGACCAGCACTTTGAGCAGCGCCCTGACCAGCACTGCGACCAGCACTGCGGCCAGCGCCGTGACCGACACCGCCACCGGCGTCGACACCGTCACCACCGGCGTCGACACCGTCACCGACCGTGCCGGCCGCGGCCTCCAGGGCCGCGGCGAGCGCCGAGCTGCCCGCGAGGCCGCCCTGGACGAGCGGGTCGGACTGCAGGAGCCGCAGCGCCTTCCACAGGTGCAGGTCTGCGGTCTGCGCGAGCATCGCCAGGACGCGCTCGTGCGCGGCGTCGCCGACGAGCTCCTCGCGGACGGGGGCCAGGATGCGCAGCTCCGTGGCGGTCTGGCGCAGCCACTGCTTGCGGTAGACGAAGCGGTAGGGCCCCGTCGACAGCTCGACCTCGACGCTGGGGCCGACGTCGCGCCCGATGGGCCGGGCGTCGCGGATGCGGGCTCGCCGCGAGGAGTCCTTGTCCTCCAGCACGAGATCCAGCGCCTCGAGCATCGTGGACTTGCCGATCTCGTTGGGCCCCTCGACGACGAGGATGCCGGTCTCGGGGAAGATCACCTCCCGGTGCGCGACCCCCTTGACGTCGCGCAGCGCCAGGCGGTGCAGCCTCATGCCGCCGGCCCCTTCGCGAGTCGATAGAGCAGGCTCAACGCCTCCCGCGCGACCTCCGCCTCGCTCAAGCCCACCGCGCCGGGATCCACTGCGCCGCTGTCCACTGCGCCGCGGTCCATCACGCCGTCGGACGACGCGCGGCGGCCGGGCTGCGCGTGCGCGAGGCCGGCGAGGTCGGCGACGGCGGCATCGACGAAGCCGCCGAGCCCCAGATCCGTCAGCTCGCTGTCGCCGAGGATCACGGCCACGTCCTGGCGCTGCGGCCACGGCAGGCACGCCGCGAGCACCTCACCGTAGGCGTCGAGCATCGCGTCGAGTCGCGCCTTCTGCGTCAGGGTGAGCGTGCCTTGCAGGCCCGTGCGCACGACGGTCCTGTCCTTGGGGTCGAGCGCGCCGAGCGCGTCGTCGAGCTCGTCGAGGTCGTCGTCGCCGGCGAGATCGCGCTCCAGGCTGACGAACTGCCACGTGCCCACGTGATGGGGTGTCACGAGCGCGGGCCGCCCCGGCGCCAGGTCGACGACGAGCACGTCACCGGGCTGCGCCTCGCGGAACGACGTGACCTCCGGGGAGCCGCTGTAGTGCACGAGCCGCCGCCGGCCCATCGCGAGCCGCGTGTGTTTGTCGCCCAGCGCCGCGTAGTCGATGACGCCCGCCTCGAGCGCCGCCTCGAGGTCGGCCAGCGCGACGAGCGCCGGGTCGTCGGCGTCGGGGGTCAGCACGTCGAGCTGCCCGTGCCCGACGAGGATCCGCACGCCCTGGCCCCGCGGCAGCGGGTCGAGCCCGGCCAGCACGGGCGTCACCGGGTCGGTCAGGGGGGCCTTGCCGTGCCACGGCGCCGCCACGAGCTCGACGCCCTCGCCCACCGCGAGCGGGCCGGGGGTGTCGAGCACGTGCACGTTCGCGGGCCGGACCCGCTCGAAGAGTCGGCTGCGATAGATGGTCACCGCGTCCAGCGGATCGTGGTTGCCCGGCAGCAGGTAGACGGGCAGCTCGATCGCCGCCATCGCCTCCAGCGCGCGGCGCACGGTCTGCGGCGCCACGAGGTTGGACTCGAAGACGTCGCCGGCGACGACGACGAAGTCGCAGCCCTCCCGGGCGGCCACCGCCCCCACCGAGCGGATCGCGTCGATCCGCGCCGCCGTATACCGCGCCTGCGCCTCGCCCTCGAGGAAGTGTCGCGTCATGCCCAGCTGCCAGTCGCTCGTGTGCACGAAACGGACCATCTGCTCCTCCTTCCCCGGTCGCCCTCCGCGGCAGGCCGCCACGGCCGGGCCGCCCCTGCGAGGAGGGGCGGTGACGACCGACCGTGGCGCCTGCTGCCACTGCCTTCGACAGTAGACGCGAGCACCGACAAGGTTGCGCCAGCGACACTCGACGCACGAGCGCGGCCCGGCGGGGAGCGGGGGGACGAGGGGTCAGCGCACGCGGCCGTAGGTGACCTTGGACGACCAGATCTTGTGCAGGCCCGTCGTCTTGCCGGTCCGCGGCGCGTCGTACATCTTGCCGCCGCCGGCGTAGATGCCGACGTGGTGGGCCGGGGAGCCGAAGAAGACCAGGTCACCGGCCTTGGGCTTGGTCACCGTGCGCGTCGCCCGCTGCTGCTGGGCGGCGGTGCGCGGCAGGTTGACCTTCGCCTTGGCGTAGACGTGCTGAGTGAAGCCGGAGCAGTCGAAGCCGCGGGTGCTCGTGCCGCCCCAGCGGTAGGGGATGCCCGACAGACGCGCCGCGACCTTGACCGCCGTCGCGTGGCCGCCCTGCCCGGCCGCGCTCCCCGAGCGGGGCTGCGCCTTCTTCTCGTTCTTCTCGCTCTTCTCGTGCTTCTTGTTGCGGTCGGAGTCGCGGGGCTTCGCGGCAATGGGCTTGGCGTCGCTGCGCTGCTTCTCGCTGGGCTTCGCGTCGCTGGGCTTCTTCTCCCTGGGCTCTGCGCCGCTGGGCTTGGCCTCGCTGGGCTTGGCCTCGCTGGGCTTCGACTCACCTGCCTTCGACTCGCTGCGGTCGGAGGTGCTGCGGTCGGAGGTGTCGCGGGTCGCCTCCGTGCGCCTGCCGTCGGTGCGGGCCGTCTCGCCGCGCGCGCCGGGCGAGACTTGCGCCTCTCGCGTGGCCGGCCTCGCCGCCGGCGTCCGCGGCCCGACCTCCTGCTCGATCGGGGCTCGCCGGTCGGCGGGGCGCTCGGGTCCGGCGCTCGCCTCGCCTCGCGCCGGAGCGCCGCTCGTCGACGAATGCGGCACCTTCTGCGCCCGGCGCGGCAGCACCACGCGGCTCTCGTCGCGCGACGCCTCCCCGACATCTCGACGCGCACCCTCGCGCTCCTGAGGTGAGGCGTCGCCGCCGTCCGCAGCGCGGCCGGCCTCCCCCGATCCGTCGCGCGTCCTGACGGCATCGCCACCCGCGCCCCCACCGCGGACGGCCGCACCATCGCCGCGCTCGCCGCGGGACGCGACCTCGTCCTCGCGCTGCTGCTCCCACGGCCGGATCCGCTGCCCGGAGGCGCCCGAGCCGACCGCGGCCCCCGACCTCGCCGCGGCCTGCAACTCGACTGCGACACCGGAGACTGGCGCGGCACCGGCACCGACACCGGCGCTGGGCGTGGCACCGGCACCGGGCGCGGCCCCCAGGCCGCCGGCGAGCTCCGCATCCGCCGGGCCGCCCGCATCGGCGACAGGGCCCGGCGCGACCGGTCCACTCACTCCACCAGCCCCGCGCACGTCACCGGCCCCGCGCAGGTCCCGCGCGTCGCTGGACCCGCCGGTCGCAGCGGACCGGCCCGCCCCGGCGCTTCCGCGCTGGTCGGCGGCCTGGGCGCCGCGCGACTCCCACCCCTCCCACCGTCGCCGCTGCGCGTCGGAGGTGGCCTCGCCGGGAGCGCCATGACGCTCCGTGGCCGCACCAGCCCGGTCCGACGCCGCACCACCGCGATCCGACGCCGCGGCACCAGCGCGCCCCGCGTCCTGCTCACGCTCGGAGCCCGCAGATCCCCAGGCGCTACCCCACGTCGAGTCCGAACCCGTGTCCCAGGCCCCCTCGCCACCCGTCCGAGCCGCGCGACCCTGCCCGTGACCGTCGCCGCGCGCGGCGCGGCTCGCCTCGCGCTCCTCGCCGGGCCGGTCGTGACCGGCCCGGCCCGCCCGATCGCCGCGACCCACCCGATCCTGGCGGCCGACGCGATCGACCCGGACCACGCGCTCCACCCGCTCGATGCGCTCGCGCCGCAGGATGTGCTCCTCGTCCCACCCGCCGGCGCGCGACGCCGCCGCGTCGTCGCCCCGCTCGGCGCCCCGCTCGAGGCCGCGGACGAAGGACTGCCCCGCCTGCGAGGTGACCTCGCCGCGGTCGGCCTCGCTCGGGGCGTGGGCGGCGGCGCTCGCGACGGGCACGGCCGCCAGTCCGGTCGTCAGGAGCAGCACGGGCAGCGCGCGGGGCGCGGGCAGCGCCGCCACCGGCAGGGGCGGCAGGGGCGGCAGGGGCACGTGCGGGACGGACGGCGCGACCTGCGCGGTGAGCTGGGCGATCTCGCCCATCACGATCGTCAGGGATGTCGTGCGCGCGTCGCGGTGGCGGCCGGGGCCGGGTCGGGACATGGGTTCGCCTTTCGGACCGCCGCCGGGGCCGCAGCAGCCCGGTGTCCCACCGTCGCAAGGCGCAGACGCGAGCGGTAGGGGGACGCGGCGCGCCACTCGCGGGCCGCCGCAGCCGACGGCCGCTGCGACGCTATGAGCGGGGCCACCGACCTCCGGCCCGTCATCCCCAGCTCACGCCCGCTGCGCGCCGACCCTCTTGCCTCGCGCACGCCCGGGCACTCACCGATTCCGCGGCCGCGCAACGGCGCTCGCCGCCAGGTGAGCCGTAGCCACCACCTCGGCTCTGTGACGTGCCTCACATCCCCTGCCTGAGGCGCGCGCGGGCCTGTGGACGACGACCCGCGCACCGGGGCGCCGCAGAGCGCGGCCGCTGACCTGCGGGTTCAACACCCCCGGCCGCCGGCTCCACGGCGTCGATCACTCCACGGCGTCGATCACTCCACGGCGGTGATCACACGACGGCGGTGATCACACGACGGTGACGATCACTCGACGGCGACGAAGAGCAGCGCGGCCACCGGGCGCGGCAGCTCCACCGCGGCGTCACCGCCGGGCTCGCGCACGACGACGAGCCCGTCCTCGAGCATCTCGTAGGCGATCCGCCGCCCGGGCAGGACGCCCGCCGCCGCGAGGGTGGCCAGCAGCTCCTCGTCGGTCTGCAGGGGCTCGCCGACGCGCTGCAGCAGCACCTCACCGGTGCGCGCCTCCAGCTCGGTGAGGTGGCGCACGAGCACCGGAGCCTCCTCGGGCTCGACGACGCCGAGCTCGGCCAGGCCGGGGATCGGGTTGCCGTAGGGGCTGTCGTGGTGGGTCGGCAGCAGGCCGAGGATCTTGCGCTCGACGCGGTCGGACATGACGTGCTCCCACCGGCACGCCTCCTGGTGGACGAACTCGTATTCGAGCCCGATGACGTCGATGAGCAGCCGCTCGGCGAGCCGGTGCTTGCGCATGACGCGGGTGGCGCGCAGTCGCCCCTCGGGGGTGAAGACGAGCGCCCGGTCCGGCTGGAGGCGCACGAGACCGTCGCGCTCCATGCGGGCGACGGTCTGCGACACGGTGGGGCCGGAGTGGCCGAGCCGCTCGGCGATGCGGGCCCGCAGCAGCGGCGTGCCCTCCTCCTCGAGCTCGAGCAGGGTCCGCAGATACATCTCGGTGGTGTCGATGAGGTCCGTCACGAGCCCACTGTCTCATCCCGGCGAGCACGAGGGCGGCCCTGCGGCGACCCGCGACGCCCCGACTCCCGGGTGCCTCCCCGGGCAGCTCCCCGCACCGGCATGGCACCCGCCTGGCACCGGCCTGACGCGCACGCGACACCGGCAGCGGCCTGCCGCGGCCGTCCACGGGCGAGGGTCGACGCCCTCGCGAGCCCGACAGCGCGCAGCCAAACCCTCCCGCAACGTGATGTCGGATACATCCGACAGCAAAACCGCAGGTGAGAGGCGAGCGCGGTGGCGCGTGAGCCTTGCACCCCCCGACAAACAGGTTATATTTCAATCATCCGCCGCGCCGGTCAGGTCTCCCCAACCTGGTCCCAGGCGTCACGGTGGAGGTAAAGAAGGACTCGGCTTCCCCTGGCCGAGGTTCTGGCGACACATTCCCCGAGTCGCCGAACATCTTGACGGGGCCGCACCCCCCTGATGCGGCCCCGTCAACTCTTTCCCGGGGGCTTTTCCCGCAGCCCGCCTCAGGGCTGCAGCCGCTGACACCGCCACGCCGCCGCGTCGTCGAGTCGTGCCGGCGCCGACGCGTGATAGCGGACGCGGTCGTGCAGCCGATCGCGACGGCCGGCCCACAGCTCGACGTCGGTGCACACGATCCGGTAGCCGACCCAGTCCGGCGGCACCGGCACGTCCTGCCCGCCGCGGTCGGGGAATTCGCGCGCGACGGCCGCCGCCGCCTCCTCCAGCTCCTCTCGGGAGCCGATCGGGTGTGACTGACGCGAGGCCCGCGCGGAGATCCTCGAGCCCCACGGCCGGCTGTGCCAGTAGGCGTCGGTCGTCGCCGCGTCGATGATCTCGACCCGGCCGCGGACGCGGATCGCGCGGAAGAGCGGGCTCCACGTCAGGGTCGCCGCGACGACACCGGTCGCCTCCAGCTGCGCCGCCTTGGCGGAGTCGCGGCTGGACACGAAGCCCGGGCCGCGCGGATCGAGGAAGCGCAGCAGCACGGTCCGCACATCCGGCACCCCGTCGGCGTCGACGCTGGCCACGGCCATCGCCGACGGTTCGTGCAGGTCGGCCCGCTGCGCCGAGGCCGCCCGCGCCTCCTCCACCCAGGCGTGCACGAGCTCCCAGGGCGCCGGCGGCACCTGCCCCTCGAGCCCCGTCCCGCCGTAGTCCCACCGCTGCACATCGCTCATGCCCGCGACGATAGTCACGCGCCGCGCCCGCGGCGTCCGGTCGGTCACCGGGTCGGGGGATGATGGTCCGGTGAGCGCGATCGACCAGAGGACACCGGCCACCGACACGACCTTCCTGCCGCCGCGGATGCTGCCCGCGGACGGGCGGTTCGGCAGCGGCCCCAGCAAGATCCGGCCCGAGCAGGTGGAGACGCTGTCCGCCCTGGCGCGCACGTGGCTCGGCACGTCGCACCGGCAGGCGCCGGTGCGCGACGCGGTCGGCGCGCTGCGCGAGGGGCTGACCGACTTCTTCGCGCTGCCGCCAGGGTATGAGGTGGTGCTCGGCAACGGCGGCGCGAGCGCCTTCTGGGACATCGCGACGTTCGCGCTGGTGCAGCGGCGCGCCCAGCACGTCGTCGTCGGGGAGTTCTCCGCCAAGTTCGCCGCGGCGACGACCGCCGCCCCCTTCCTGGCCGACCCCGACCTGCGCCGCGCGGAGCCCGGCGCGACGACGACACCGCAGGCGCTGCCCGCCGACGCCGGTGAGCCGGTCGACGTCTACGCCTGGCCGCACAACGAGACCTCGACCGGCGTCATGCTGCCCGTCGAGCGCCCCGAGGGCATCGACGCCGACGCGCTCGTCGTCGTCGACGGCACGTCGGCGGCCGGCGGCCTGGCGTTGGACGCCGCGCAGGTCGACGCCTACTACTTCGCGCCGCAGAAGTGCTTCGCCTCCGACGGCGGCCTGTGGCTCGCGCTGCTGTCGCCGGCGGCCATCGAGCGGGTCGAGCGCATCAAGGCCTCGGGTCGCTGGATCCCCGGGTTCTTCGATCTGGCGGCAGCTCTGGACAATTCCCGCAAGAACCAGACGGTCAACACCCCGGCCCTGACCACGATCGCGCTCATGCTCGAGCAGGTGCGGTGGCTCAACGACCAGGGCGGGCAGGCGTGGGCGGCGCAGCGCTGCGCCCGGTCGGCGGCGGCGATCTACGGCTGGGCGCTGTCGCGCGACTACGCCCGGCCCTTCGTGAGTCGGCCGGCGGACCGCTCCCACGTCGTCGCGACCATCGACCTGTCCGACGACATCGACGCGGCGGCGGTCGCTGCGACGCTGCGCGCTCACGGGATCGTCGACCTGGAGCCCTATCGCAAGCTCGGGCGCAACCAGCTGCGCATCGGCCTGTATCCGGCGGTGGAGCCGGACGACGCCCGCGCCCTGACGGCGTGCATCGACGCGGTCGTCGAGCGACTGGAGCGGTAACGGTGAGCGTGGCGTCGCCGAAGTCCTCGTCGCGGCGCTGCTCGGCGAGCGCCGGGCAGCGCCGCCGCTCGGGCTCGGAACGGGCTCAGAGCAGGGGCGCCACGATCACGGCTGCGAGCATCGCAACGAGCGCGACGAGGACGACGACTCGGCGGACCCGCGGGCTCATCACGACCGACCTCCCTGACCTGCGACGTGACGCGCGCCCTCACCGACGACGCAGCGTGCCTCCGACGGTAGCGCACCGCTGCGGGCCCCCGGTCGCCCTCCCGCACCCGCGGGCGCGGCCGGGTCGACGACGGCCGCCGGGCCTGCTGCGGCGGGCAGCTCGACGCGATCGGCGTCACCGCGCCGCCGCCGCAGCAGCCAGACGCCGGCCGCCGCGACGAGCACGACGGCGTCGGCGGCGGCGCCGATGCCGATCGTCCAGCGGGCCCCCCAGGTCGCGCCGATCCAGCCGATGAGCGGCGCACCGATCGGGGTGCCGCCCATGAAGATCGCCAGGTAGAGCGCCATGACGCGACCGCGCATCTCGGGCTCGACGGCCAGCTGCACGAGGGAGTTGGCGGTCGGCAGGATCGTCATGGCGGTCAGGCCGACCGGCACGAGCAGCAGCGCGAACGCCCAGTAGCTCGGCGCGAGCGCCGCCGCGGTCGAGGCGACGACGAAGGCCGCGAGCCCCGTCAGGACGATGGACAGGCGCGGCTCCGGGCGGCGGGCGGCCAGCAGCGCCGCGGCGAGCGACCCCAGCGCCATGATCGAGCCGAGCAGGCCGAATTCCGTGGGGCCCTTGCCGTAGACGGTCGTGGCCATGAGCGCCGTCGTCATCTGGAAGTTCATCGCGAAGGTGCCGTGCACGAAGACGATGGCGAAGACGGCCAGGATCAGGGGGCGGCGTGCGACATACGCCATCCCGGCGCGCAGGCCGCCGCGACCGGCCGCCCGGGGCGCGGGTCGCAGGGCGCGGGGGTCCATGAGCCACAGGCACGAGATCATCGCGGCGACGCTGACGGCGTCGACGACGAAGACCCAGCCGGTGCCGACGACGGCGATGAGCAGGCCGGCGATCGCGGGGCCGAGGAGCCGGGCGGCGTTGAAATTCGCGCTGTTGAGCCCGACGGCGTTGCTCAGCAGGTCGGGGCCGACGACCTCGGAGACGAACGCCTGCCGGGTGGGTGCGTCGACCGCGGCCGCGACCCCGTAGGCGAAGGTCAGCACGTAGATCGCCGCGAGGCTCGCGGTGCCGGAGAGCACGAGCGCGGCGGTCACGGCCTGCACGATCGCCAGGGAGCCCTGGGTCGCCGACAGCACCCGACGCTTGGGGAAGCTGTCGGCGATGAGCCCGGCGAAGGGCGCGAGCAGCAGCACGGGCAGGAACTGCAGGGCGGTGACGATGCCGAGGGCGGCGGCGTCGTGGTCGGTGAGCTCGGTGAGCACGAGCCAGCTCTGGGCGGTGCGGCCCATCCACGTACCGACGTTGTTGACGAGCGCACCGAGGAAGAAGAGCCGGTAGTTGCGGGCGACGAAGCTGCGGAAGGTCGGGCTCATCGGGCGGCCACCTGGGCCAGCAGCGGCAGCGCCGCCCGCAGCGCGGCGAGCTCGTCGGCGTCGAAGTCCTCCAGCCGGCTCGCCATCCACAGGTCGCGGCGGGCTCGGACCTGGGCCAGGGTCGCGCGGCCGTGGTCGGTCAGCGCGAGCACCACCTGGCGTCGGTCACTTCGGCTCGCCGTGCGGGCCACGAGCCCGTCGGCGACGAGGGCCGCGACCGTGCGGGTCATGCTCGGCGCCGACACGCGCTCGGCCGTGGCGAGTTCGCCGGGGGTGGACGGCTGGGCGTCGAGCCGCGCGAGCACGCTGAGCCGATGCGGCGGGAGTTGGTCGGGGCCGGACTCGAAGCGGATGCGCCGGCTGATCCGCATGCACGCCAACCGCAGATCGACGGCGAGCGACCCCAGGTCGCCCTCCGGGCCGGCCTGCTGCGCGGCGCGCGCGCCGTGCTGCTGCGATGTCATCCACCCTCCTGCCGTTCCTGCCGATGCCGTCGGGGCGACGCCCCTGCCCCTGCCGGATCGGACACTACGCTCAAGTCATTAGCTCGGCTAACTATTCCGACGCCGCCCGCAGGCCCGTCAGCGGCCACGGCACTCCCCCTCGTCCGCCGAGACCGCGCACCGGCGTGAATCCCTTGACCAGCGGCATTGGGATCAATAGCCTGTGGATAAGCGCGGCCCGAACCGGACGATTCGCCCCTCGCTTCGCCCCGGACCCTGGCGCCCCCCGACGAAGGGAACAGCCATGTCCTCCCCCGATGCCCACTCTCAGTCGCCGACCGGCACGACGGCCCCTGCGAGCCCACCTCCCTGGCGACACCACCTCATCGCGGACCTGCTCAGTCCCCACGACCGGCCGACCACACCCCCCACCCCGCCGAGGTCGCGGGCGCGCAGCCGCGCCGCGGAGCTGACCGCAGAGATGAGCGAGGTCGCCGACCAGATCGCGACGCTCAACGCGGACGCTCTCGCGCACGGCCTCGCCGCCGGCGAGATGTCGCTGTGGGCGTCGTCCTGCGGCGACGCGGACCGCGCGGCCGCACTACGCACGATCGAGCGCGACCTCGCCGAGGCGATCCGCAGCGAGGTCGAGGACGCGCGGGCGCTGCTGCTCGCCGTGCTGCGCGCCTCCGCCACGGACCAGTCCGCCCTCCAGTCCGCGCTCCAGGCCTCCGCCGATCTGCCCCGAGGCCCGCAGGAACGCGGCGGCACGCATCGCGTCGCGGAGCGAGCCGATCGCCGCCGTGCGAGATCCGCTGCGCACTCCGCCACGTCGTGAGAGGCTGCCCGCACGCGAGCAGGTAGGGGAGGGCTCAGATGCCGGACGATGCGAGCGTGGCCCTGCTCGACGGCATCATCGACCTCGTCGATCGGATGCTCTCCCCTTCGACGTCGTCGAACTCACGGACGAGCTCGTCGCCACCAGCCTGGCGCTGACGCCCGCCGACTCGGCCGGCATCCTGCTCGACGACCTGCACGGCGGCCTGCAGATGCTCGCCGGGTCGAGCTCCGACGCGCGGCACCTCGAGCTGCTCGAGCTGCAGCACGACGAGGGGCCGTGCGTCGAGGCGTTCGGCCACGGACGGCTGGTACAGATCACCGATCTGTCCGTGACGACGACCCGATGGCCCCGCTTCACCCCGGCCGCCCTCGAGCGCGGCGTCACCGCTGCCTACGCGGTGCCGATGACCGTGCAGGAGCACCGCATCGGCGCGCTCAACCTCTTCTGCGTCGACGGCCGCCTTTTGGGCGCCGAGCACCTGCGGATCGCCGGGGTGCTCACGCGGATGGCGACCCTCGCGGTCCTGAACAACCGCTCCCACCACGAGCAGCAGGAGCTCGCCCGGCAGCTGCAGGCCGCGCTGTCGTCACGGGTCCTCATCGAGCAGGCCAAAGGCGTCATCGCCGAGCGTCAGGGCATCGACGTCGACACGGCCTTCGGCGTGCTGCGCCACGCCGCCCGCGCGCGCCGCGCCCGGCTGTCCGACATCAGTGCCGACGTGGTGGCAGGCCGGCTGCGGCTCGACCGCCGCGGGGCCGCGCGCCGCGCCGTCGGCGACTGACACCGACGGGGTGGATGAGCCCTGCGGCGGCCGGGCGCGTGGCCGCTCAGCTCAGCGCGGGCCCACCGCCGGGCAGCTGGTGCCGCGCCGCGGTGAGGTGGTGCACGAGGGCCCGCTCGCTCAGGAGCAGACGCATGAGCTGGGCATCACGCGCCGGGTCCGTGCCGTCGTCGTCGTGCTCATGCAGACCGACGCGCACCTGCCCCTCGACGCGGGCGAGCTCGGAGATCAGCTCTCGATACGACAGCCGACTCAGGTCGTCCTGGTCGGGGGTCGGAGGGTCCCCTGTGGTCACGGTGGGTGCGGACATGCGGCGGCTCCTTGCGTGAAGGATCTGCCGGGGGCCGGGGCAGAAGAGCGGGGGCATCCGGTCACCGCGCACATCACGCCCGTCTGTCAGGCATCGATGCCGGCCGGATGACCCACAGCCTAGGGGGACGCGCGCCACTCGGGCAAGACATCGATGCAGGTGAAAACCGGAACACACCGTGTCATCACGGACACGGGACGGCGCCGCACCGGCCGGTGGCGGCACGTCCGCCCGGACATGCCGCCACCTGGATCGGAACAGTCCGGTCAGCTCACGCCGAGGAGCCCCTTGATGGGGTCGATCGCGAAGTAGACGACGAAGAGCGCGGCGATGAGCCACAGCAGGGGGTGCAGCTCCCGGGCCTTGCCCCGCGCGACCTTCAGGACCACGAAGGTGACGAAGCCCGCGCCGATCCCGGCGGTGATCGAGTAGGTGAACGGCATGAGCACGATCGTCAGGAAGGCCGGGATCGCCATTTCCAGGTCGTGCCAGTCGATGCCCGTGACCTGCTGCATCATGAGGAAGCCGACGACGACGAGGGCCGGGGTCGCGGCCTCGTAGGGCACGATCTCGACCAGCGGCGCGAGGAACGTCGCCAGCAGGAAGAGGCAGCCCGTGACGACCGAGGCGAGCCCGGTGCGGGCCCCCTCCCCCACGCCCGCCGCCGACTCGATGTAGGCCGTGTTGCTGCTGACGCCGGCCGCGCCACCCGCGGCCGCGGCGAGGGAGTCGACGACGAGGATGCGCCGCGCGTTCGGCGGGTTGCCCTCCTCGTCGAGCAGGTCGGCCTCGGCGCCGATGGCGACCATCGTGCCCATCGTGTCGAAGAAGTCGGCGAGCATCAGCGTGAAGACGAGCAGCGCCGCCGAGACGATGCCGATGTTGGTGAAGGAGCCCAGCAGGTTGAAGTGGCCGAGCAACCCGAAATCGGGCGCCTGCACGATCTCCGTCGGCAGCCGCGGCACGTTGAGCCCCCAGCCCTCCGGGTTGACGACCGTGCCCGTGGCGTCGGTCTGCGCGCCGACGTGCGTGATCGCCTCGACGGCGATCGCGAGCAGCGTGCCGCCGACGATCCCGTAGAGGATCGAGCCGGAGACCTGGCGGACCATCATGACGACGATCGCCAGCAGCACGACGACGAAGACGACCGTGGGCCACCCGGCGAGGAAGCCGCCGACGCCGAGCTCGAGCGGGGTCGCCGGCGCCTTGCGGACGATGCCGGCGTCGAAGAGCCCGATGAGCGTGATGAAGAGGCCGATGCCGACGCTGATCGCGGTCTTCAGCTGCGCGGGGATCGCCCGGAAGACGGCCTCGCGGAAGCCGGTGAGCACGAGCAGCAGGATGAGCAGCCCCTCGAGCACGACCAGGCCCATCGCGTCGGCCCAGGTCATCGACGGCAGGCTCGCGATGCCGTAGGCGACGAAGGCGTTGAGCCCCAGGCCGGTGGCCAGCGCGAGCGGGTAGTTGGCGAAGACGCCCATGAGGATCGTCATGAGCCCCGCGACGAGCGCGGTGCCGGAGGCGACGAGCGCGAGATTCGGCGCGGTGCCGCCGCCGAGGAAGGCACCGCTGCCGTCCTGGACCGTGCCGATGATGAGCGGGTTGAGCACGATGATGTAGCCCATCGTGAAGAACGTCGCGAAGCCGCCGCGGATCTCGCGGGCGATGCTCGACCCGCGCCTGGTGATGTGGAAGAAGCCGTCGAGACCCGTAGCGCGCTGGGTCGGAGCAGTCGTGGACATGACCAGGATCGTAGGGGGCGGCCACGACACGCTCGGCGGCGCCACCGCTCCGTGGCGAGTCCGGGTGGGGCACGGTCGGGCTCAGTGCGCGGCGCCGAGCTCGACGAGCAGCACCCCGACCATGATGAGCGCGATCCCCGCCGCCATCACGGGGGTGAGGGGCTCGGCGAAGAGCACCTTGGACGCGATCGCGGTCAGCGCGACGCCGGCGGCCGCCCAGATGCCGTAGGCCACACCGAGACCCAGGCCCGCGTCGAGGGTGAGCGCGAGGAGGGTGAAGGCGAGGAGATAGCTGGCGACGACGGCCGCGTAGAACCGGCGCCGACCGCCGACCGCGACGCGCAGGGACAGGGTGCCGGCCACCTCCGACACGACCGCGCCGGCCAGGAAGAGATAGGCCATCAGCGCAGCTCCGCCGCCCGACGGTGGGCCTGCTGGGAGCCGAGCTCGACGGTGAGCACCCCGGCGATGATGAGCGCGATCCCCACCCCCACCAGCGGCGTGAGGGACTCGCCGAAGATCACGGCCGACATCACAGCGGTCGAGGCGACACCCAGCGCGCCCCAGATGCCGTAGGCGACCCCGAGCGGCATGCCGTGGCGCAGCACGAACGCGAGCAACGTGAACGAGGCGGTGTAGCCGAGCGCCACGACCCCGTAGAGCCACGGGTGGGTCAGCGCCCCTTTGAGGGACAGCGAGGCGCAGACCTCGCAGACGATCGCCGCGGCCAGCAGCAGCCACCGGGTCACCGCTCCTCCTGACGTCGTCGACGGGGGCGGGCGCGGACAGACGGGGCCGGAGCGTTCGTCGACCTCTGCGCACCACGCCCGAGCCCGGGCGGGAGGGCCTGGTCTTCCCAGGCCGATCCAGACCCCGGGACGACCGGCCCTAGGGGACGAGCTCGACCTCGAAGTCGTCGAGCAGAGGCGCCGTGGTCGCGGCCGGCGACGAGGCCTGCACGTCGGTCTCGCTGTGCGCGCCGCAGCCGTGGTCGAGGCTGACGACGTGACCGTCCGAGGGTGACCAGGCATTCGCGCAGACCCCGAAGGTGCGCCGCAGCGCGCCGGCCAGCGGCAGATAGAAACCGCAGGAGCCGCACGCCGACTCCGGGGGACGCGGCTGGCCCTCGCGCGGACCGTTGTCCGAGTCGTACCACCGCTGCGCCGCGTCCTCGCGGCCCTCGGCCGACAGCACGCGGGGACGGCCCAACCCGAGCTCCCACAGGGCGAGCTGGTCGACCTCCTCCTCGCCCGTGGCCTCGAAGCCGGGCTCGAGCAGCGGGTCCGCCTCGCGGAACGGCAGCACGTCCTCGGGGCCCAGGTCACCAGGGGTGATGCGCTCCTCGTAGGGCAGCCAGTCGGGGGCGAGCACGGCGTCCGGGCCGGGCAGCAGGTGCGTCTCGCTGACCGTCACCTTGCGGCTGCGCGAGACGCGGGTGACGGTGACCGCCCAGCGCCAGCCGCGGTAGCCCGCGGCCGTGCACGCGAAATAGTGCGTGCCGACGCGGTCGGCCTCCATGACGAGGCCGTCGTGATCGCCGACCGTGCCGGCCTCGGCGATGAGCCGGGCCGCCTCGCGGGCCTGCTCGACCGCGGCGGCCAGGGTCGTGTCGGGTTTGATCGCCCGGGCCGGGCGGGCCCGGCGTGCCGTGCCGACCGCGGCCGGCGGCTGCGTCGCGGCAGCGGCCGACTCCTCGAGCCGGTCGGGTCGGTCAGGCGCGTCGGCTCGGTCGGACGCGTCGGCCTGGTCGGGCGTCGTCGTGGCGGGCTGGTCGGCCGGGAGCCCGTGGGCGACCGGGACTGTGGGGGCGCTGGTCATCGCATCAAGACCCGTCGAGATCGGAGGCGACGCCGCGGAGCACGGCAGCCACCTTCGCGGAGACCTTCTGGTCGGGGTAGTGGCCGCGGCGCAGCTGAGTGGAGACACCGTCGAGCAGCGTGATGAGGTCTTCGACGATCACCGTCATGTCCTCCGCCGACTTGCGGTGCTTGGCGTGCTGGGCGACCGCGACCGAGGCGGGAGCCTCCAGGACCCGCACCTGCATCGCCTGCACGCCGCGGCGGCCCTGGGCGACGCCGAACTCGACGCGGGTCCCGGCCTTCACGGTCGTCACATCGGCAGGCAGCGCGTTGGCATGGAGGAAGACATCCCCACCCGAATCGTCGGAGACGAAGCCGAAACCCTTGTCGGCGTCGTACCACTTGACCTTGCCCGTCGGCACCTGCGATGCACCCTCTACTCGTTGCACGTCGTCGTGACCGCCGGATTGGGTCGGTCGCCCTCAAGGCTAACCGCTGCGGCGGGCCCCGGTCGCCGCGACGGTGGCCAGCGCGCCGTCGCGCAGCATCGCGGTGTCGACGCCGACGGCGACGAAACGCGCGCCCCGCGCGAACCAGTCCGCCACCACGCCCGGCTCCGGTGCCATGAGCCCGGTCGCCACCCCCGCGGCATCGGCCGCCGCGAGCACGCGCCGCGTCGCCGCGACGACCGCCTCGTGACCGGGCCGGCCGACATACCCCAGCGACGCGGACAGGTCGTAGGACCCGACGAAGACCGCGTCGACGCCGGGCACCGCGACGCTCGCCTCGAGGTCGGTCAGCGCCTCGGCGTCCTCGCACATCACCAGGCACGCGCTGTCGCGGTTGGCTTCGCGCAGGTAGTCGGGCCGCAGCCCGTAGCGCGCCGCGGGCACCGCGCCGTGCACCGAGCGGATCCCCTCGGGCGGGAAGCGGCACGCCGCGACGGCCGCCGCGGCCTCCTGGGCGTCGCGCACGTGCGGCACGAGCACCCCGTCGGCGCCCGCGTCCAGCGCGGCGGAGATCGCCGGCGCCGAGCAGCTCGGCACCCGCACGACGACGTCGGCCCCGGCGCCGCGCCCGGCCGCGATGAGCGCCGCCAGCGCCGAGGGGTCGAACGCGCCGTGCTCGCCGTCGAGGATCACAGGTCGTATCCGGCATACGCGACGATCTGCACCACCTCGACGCGCGGGATCCCGACGAACGCCGCGAGGAGCCGCGCCCGGGGGTCCGCGAGCCAGGCCCGCAGGCCCCGGCGAGCGGTGTCGGCCGGTGCGTCCTGGGTCGGTGTGTCGTCGGGCGCTGTGTCGTCGGTCAGTGCGGGGTCAGTCCCCATGTCGAGCTCCATTCCGCGCCGGGCGCCAGGTGGATGAGGTCGGCGCCGGTGCGCAGCGCGTCGGGTCCGCAGGTCATCGGCTCGACCGCGACGCCCGTGCGCCGACGATCGGGCTCGGGCAGCTGGTCGCCGCTGAAGACCTGCGCCCAGCCGTAGTCGGCCAGCGGCGCCCACAGCGTCGTCGTGCGCCCGGACGCCGGATGCCTCAGGACCGCTCGCCAGGTGCCGTCGGCGTCACCGGTCAGGCGCGTGTAGGCGGTGTCGAGCGGACGGTCGACCAGCGACGGGCCGTCGCGCAGGTCCAGCGCGGGCGGCACGTCGAGCAGCGGCAGAGCGAGCGCCCCCGGCCCGTCGGTGCCGGTGTCGGAGCCGGTGTCGGAGCCGGTGGAGGTGCCGGGCCGGTCGCCGGGCACGCGCGGCAGCAGCCGCTGCGGGTCGACGTCGAGGATCGCGTCGGCGGGCAGCCTCAGCTCCAGCTCGTCGACGTGCTCCTCACCGCACGTCAGATACGGATGGAAGCCGACGCCGAAGGGCGCGGTCGTCGCGGAGTCGTTGCGCACCCACGGGGTGACGCTCAGCCCGCCCGGCCCGACCTCGTACGTCATCCGGCAGGTCAGGGTCCAGTCCCAGCCCGGCTGCGGGTGCAGCGTCGTCTCGAGCACGAGGCGGGAGGGCTCGTGGGTCACGGCCCGCCACGACGCCCAACAGACGAGCCCGTGGTTGGCGTTGCCGCGCTCGGGCTCGGTCAGCGGCAGCTGATGCTCGACGCCGCCGTAGGTGTAGCGCCCGTCGCCGACGCGGTTGGGCCACGGCAGGAGCACGGCGCCGCGATAGGCCGGGGAGCGCACGTCGGCGCCGAAGCCGTGCACGCGCGGCACCCCGTCGACCGTGTAGCGGCGCAGAGTCGCCCCGACCTGCACGATCGCGGCCTCCTGCACCCGCGCGCCCGACGGGCCCTCGCCCGACGGGCCCTCGCCCGGCAGGCCAGGGCTCTCGTGGCGGATCACCCACTCCTGCCCGCCGGGCCGCGCGCCCAGGCCGGGGCCGGGGCCGGAGTCGAGGCCGGAGTCGAGGCCGGAGTCGAGGCCGGTCATGACGACGGACGCTGCAGCCCGAGCAGCTCGACGGCCTGGGTGCGCATCTCGACCTTGCGGATCTTGCCGGTCACGGTCATGGGGAAGGACTGCACGACGTGCACATACCGCGGGATCTTGTAGTGCGCGAGCTGCCCGGTGCAGAAGTCGCGGACCGCGGCGGCGTCGAGCTCCTGGGCGCCGGGTCGGGTGATGACCCAGGCCATGAGCTCCTCGCCGTAGCGCTCGTCGGGCACGCCGATGACCTGCACGTCGGTGATGTCGGGGTGGGAGTAGAGGAACTCCTCGATCTCGCGGGGGTAGATGTTCTCTCCCCCGCGGATGACCATGTCCTTGATGCGGCCGACGATCGCGCAGTATCCGGCGTCGTCCATCGTCGCGAGGTCACCGGTGTGCATCCAGCCGTCGGCGTCGATGGCCTCGGCGGTCTTGTCGGGCTGCTCCCAGTAGCCGAGCATCACCGAATACCCGCGGGTGCACAGCTCGCCGGGGGTGCCGCGCGGCACCGCCTCGCCGGTGACGGGGTCGACGACCTTGACCTCCAGGTGCGGCATCACGCGCCCGACGGTCTCGGTGCGGCGCACGAGGTCGTCGTCGGCGCGGGTCATCGTCGACACCGGCGAGGTCTCGGTCATGCCGTAGCAGATCGCGACCTCGCGCATGTGCATCCGGTCGATCACCTGCTTCATCACCTCGACCGGGCACGGCGAGCCGGCCATGATGCCGGTGCGCAGGCTCGAGAGGTCGTAGTCGGCGAAGTCGCCGAGGGCCAGCTCGGCGATGAACATCGTCGGCACCCCGTAGAGGCTCGTGCAGCGCTCCGCGGCGACGGCTCGCAGCGTCGCGGCCGGGTCGAAGGTCGGCGCCGGGATGACCATGCAGGCCCCGTGGGAGGTCGCCGCGAGGTTGCCCATCACCATGCCGAAGCAGTGGTAGAGCGGCACGGGGATCGCGATGCGGTCCTCGTGGGTGTAGCTGCACAGCTCACCCACGAAATACCCGTTGTTGAGGATGTTGCGGTGGCTCAGCGTCGCGCCCTTGGGGAATCCCGTCGTGCCCGACGTGTATTGGATGTTGATCGGGTCGTCCGGCGTGAGGCCCGCGGCGCGCTGCGCGAGCTGCTCGGCGCTCACCTGGGCCCCGCCGGCGACGAGGTCGTCCCACGTCGGGTCGTCGATGAGCACGACGCGCGCCAGTCCGGCGCAGTCGGCGAGGGCGCGCTGGGCCATCGCCCGGTAGTCGCTGGTCTTGTAGGCGGTCGCACTGACGAGCATCCGCATGCCGGACTGCTCGACGACGTAGGCGAGTTCGTGCGCCCGGTAGGCGGGGTTGACGTTGACCAGGACGGCGCCGACCTGAGCGGTCGCGTATTGCAGCAGCACCCACTGCGGGCAGTTCGGCGACCAGATGCCGACGCGGTCGCCGGCCTCGATGCCGGCCGCCATGAGGCCGCGGGCGAGCTCGTCGACGTCGGCGGCGAACTGCGCGTAGGTCCAGCGCCGGCCGCTGGGCAGGTCGACCATCGCCTCGGACTGCGGGTGCGCCGCCACCGTCACCGCGAGGTCGGCCCCGATCGTGCGGTCCAGCAGCGGCGGGGTGTCCGGGCCGCGGGAGTAGCTGGGCTGCGCGGCCGTGGTGGGGCCGGACTCGCGGTCGGTCGGGGCGGACGTCATCGTGCCTCCTGGCGTCATCGACGGGCGTGGCGCCATCCTCCCCCGCGGCCGGGCGCGATGTCGACCGCTTCGCTGCAGGTCGGCGACCTGGGCACGCGGCAGGTAGCGTGGATCGGGTGTCCCTGTCGCCTGCGTCCTCGCTGTCCTCGGGGGTCGACGCCCCGAGCGCGGCGGACGGCTCCGGGGCCGCCGGCGCGTCCCCGCGGGGTGAGGCGGGCTCGCGCGCGCCCGCCCGCGCGCGCAGCCTGGCCGACGATCTACGCGCCCGCGGCGACGACGAGCTCGTGCGCCTGCTGCAGCTGCGCCCCGACCTCTCCCGACCGGCGCCGGCCGACCTGACGTCGCTGGCGGCGCGGGCCGTGACGCGGGCGTCGCTGGCGCGGGCGCTGGACGACCTCGACACCGGGTCCCTGCAGGTGCTCGAAGCGGTCGCCGTGCTGGGCAGCGCCAACGGCGTCGGGCCGATCTCCCGGCTGCTCGGCACGTCGAACGACCGCGTCGCGCCGCTGCTGCAGGGCCTGTGGGAGCGCGCCCTGGTGTGGCGCGCCGGGCGGGTCTCGCACACGCCGCGGCCGGTCGCCGAGGCCCTCGGCCCGTATGTCGCCGGGCTGGCCCCGAGCTCGAGCGCCGACCTGAGCGACGTCGTCGCGGCGCTGACGGCGCCGGCGGACCTGCCGGGCGCGCAGCGCGCGATCCTCGAGCGGCTCACGTGGGGGCCGCCGGTGGGGCGGTTGCCCGACGACGGCGCGGCCGCGGCGGCAGGCCGGGCGCTGCTCGCCGCCGGGCT
>JAVTVZ010000231.1:0-3987 GCA_032229625.1 Dermatophilaceae bacterium | reverse complement strand
GCCGCCACCTGCGCCAGGACGGCCGGCTCGAGCGCAAGGACATCGAGGTCGTCGGCTACTGGCGGCGCACCAGCACCGCTCCATCGGCACCTGAGACGACGCCGAAGACGGACGCCGGCCACGCGCAGGCAAGCGGCGGCCCGGAAGCCCCCACCTCAGAGGCCCACTCGCCCGAGCACGCGCCCCAGGCCGAGTCCCCTCAGGCCACCGACCCGATGGCCACCGCCCGGCAGATCCACGAGATGTCCGAGCTGCTCGCTCCGATCGCGCTGCGCGTCGCCGTGACCCTCGGCATCCCGGCCCACCTCGCCGCCGGCGCCACGCAGATCGACGAGCTCGCCGCCCTGACCGGGGTCCCGAGCGCCCGGCTCGCACCCCTGCTCGACGCGCTCCTCGCCCTCGGCCTCCTCGAACGCGACGCGGAAGACGGCGACAGCTCCCCGCACGGCTCCCTGCGTAACTCCGTGCTCGGCGAGAGGCTGCTCGAGGAGAGCGTCCAGGAGTCCCTCGACCTCGACCATCCCGCCAACCGCGCCGAACTCGCGCTCGTCGGGCTCCTCGACACCCTCCGCGGCGGGGGCGTCGCCACTGAACCGGTCATCCCCGCGGACCTCGCCACCTGGCGCGCACAGGATCCCAACGCCGACGCGGCCTTCCACGCCCGTGTCGAGGACGACCTCCAGTGGAGCGTCCAACCCCTGTGCGCCCGAACCGAACTCGTCGCCGCCCGCGACGTGCTCCTGCTCGGAGACGGCCCGGTCGCCACCGCAGTCGCGCTGACGGCCGACCCCGGTCGCCGCGTTTTTCTCGTCGTGCCGCCGGAGCACGTGGACGCGACGCGTGACCGTCTCGCCGCCGAGATCGGTGCGGCTCACCGAGGCCAGGTCGAGATGGTCGCCGCCGACGGCGCCCTCCCTGCGGCCGACGTCGCCGTCATGCAATTGGCCCAGGACAGCTGGGACGACGCGGCATTCGTCGACCAAGCCCGCCGCCTGCGCGACGCGGCCGGCCACGTGCTCTTCGTGACTCGGCCCGCCGACGGCGCCGCCACCGACGATCACGTCGCCGCCGACGCCCTCACCCACCTCGCCACGACCGGCGTCCCCCTGCGCACGAGCGCGGCCACCCTGGATCTCCTCGCGCAGGCGGGCCTCGAGGACGCCCGCTGCGAAGCCCTCGGGTGGGGATTCGGACCGTCCGTCATCACCGCCAGCCGCCCGGCCCAGCCCTCGGCCCGCGCGAGCGCGCTGCCGCAGCTCGTCCACCGCTCATGAGCACGAGACTCGCTCGCCCCGGCGAAGCCAGGCCCACCCCGACCTCGCCCCGGGCATCGCTCGACGGCGACAACAACGACAGGGGCAGCAATAACGACAAGGGCATCAACGGCGACCAGGGCAGCAACAGCCGCAGCGGCAGCGACAGCAGCACGGCCAGCGGCGGCAAGAGCAGCGACAGCGGGAAGAGGAGCGACGGCAAACGCAGCAGCAGCGCCAAGGGAGGCGACAGCCGCGGCCGCAGAGGCACCCCCGCCACCCACGTCCTCCTCGGCACCGTCGTCGCCATCGCCGCCGGCATCACCGCCCTCCTCGTCGGCGCCGAACACCTCGCGCCCGCAGACCTCCTCGCGGTCGTCCGCGGCCAGGGCTCCCCGGAGGCCACCGCCCTCGTCCTGGACTACCGGCTGCCCCGCTCGCTCATCGCCCTCCTCGTCGGCGGGGCCCTCGCGGTCGCCGGGGCGCTCATCCAGGCACTCACCCGCAACCCCCTCGCTGACCCCGGCATCCTCGGCGTCAACGCGGGCGCGGCGCTGGCCGTGACGGTCGCCATCGGCCAGTTCGGCGTAACGGCCACGAGCGCACTCGTCTGGCCCGCGCTGGCCGGCGCCGCGCTCGCCACGCTGAGCGTCGTCGCCCTCGGCGGCACCGGCCGCGGCCCCGCCACCCCCTTGCGGATGACGCTCGCCGGTGTCGCCCTCGCGGCCTTCCTCAGCGGGGTCAACACCGGCCTACGCCTCGTCGACCCCGACACCTTCGACCGCTACCGCGCCTGGGCCGCCGGCTCCGTCGCCGGACGCAGCCTCGGCGATCTCACGGCGGTCGTGCCGTTCGTCGCCGTGGGGCTGCTGTGCGCCGTGCTCGTCGCGCGCCCCCTCAACGCGATCGCGATGGGCGACGACGTCGCCGCCTCACTCGGCACCCGCGTCGCCACCACCCGGACCGTCACCGTGCTCGCCGTCGCGCTGCTCGCCGGCGGCGCCACCGCCGTCGCCGGCCCCATCGCCTTCGTCGGCCTCATGGTGCCGCACGCCGTCCGCTGGATCGTCGGCCCCGACCAGCGCCGGATCATCGCCGTGAGCATCCCCGTCGGCGCGCTCCTCCTGCTGTGCTCCGACATCCTGGCCCGCGTCCTGCTCGGCGGCGCCGAACTGCCCGTCGGCGTCGTCACCGCCTTCGTCGGCTCGCCCGTGCTCATCGCCCTCGTCCGCCGACGCAAGGTGAGCGGGCTATGAGCACCGACACCCGGACACTGCCCGTAAAGGCGCCCGAGCTCACCCCGGCACTGCGTTTCGGGCGGCTCTCCGCGCCCCTGCGCCCGCGGATCCTGCTGACCTGCGCGCTACTCCTGCTCGCCTGCGTCGCACTCACCGGTCTCGCCCTAACCCTCGGCGAGCGGACCGTCACCCCCGCCGAGGTCGTCGCCGCCCTGCGCGGCGAGGCCTCCCGCTTCGTCACCCTCACCGTCGTCGAGTGGCGACTGCCCCGTGCGCTCGCCGCGATCGCCGTCGGCCTCCTGCTCGGGGCGGCCGGCGCGATCTTCCAGACGCTGACCCGCAACCCCCTCGGGTCGCCCGACATCATCGGATTCACCACCGGCGCCCACACCGGCGGGCTCCTCGTCATGCTGCTCGTCGGCTCGTCCTACCTCGCCGTGACCGGCGGCGCGCTCGCCGGCGGGCTGCTCACGGCCGTCGTCGTGCTGCTGCTCGCCCGCCGCGGCAGCACCCAGGGCTTCCGGCTCATCATCGTCGGCGTCGCGCTCACCTCGATGCTCGCCAGCATCGACACGTGGCTCATCCTCACCGCCGACCTCGACGCGTCGCTCGTCGCCGCGACCTGGGGAGTCGGCTCCCTCAACGGCGCCGCCTGGCCCTACGTCGCGCCCTCGATCGCCGCCTGCCTCATCGCCCTCGCGCTCGCCGTGCCCCTCTCACGGCCGCTGGCCCAGCTCGACCTCGGCGACGACTGCGCCCAGGTCACCGGCGCGCGGCCCGAGCGCACGAAGCTCGCCGCCCTCGGCCTCGGCGTCCTCATGGTCGCCATCGCCACGAGCGTCGCCGGGCCCGTGGCGTTCGTCGCGCTCGCCGCCCCCCAGATCGGGCGGCGTCTGGCCCGCGCCCAGGGCACCCCGCTGGCCCCCGCCGCCTGCACCGGCGCGCTGCTCCTCCTGCTCGCCGACGTGCTCGCCCAGCACGTCGTCCCCGGCCCCGGCGTGCCCGTGGGGGTCGTCACCGTGAGCCTCGGCGGCGTCTACCTGCTCTTCCTGATCGTGTCCGAGAACCGCAAGGGGACGCTGTGACCACCTCCCTGACCACGTCGGCCGGCTCGACCGCCGCGACGCACACCAACGCGCAGACCCTGCTCGAAGCACGAGCGGTGCAGCTCGCCTACGACCGCCGCATCGTCTGCCCCGGCATCGACCTGCCCGTGCAGGCGGGCTCCTTCACCGTCATCATCGGCCCGAACGCGTGCGGCAAGTCGACCGTGCTGCGCTCGCTGTCGAACCTGCTGGCGCCCCGCTCGGGCTCGGTCGTTCTCGACGGCACCGACATCCACCGCATGAAGGCCAAGCAGCTCGCCCGCCGCCTCGGGCTGCTGCCGCAGACGGCGCTGGCGCCCGACGGCATCACGGTCGGCGACCTCGTGGCCCGGGGGCGCTACCCGCACCAGTCGCTGCTGTCCCGATGGTCCCAGGAGGACGCGACCGCCG
>JAVTVZ010000230.1:18395-24916 GCA_032229625.1 Dermatophilaceae bacterium | reverse complement strand
GTCAAGCAGGCGACCTTCGCGCGGCTCGACGAGATCTGCAAGCCCGGCGCGATCCTGGCGACGACGACGTCCTCGCTGCCGGTCATCAAGTGCGCCGTCGTCACGTCGCGGCCGCAGGACGTCATCGGCATGCACTTCTTCAACCCCGCCCAGGTCATGAAGCTCGTCGAGGTCGTCTCGACGCTGACGACGGCGGACGACGTGACCGCGACGGTCGCCGACCTGTGCCGGCGCCTGAAGAAGACGGGCGTCTTCTGCGGCGACGTCTCCGGCTTCATCGTCAACGCGCTGCTCTTCCCCTACCTCAACGACGCGATCCGGATGCTCGCCTCGCAATACGCCACGATCGAGGAGATCGACCTGGCGATGAAGGCCGGTTGCGGCTACCCGATGGGTCCGTTCGAGCTGCTCGACGTCGTCGGACTCGACGTGTCCCTGGCGATCCTGCGCGAACTCTTCACCGAATTCCGCGAGCCCGGATTTGCCCCCGCGCCGCTGCTCGAATACCTCGTCCAGGCCGGCTTCCTCGGCCGCAAGACCGGCCGCGGCTTCCACAATTACGCGCGCTGAGGCCGCCCGGTCGCGAGACAGGCGTGCGGGGTGCGCGACAACATCGCAACGGCTGCGCCGCCGGTGCTGGTCACCGGCGGCGCAGCCGCGTGCAGGACTGGTCAAGCCTCGCTCAGGGGCCGCCGCCCGGGCGGGAGACGGGGATGGGGCCGGTGGGCAGGTTGGCGCGCTCGGCGCGGTTGACCGCCGACAGGATCGCCGACAGCGACGCCTGCACGATCGAGGAGTGCATGCCGACGCCCCACAGCACGCGGTCGGCGACGGCGCACTCGACGAATGCTGCGGCCTTGGCGTCTCCCCCGGCCGAGAGCGCGTGCTCGGAGTAATCGAGCACCCGCACGTCGACGCCGATGGAGGACAACGCGCTGATGAACGCCGCGATCGGGCCGTTGCCGCGTCCCTCGATCTCGACCTCCTGCCCGCGGTCGGTCAGGGTCGCCCAGATGTGGTCGCGGCCGTCGGCCTCCGACGTCGAGCGCACCGAGACCGGCGCGAAACGGCCCCACGCCTTGTCGTGATCGTTGGTGCCCGGCAGATACTCATCGGAAAAGACCGACCACAGCCCCGCCGCGCTCATCTCGCCGCCCTCGGTGTCCGTGCGCTTCTGCACCACCCCGGAGAGCTCGATCTGCAACCGCCGCGGCAGGTCCAAGCCGTATTCGGAATGCAGCAGATACGCCACGCCGCCCTTGCCGGACTGCGAATTCACCCGCACGACCGCCTCGTACGAGCGGCCCAGGTCGTGCGGGTCGATCGGCAGATACGGCACCCCCCAGACGAGCTCGTCGATCTGCCGGCCCGACGCCTTCGCCTGGCGCTCCATGTCCTCGAAGCCCTTCTTGATAGCGTCCTGATGGGATCCCGAGAAGGCCGTGAAGACCAGATCGCCGCCGTAGGGGTGCCGCTCGGGCACCGGCAACTGGTTGCAGTGCTCGACGGTGCGGCGCACGTGGTCGATGTCGGAGAAGTCGATCTGCGGATCGATGCCCTGGCTGTAGAGGTTCAGCCCCAGGGTGACCAGGCAGACGTTGCCGGTGCGCTCGCCGTTGCCGAAGAGGCAGCCCTCGATCCGGTCCGCCCCGGCCAGGTAGCCCAGCTCGGCCGCCGCGACGCCGGTGCCGCGGTCGTTGTGCGGGTGCAACGACACGATCGTGGAGTCCCGGCGCTCCAGGTGGCGGCACATCCACTCGATCGAATCCGCGTAGACGTTCGGCGTGGACATCTCCACCGTTGCCGGCAGGTTGACGATCATCGGCCGGTCCGGGGTCGCCTCGAAGACCTGCGCGACCTCGTTGCAGATCCGCGCTGCGAACTCCAGCTCGGTGCCCGTGTAGGACTCCGGGGAGTACTCGTACGTGATCTGCGTCGGCGGGATCGTCTCCTCGAGCTTGCGGCACAGCCGCGCGCCCTGCAGGGCGATGTCGACGATGCCGTCCTGGTCCTTGCCGAAGACAACCCGCCGCTGCAGCACCGACGTGCTGTTGTACAGGTGCACGATCGCCTGCTTGGCGCCCGCGATCGAGTCGTAGGTGCGCTCGATGAGGTGGTCACGGGCCTGCGTCAACACCTGGATCGTCACATCGTCGGGGATGTGGTCCTCCTCGATGAGCGAGCGGACGAAGTCGAAGTCCGTCTGGCTCGCCGAGGGGAAGCCGACCTCGATCTCCTTGTAGCCCATCTGCACCAACAACTGGAACAGCCGCAGCTTGCGCTCGCGGTTCATCGGGTCGATGAGGGCCTGGTTGCCGTCGCGCAGGTCGACCGCGCACCAGCGCGGGGCCTGTGTGATCGTCTTGTCGGGCCACGTGCGGTCGGGCAGCGCGACGGTGATCTGCTGCTCGAAGGGCACGTACTTGCCGACCGGCATGCCCGAGGATCGCTGGAAATTCTGCATTGGTCTCGCCTCTACGTCGTGTCCTGCCGTGCGCTGCGCCGCGGCCGATCCGTCGTCGAGCGACCGGGGATCGGGGGCGAGGCATCGGCTCTGGTCTGCGGCAGGCCGGGCAGCACGGACTCCGCGACGAGGGCGGCCTGTCTTAACGGGCCCCGCCGCGGCGACGAAGCAGGAGGCTCGTGCGCGCGTCGAAGAACACACCGGCACCGTAACCCCCCGGCCCCGGCCGCGTCCACGCGCCCCGCCCGACCTCGCGACACTTCGTGCTGTGGTCCGCCCCTCTCACCCCTTGGGCGGACGGCCGCGACGCGGGATCGGCGCGGCTCCCCGCGGCGCCCGGCCCTCGGCCTCCAGGGCGCGGCGCAGGATCATCTCGATCTGGGCGTTGACGCTGCGCAGCTCGTCTCCGGCCCACCGGGTCAGGGCCTCGTGCACGGCAGGATCGAGCCGCAGCAGCACCTGCTTGCGCTGCTGGGCCCGACCCTGGTCCTGCGTCACGATGCCTCCTTGCCTGCCGGCTCGACGCCCGCGGCCTCAGTGATAGAGGCTGCCCGCGTTGACGACCGGCGTGGCCCGCTGGTCACCGCAGAGCACGACGAGCAGGTTGCTGATCATCGCTGCCTTGCGCTCCTCGTCCAGTGCGACGACCGACTGCTCCTCGAGGCGCTCCAGCGCCGCCTCGACCATGCCGACCGCGCCCTCGACGATGCGCGAGCGGGCGGCGACGATGGCGCCGGCCTGCTGGCGCTGCAGCATCGCCTGGGCGATCTCGGGTGCGTAGGCCAGGTGGGCGATGCGCACCTCGACGATCTCGACGCCGGCGATGACGACCCGCTCGGCGACCTCCGCGGCCAGCTCCGCGCTGACGACGTCGGTGCTGCCGCGCAGCGACGTGCCGCCGGAGTCGAAGTCGTCGTAGGGGTGGGTCGTCGCGACGTGCCGCAGCGCGGATTCGGCCTGCACGTGCACGAAGTCGGAATAGTCCTCGACCGCGAAGGCCGCCCGCGCGGTGTCGGCGACCTGCCACACGACGATCGCGCCGATCTCGACCGGGTTGCCGTCGGCGTCGTTGACCTTCACGACGCTCGTCTCGAAGTTGTGCACCCGCACCGACACCGACTTCTTCGTCGTCAAGGGCATGACCATGGTCAGCCCTTGACGCCGGTTGGTCCCGACGTACTGCCCGAAGAACTGCAGCACCTTCGTCTGCCCGGGCGCGACGATCGTCACCGCGCTGAGCACGAGTGCCGAGCAGACGAGCAGCACGGCCGCGAGCGTCATCAGGCCCCCGCCGCCGGTGCCCGCATCGAGCGACATGCCCGCGACGATGCCCAGATAGATCGACGCGACGAAGAGCAGCAGACCGACGAGCAGGGCGAGGAAGCCGTTGACGGCCCACGCGCGCCGCTCGTCGATCTCGACGCGAGCACCGCTGTGCCCCACCGGGGTCGCCTGCACCGGCACGCGGTCCGGGCCCTGCGCGCTCGCCTCGTCCGCGGCCTGGGCGGCGCCCGGGTCGCGCGTGGCGGGCTGCCCGCCTGAAGTGTCGTTCATGATGGTCCCCTTTCGATCCCTGATAGCTAAGTGATATCACATTAATGGCTGTGGGGCGCGACCCCGGCTCGCCGCTCGCGACGTGGCCCGACGAACCTTGTCGGTGCTCGGTGCTTGAATCTCTGCCATGACCCCGCATCAGACGAATCCCCTTGATCACCAGCACCTCTCGGCCGTGCGCTGCGGCGTCGTGCCGCCCTATCTGCTGGCCCGGCTCGCCGCGTCCGACGCGGGGCACGCGGCCGACGTGGCCCGCGCGACGCTGCGGGTCGAGCGCACGCTGCGGGGTCGACGCGAGGCCCGCTCGGCCAAGCCGCCACCCCCGGAGCGGAGCGCGGGCGGGCCGAGCCTCGGCCCGGGCTTCGTGCCGGAGCGACTGCAGCGACACCCCCGGCTGCGCGAGCACCGGGCGACCGCTCCCGCGCCGGCGGCGCCCCCGGAGCAGGCGCGGGCCGCAGCCCCGCAGCGCTCGGTGCACGACGCAGAACACGGCACGACGCTGCCGGGCGTCCTGCGCCGCGGCGAGGGCGCGCCGGCGCACAGCGACGAGTCGGTGAACGAGGCCTACGACGGGCTGGGGGCGACGTGGACGCTCTTCTGGGAGAGCTACGCCCGCGACTCCCTCGACGGGGCGGGGCTGCCGCTCGTGGCCTCGGTGCACTTCGCCCAGGACTACGACAACGCCTTCTGGGACGGCCAGCAGATGGTCTTCGGCGACGGCGACGGCGAGATCTTCGGCTCGTTCACCGACTCTCCCGACGTCATCGGTCACGAGCTCGCGCACGGATTCACGCAGTACACGGCGGGATTCGTCTATGTCGGTCAGTCCGGGGCGCTGAACGAGCACATCTCCGACGTGTTCGGCGTCCTGACGGTGCAGCACCTGCTCGGCCAGGACGCGGCGGCGGCGGACTGGCTCATCGGCAAGGACCTCTTCCTGCCCGGCGTGCGAGGAGTCGCGCTGCGCTCGATGAAGGCGCCGGGCACCGCCTACGACGACCCGCGGCTGGGCAAGGACCCGCAACCGGCGCACATGGACGACTACGCGACGATGCCGCACGACGACGCCCACGACAACGGCGGCGTGCACATCAACTCCGGCATCCCCAACCACGCGTTCTACCGCCTGGCGACCGCGCTCGGCGGCCACGCCTGGGACGTGCCGGGGCGGATCTGGTACGACGCGATGACCGTCGGGGGGCTGCCCAAGGACGCCGATTTCGCGGCCTTCGCGGCAGCGACCCTCGCCGCGGCGACGGCGCAACACGGGGCCGGGAGTGCGCCGGTGGATGCCGTCGCCCAGGCCTGGCGCGACGTCGGGGTCGAGCCCGGGCAGTCGACGACGCACCTCGTGCGACAGCGCGCCCCACGCGCCGCGGCCCGAGCCGGCACGCCGCCCATGGAGGACGACCTGAAGTAGCCGGCGCCACCGGCCGGGATCGCGGTGCCGGGCCGCGGCTGCGATGGTCGGCGAGGCGAGCGATCAGGGAGCGAGGAGGGCGGGAATGCCGGAGGGAGACACCGTGGCGTGGACGGCCGCGCGCCTGCACGCGGGCCTGGCGGGGACGCCCCTCGTGCAGGCCGATCTGCGCTGGCCGAGCCTGGCCACCGCCGACCTGACGGGCGCGACGACATCGGAGGTGGTCAGCCGCGGCAAACACCTGCTGCACCGATTCGACATCGGCTGGACCCTGCACTCGCACCTGCGGATGGAGGGGCGATGGCGGGTGCGACCCGCGATGGCGGCGGCGCCCGCGGACCACCGGCTGCGCGCGGCCTTGCACACGGCGTCGGCGACCGCGCTGGGCACCAGTCTGGGGATGCTCGACCTCGTGCCGACCTCCCAGGAGCACACGCTCGTCGGGCACCTCGGTCCCGACATCCTCGACCCCGCGTGGGAGGGGCCCTCGGCCGATGCGCCGGCGCAGGTCGTCGCCCGGCTCGCGCGGGATCCGCGGCCGCTGGCCGAGGCGCTCCTCGATCAGCGGGTGCTCGCGGGGCTGGGGACCTTCTGGGTGTCGGAGGCCTGCTATGCCCGGCGGCTGCACCCGTGGGCGCCGGCCGCGTCGCTCGACCCCGGCGCGCTCCAGGCGCTGCTGGCGTGGTGTCGGCCGCGGATGCTGCGGTCCGCCCGCACCGGCATGCAGTCGATCAACACGCTCGACCGGCGTGACGCCGCCGGGGCGATGCACGCACGCTCCGGCCGGCCCTGCCGCTCCTGCGGCGGCACCGTGCGCGTCGCGCTCGTGGGCGTCGCGCCGCAGGAGCGGACGATCTTCTACTGCCCGGCCTGCCAGGGCGGTCTGGCTCCCGGCGACGACGGCCGGCACCAAGCGCCCCTCGGGGCGCGGCGCCGACCGCCGCGGGGCCGGCGATGACCGGCACGGCAAGCCCGGGCCGCACACCGGCGAACCAGGCGGTGCGGCGGCCGGACCACACGATGCGGCGGCGCGGGAGCGCCACGCCGTCCGGCCCCGCCCCGTCCGGCCCCGCCCCGTCCGGC
>JAVTVZ010000230.1:4557-18295 GCA_032229625.1 Dermatophilaceae bacterium | reverse complement strand
GCGCGGGAGCGCCACGCCGTCCGGCCCCGCCCCGTCCGGCCCCGCCCCGTCCGGCGTCGAGCTGTCCGGCGTCGAGCGGTCAGGAGTAGAGCGGCCTCTCCGGATCGCTCGGCTCCTCCTGGCGGGCCGAGCGGCGGCCGCCGTCGATGTCACCCTCGCCGTGCAGCCGCGTCCCGTCGTCCGTCGAGACGATCAGGGGCCCGGCGGCGGGGTCCGCGAGTCGCTCGGCGATCGTCGTCGCCTCGGGAGTGTCGACGTCGACACCGGCCGCCGCGGCACGCCGCACGATATCGGAGCGCACGTCATCGACGCCGCGCCCGGCGGCGTCGGCCGCGACGGCGACGAGCGTGCCCACGTAGGCCTGCACGGCCTCGGGACCCACGGCCTCGGCGAAGGCCCGACCGATGACGAGGTGCACCGGGCGACCCCGCTCCCGGTCGTCGGCGCCCCCGCCATCGCGAGCCTCGGCGGCCCGGTCGGCCTCGGGTCGCGGGTCGGGCTGATCGGTCGGTCGGTCTGCGCTGGTCATCGGGCTCTCCCTACTGACGACGGTGGCACTGGCACTGACGAGGGTGGCGCTGTCGATCGGTCGACCCCGCACGCGGAGCCGACCTCGGCCTACTACCCGCCCGGCGCCGACCCCAATCGTCGCCCGCCGCGCGCACTCTCGCGCCGCGATCGGGGCGCAGCCACCTGGCCCACTTCTGGCCGCCCACGCAGCCGAGCCCATGGCCGAACCCACGACGGTGCGCACGGCCGAGCCCCTGCCGACGGCGGCCGGGCCGGCCACGCCTTGACCGCACAATATTTAGATGATCGAATCAATCGACCTTCGCTGGGCGCGAGCCCACCGATCCGACCTGCGCGGTCCGGACGCCACGGCCCGCCACGGGCCCCGCAGGCCCGCGCCCTCGACCCCGACGGTGAGATGACCACAGCACCCGACCTGCCGCCTCCCTCCGATCGCGCGGGCACGCCCCGACGGCGCGTGGCGGTGATCGGTGCCGGAGTGTCGGGCCTGACCTGCGCCTACGCGCTGCGGGAGAGCGCCGACGTCACCCTCTACGAGGCCGAGCCGCGCCTCGGGGGCCACGCGCACACCCACGACGTCACCGACCCCGACGGCCGGGCCCACCGCATCGACTCCGGCTTCATCGTCCACAACGACCGCACGTATCCGGTGCTGCGGCGCCTCTTCGCCGAGCTCGGGGTCGCCACGCGCCCCACCGAGATGAGCATGAGCATCCACTGCCGCGGTTGCGGCCTGCAGTACGCCGGCGGGCGCGGCACCCCGGGGTTCGTCGCGCGGCCCCGACAGCTGGTGGACCGCCGCTACCTCGGCCTGCTCCTGCAGGTGCGCCGCTTCCACGGCCTGGCCAACGCGTTCCTCGACTCCCCCGCATCCGGTGACCAGGTGGGAGCAGACGTGCGCTTCGGCGACTGGCTCGCGGCCCGGGGCTTCGACGACTACTTCGTGGAGCATTACGCCGTGCCCGTCGTGGCGTGCGTGTGGTCGACCGGGCACGGGCGCTCGCTGGATTACCCCGCGCGCTACCTCTTCGAATTCCTGCGGCACCACGGCATGCTGCAGGTCCGCGGCGCCCCCACCTGGCACACGGTCGTGGGCGGTTCGGCGACGTATGTCGAGGCGATCGCCGCGCAGCTGCCCGACGTGCGCGTCGGCGCCCCCGTCACCGGTGTGCGCCGGGTGCCGGCCGCCGACGGCCGCCCCGCGGGGGTCGTGGTGCGCACCGGCTCGGGAGGCGACGCCGCCGACCGCGCCGAGCATCCCGACAGGACCGGGGATGGCGAGCGCCGTGGCGCGGCCGACGATGGCGAGCGCTTCGACGCGGTCGTCCTCGCCACGCACGCCGACACGGCGCTGGGCCTGCTCGACGACCCGACCCGGGACGAGCGCGAGCTGCTCGGGGCGTTCGGCTACACGGCCAACGACACCCTCATGCACACCGACGACTCCCTGCTGCCGCCGGCGCGGGGCGCCCGCGCGAGCTGGAACTACTCCCGGACCGCGTGCGGTGACTCCGCCGAGCGGGTCGTCGTCAGCTATTGGATGGACCGCCTGCACGGCCTGGACACCGCGACCCCCCATCTGGTGAGCCTCAACGCGACCCACGAGGTCGACCCGTCCCACCACCTCGCGCGGATGAGCTATACCCACCCCGTCTACACGCCCGAGGCCGTCGCCGCCCAGCGCCGCCTGCCCGAGCTGACGACGGAGACGATCGCCTATGCCGGCGCCTATCACGGCTGGGGATTCCACGAGGACGGCGCCCGCTCCGGTGTCGCCGCCGCCCGCGCCCTCGGAGCGACCTGGTGAGCGCCGAGCCCGCCCACCGACCGACCCGGCTCCTGCCGACGCTGCCGGCCCTCGTGCCGGGGGTGGTGACCCACCGCCGCAGCGGCGCGGTCGACCACGCATTCAGTCACCGTCTCACCCTCTGGCTGGTCGAGATCCCGGCCCGCGCCGCCGCCGGCCGGCGCGGCGGGGCACCGGCGCTGCACCGCGGTCCGCTGCGGCTGCTGGCCGACATCCGCCCCGGTGACCACCTCGACGACGCCACCCGCCCGACCCGTGAGGCGGTCGCCGCCCAGCTGGCCGACCACGGCCTGACCCTGGAGCGGCACGACCGGGTCGTCCTGCTCGCCGGGGTCCGCAGCTTCGGCCACCTCTTCGACCCGCTGTCGGTCTTCTGGTGCCTGCAGCCCAGCGGCCGGGTGCGTGCCGTCGTCGCCGAGGTGCACAACACCTACGGGGAGCGACACTCCTACGTGCTGACCCCGGACGACCGCGGGCGCGCGCAGGTCGACAAGGCCTTCTACGTCTCGCCGTTCTACGAGGTCGACGGGCACTATCGACTGCGCTTCGAGCTGTCGGCGCAGCAGGTGCGCGTCGCCGTCTCCTGGCGACCGCGCACCGACGACCACGCTCCGGGCAGCGACGCCGACCGGCCCACGGATCCACAGAGTGCCGGCCACGCCCAGGAGCGGCGCTTCCATGCCTCGTTCGAGGGCGTGCCGCGGGCCGCGACGCCGCGGGCGGTGCTGGCGGAATTCGCCCGGCGGCCCTTCATGGCCCAGCGCGTCAGCGCGCTCATCCGCGTGCACGGGGTATGGCTGTGGTTGCGGCGGCTGCCCGTGCTGCCCCGACCCGGCGCCGCCGCACGCCGCGCCGGCCCCGACCCGGCGCGCACCCCGACGCACTCCACCCCGGTCCCGCGGGCCGCTCACACGAAGCAGGAGCACCGATGAACTGCCCCCACGGCCTGGCCGCCCGGACCGACGAGGCGCACCACTGCGACACCGACCCGCCGGCCGCGGACGCCCTGGGCACCGACGCCGCCCGACGCTGGCGGCCGCCGCCGGTCCCGGCGACCTCGGCGGCGCGCCGAGGCATCGCGCGGCGGCTCGCGCACATCGCGGCGGGGCGGGTGCCGATCCAGGCCCGCTATCCCGACGGGCGCGTCGTCGGCGGCGGCCGCGCCGGAGACCCGGTCCTGGACCTCGTGGACCCCGACGCGTTCTACGCGCGGATGTCACGCAACCCCAAGCTCGGCCTCGGCGAGTCCTACATGGCAGGCGACTGGCGGGCCGGCGAGGGCAGCGACCTCGCCGACGTGCTCACCCCCTTCGCCGCCGACGTGCCCCAGCTCGTGCGCGGCCCGGCGCTGACGCTGCGCCGGCTGCTCGACCGCGCCCACCCCGAGCACCGGCGCAACACCGTCCAGGGCGCCCGACGCAACATCGCCGACCACTACGACCTGCCCGGCGAGCTCTTCGAGACGTTCCTCGACCCGACGCTGACGTATTCCGCGGGGCTCTATGACGACGCCCCCGACACCGATCACGACAGCGCCCCGACCCGGCTCGAGGCGGCCCAACACCGCAAGATCGAGGCCGTGCTCGACCTGGCGGACGTCGGCGCGGGCACCCACCTGCTCGAGATCGGCACCGGCTGGGGCGCCACGGCGATGGCGGCCGGAGTCCGCGGCGCGCAGGTCCGCACCATCACGTTGTCGGCCCTGCAGCAGGCCCAGGCCCGGGCCCGGATCAGCGCCGCGGGACTGAGCGACCGGGTCGAGGTCGACCTCGTGGACTACCGCGAGGTCGATGGGCGCTACGACGCCGTCGTCAGCGTGGAGATGATCGAGGCGGTCGGGCAGGAATACTGGCCCGACTACATGCGCGCCATCGCCGAGCTGCTCACCGACGACGGTGTCGCGGCCCTGCAGTCGATCACGATGTCCCACGAGCGGCTCCTGGCGACCCGGACCTCGCACGGCTGGATCCAGGAGTACATCTTCCCCGGCGGGCTCATCCCGTCGATCGAGGCGCTGACGCAGGCCGCCGACACCGCCGATCTGCAGCTACGCGTCGAGCGCGCGTTCGGGCACGACTACGCGACGACGCTGCGGGCGTGGCGTGAGACCTTCACCGCCCGGCGCGCCGACCTCGCGCCGCTGGGCCTGGGTCTGCCCTTCGAGCGGGCCTGGGAGTTCTACCTCGCCTACTGCGAGGCCGGATTCCGCTCGGGGTATATCGACGTGCACCACCTCACCCTGCGCCGACGGACCCGGCGCGGGGACGACCGGACGACCACAGAAGGGACGCACGGATGAAGCTGCAAGGAGCCAACGCCTGGATCGTCGGGGCATCCAGCGGCATCGGCGCCGCCCTCGCCGACGAGCTGACCGCGCGGGGCGCGCACGTCGCCGTCAGCGCCCGCCGCGTGCAGCCGCTGTCGGAGCTCGTCGACCGCGGCCGCGCGGGCCTGGCGGTGCCGGTCGACGTCACCGAGCTCGACGCGATGCGTGGGGCCCACGCCGAGGTCGTCGGCGCCCTCGGCCCGCTCGACCTCGTCGTCCAGGCCTCGGGCCGCTGGCAGCAGGCCGACGGGCGCGCCTGGGACGCAGAGGAATTCGACCGTCACCTCGACGTCAACCTGCGCGGCCTGAGCCACACGATCGTCGTGGCGCTGCCCGACCTGCTCGCCCGCGGCTCCGGCACCCTCGCCGGCATCGCCTCGGTCGCCGGCTACCGGGGCTTGCCCGGCTCGGAGTATTACGGCACGACCAAGGCCGCGCAGATCGCGCTGCTGGAGTCGCTGCGGGCCTCCGTCGCCGGGGCGGGGGTGCACGTCACGACGATCTGCCCCGGCTTCGTGCGCACCCCGATGACCGACGTCAACGACTTCCCCATGCCCTTCCGCGTCGAGCCCGACAAGGCGGCCCGCAGCATCGCCGACGGCCTGACCGCCGGACGCAACGAGATCGTCTTCCCGCTGCCGATGGCCGCGCTGGCCAAGGCGGCCCGGCTCGCCCCCGTCGGCCTGTGGGCCGCCGCGACCAAGCGGCGCTGACGCCCCGCCCGGCCCGACACTGCCCGGCCCGACACCGCCCGTAGGGCCACCGCCCGGCCGTCCCCGGCCACACACCCCAGGAGGCACGTGATGGACACCGACGTCGTCATCGCCGGAGCCGGCCTCGCCGGCCTGGTCTGCGCCCGCCATCTGCGCCGCACCGGCCTGGACGTGCAGGTCCTCGAGGCCGGTGACGACATCGGCGGGCGCGTGCGCACCGACGTCGTCGACGGATATCTGTGTGACCGCGGCTTCCAGCTGCTCAACCCGGCCTACCCCGCGGTCCGCGACGAGCTCGACGTGCACCGGCTGCGTCTGGGCACTTTTGCCCGCGGCGTCACCGTGCTGCGCGACGACGGACGCGCAGTCATCGCCCTGCCGACGCGCGACACCGACACCGTCGGGACCATCGGCCGGTCCCTGGCCGCGCTCGCCGGCGGGGGCCCGCTGCACACCGCCGGCGTCGCCGAGGGCGCCGCGCTCATCCGCTGGATCGCACCCGCCCTCGGCCCCGTGGCCCGCCTCCTGGCCCGCCGCGACGCACCGCTCGGCGCGAGCCTGGACGACGCCGGCGTGCGCGGGGCACTGCGCACCCAACTGCTCGACCCGTTCCTCGCGGGCGTGCTGCTCGACAGGTCCGGCGCGAGCAGCACCACCTTCACCCGGCTGCTCGCGCGCGCCTTCGCGCTCGGCACCCCCGGCGTGCCCGCCCAGGGCATGTCCGCGATCCCGCATCAGCTCGCCGACGACCTGCGCGGGCGCATCCGGCTCGGCTGCCGCGTCGAGGCGGTCACCCCGACCGGCCGGACGGTGTCCGGGCCGTCAGCGGCTGCGGGTACCGCGGGTGCCGCGGGGGCTGCGTGGGCTGCGGGGGCGCCGCCGGACCACGGGGTGCGCGTCGACACCGATGGTGGGCCGGTGCGCGCCCGCGCGGTCGTCGTCGCGACCGACCCGCCGACCGCGGCCCGGCTGCTCGACCTCGACGTGCCGGCGGGCAAGGGGGTCGTCACCTGGTGGTTCGCCACCGATCGCGAGCCGCGCGGCGGCGCGCTGCTGCACCTGGACGGCCGCAGCGTGCGCGGGCCGCTGCTCAACGCGGCCGTCATGACCCGGGCCGCCCCGTCCTACGCCCCGCCCGGGCACCACCTGGTGCAGGCCAGCGCCCTGATCGACGAGGCGCCCTCCCGCGAGGCCGACGTGTGCGCCGAGATCGGCGCCCTGCTCGGCGAGGACACCCGCGACTGGCGCCTGGTCACCCGCCACGAGATCCCCTACGCCCTGCCGGCCCAGCCGCCGCCGCTGCGGGTCCGGAGACCCGTCGACGTCGGCGGCGGGGTGTATGTGTGCGGCGACCACCGCGATACCGCGTCGATCCAGGGCGCGCTCGTCTCGGGTCGGCGCACCGCCCGGGCTGTCGCCGCAGCACTGCGCGGCCACGGCCGGGCGCGGTAGGCGGCGCCGTCCGGGCGCGCTGAGCGCACGACCGCCGGCTCCCGCGCCGCTCAGCTGTAGAAGGGTCGCCCCGGCCCCATCGGCTCGGGGTAGCCCTCGTCGTCGATCTCGTCGGCCAGGGTGCAGCCGCAGTCGACGAGGCGGCGGCCGTCCTCGTGCTCGACGATGAGCGCGACCCGCTCGGGGTCGGCGAGCTGCTCGGCCAGGTGCCGCACGCTGACCTCGTCGGTGCGCACCCCGCGGCGGGCCCATTGCGTGCTCAGGGCATCGGCGATCCGACTGACGGTCAGGCCCTCGCGGCCGGCGACGTCGACGAGCACGGCCACGTAGGCGGCGACTCCGCCCGGGCCGACAGCGTCGACGAATCCCTGGTTGAGCGTGAGGCGGACGACCCGACCCTGGTGGTGGGGGTGGCGCTCCGACGCCATCGCCGTCACGCGGGGCGAGCGACACACGACGGGCCGACTCTCGAGCGGCCGGCTGTCGACGGTCCGACCGTCGAGGGGCCGGCTGTCGATGGGCTGCTGGTCCGCGGGCTGGGCTGCGAGCTGTGTCATGACGACCTCCGGGTGTCCCTGCGCGTCACCCCGAGCGGGCCGGACACGCGGGACCACCTCGCCGGTCCGGCGCTCGTCCCGGGCCGCGGGCGGCAGGCCACCACCCGCTCCCCGCCCATTCTACCTATTTTGCACGGTATTAATAGTGCTAAATGGGGGCGGGGCTGGTCGTCAGAAGCCGAGGCGCCGCAGTTGCTTGGGGTCTCGCTGCCAGTCCTTGGCGACCTTGACGTGCAGATCGAGGTGGACCCGCTGCCCGAGCATCGCCTCGATGCCGCGCCGCGCGCGCGTGCCGACGTCGCGCAGCCGCGAGCCGCCGCGACCGATGATGATCGCCTTCTGCGAGTCACGCTCGACGAAGAGATTGACGTGCACGTCGAGCAGCGGCTTGTCCACCGGCCGATCGGGGCGCGGCACCATCTCCTCGACGACGACCGCCAGGCTGTGCGGCAGCTCGTCGCGGACCCCTTCGAGGGCGGCTTCGCGCACGAGCTCGGCGACCATGACGGCCTCCGGCTCGTCGGTGAGCACTCCGTCGGGATAGAGCTGCGGGGAGGACGGCAGGTGCGCGACGAGTTCGTCGGCGACGATCTGCACCTGGTCGCCGCGCGTCGCCGAGCACGGCACGATCGCGTCCCAGCTGCCGAGCCGGTCGATCGCGATGAGCTGCTCGGCCAGGCGCGCCTTGTCGACGAGATCGGACTTCGTGGCGATCGCCACGACGGGCCGCCGCCGACCGCGGCGCAGCTCGGCGAGCTCGGCGGCGATGAACTGGTCGCCCGGGCCGATGCGCTGGTCGCACGGCAGACAGAAGCCGATGACATCGACCTCGAGCAGCGTCTCGCGCACGAGGTCGTTGAGCCGCTCCCCCAGCAGCGTGCGCGGCCGGTGCAACCCGGGGGTGTCGACGAGCACGAGCTGGGCGTCGGGCCGGGTGAGCACCCCGCGGATCGTGTGGCGTGTCGTCTGCGGCTTGCTGGAGGTGATCGCGACCTTCTCCCCGACGAGGGCGTTGGTCAGCGTCGACTTGCCGGCGTTGGGGCGCCCCACCAGGCACGCGAAGCCGGCGCGATAACCCGCCCCCTGCGCGGCGGAGAATCCGCCCTCGGACTCATCGGGCCCGTGCGCCGCTGCGGCGGGCTGCGGCGGGGTGTCTGCGTCGTGCTCGGGGGTGCTCACGGGGTGCCTCCGTCGTCGTCGGGGTCGGGCGGGGGACGTCGCACGACGATACTGGCGATGCGATGACGCCGGCCGGCCATCCGCTCGGCCGACAGCTCCAGCCCCTCGACCGTGCCGGTCGCGCCGAGCAGCGGGACCCGCCCGATCGCCTTGGTGAGCAGGCCGCCGACGGTGTCCACGTCGTCCTCTTCGAGGTCGATGTCGAAGTGCTCGGCGAAGTCGTCGATGTGCATCGACGCCGGCACCCGGGTCGTGCCGTCCGGCAGCTCCTCGATGCCCGGGCCCTCGCGGTCGTATTCGTCGGAGATCTCCCCGACGATCTCCTCGATGAGGTCCTCGATCGTCACCAGGCCCGCGGTGCCGCCGTATTCGTCGACGACGATCGCCATGTGGATCTGATCGCGCTGCATCTCGCGCATGAGCGCGTCGACGGGCTTGCTCTCCGGGGTGAACGCGGCGGGTCGCATCACCTCGCTGACCGGCGTCGTCGCCGACTCCGGATCCTCGTGCACGCGGGCCGCGACGTCCTTGAAGTAGAGCAGCCCGAGCGGGTCGTCGGTGTCCTCGCCGATGACCGGCACGCGGGAGAAGCCGCCGCGCAGGAAGAGCGCCATCGCCTGCCGCAGGCTCTTGTCGTGGTCGATGGTGATCATGTCGGTGCGAGGCACCATCACCTCGCGCACGATCGTGTCGCCGAGCTCGAAGACGGAGTGGATCATCTCGCGCTCCTCGTCCTCGATGAGCGCGTTGTCACCGGCGAGGTCGACGAATTCGCGCAGCTCGGCCTCGGACTCGAAGGGTCCGTCGCGGAAGCCCTTGCCGGGGGTGACGGCGTTGCCGACCGTGACGAGCAGCCGAGCGAGCGGCCCGAGCAGGCGCCGCAGCCACACGACGAAGGGCGCGGAGGCCAGCGCGATCCCGGTGGCGTGCTGACGGCCCAGGGTGCGCGGGCTGACGCCGACGATGACGAACGACGCGACGGCCATCACCCCGATCGTCACGAGCACGACCTCCCACACGTCCTGGAAGTACGTGTCCGCGACGATCGTCGCGACGACCGCGGCCGTCATCTCGACGGTGACGCGCACGAACGTCGTCACCGACAGGTATCCGGCGCTGTCGCCGGCGACGATGCGCAGCGCCCGCGACCCCCGTCGCTCCTCCTCGAGCAGCTCGTCGGCGCGCCCCACCGTGATGCGCTGCAGCGCCGCCTCGGTGGCGGCCAGCAGGAACGCGGCGACCAGGCAGCCGAGGAAGACGACGACGAACGCCGTGATCACGACCGGCTCACGACCGCCCGCGACCTGCGAGGAAGGTCAACAGCAGCGTGCGCTGCAGGTCGAACATCTCCTTCTCCTCCTGGGCCTCGGCGTGGTCGAAGCCGAGCAGATGCAGGATGCCGTGGGTCGTCAGGAGCAGCAGCTCCTCGGCCGTCGTGTGGCCCGCCTCGGTCGCCTGGGCTGCGGCCACGGACGGGCACAGCACGATGTCGCCGAGGATGCCCTCGGCCGGCTCGCTGCCCTCCCGCCCCGGGCGCAGCTCGTCCATCGGGAAGCTCATGACGTCGGTCGGGCCCGGCAGGTCCATCCACTGCTCGTGGAGCACCTCCATCGCCGGCTCGTCGACGAGCTTGATGCACAGCTCGGCCCGCGGGTGCACGCGCATCTCGGCGAGCACGTAGCGGGCGATCTGCGCGAGCTCGAGCTCCTCGACCTCGACGCCGGATTCGTTGAGTACCTCGATGCTCATCGCGCCCTCCGCACGGTGCTCGTCCGGGCCTGCCGGCACGTGGTCTCTCGGCTCGTGACCGGCTGGCTCGTGGCCGGCTGGGTCGTGGCCTGCTGGGTCGTGACCTGCTGGGTCGTGGTCCGTCGGCTCATCGCGCGCTCCGCGGCCCGCGCCGCTGGGCCTGCGGCGGGCCGCCGGGGCGCTGGGCGTCCCACTGCCCGTAGGCATCGACGATCGCCCCGACGAGCCGGTGGCGCACGACGTCCTGGGCGGACAGGTAGGAGAAGTGGATGTCGTCGACCCCGGTGAGGATGTCCTGCACGACGCGCAGCCCCGACTGGGTGTCGCCGGGCAGGTCGACCTGCGTGATGTCGCCGGTGACGACGATCTTGGAGCCGAAGCCCAGGCGGGTGAGGAACATCTTCATCTGCTCCGGCGAGGTGTTCTGCGCCTCGTCGAGGATGATGAACGCGTCGTTGAGCGAGCGCCCGCGCATGTAGGCCAGCGGCGCGACCTCGATGGTGCCGGCCGCCATGAGCCGCGGGATGGAGTCGGGGTCGACCATGTCGTGCAGCGCGTCGTAGAGCGGCCGCAGGTAGGGGTCGATCTTGTCGTTGAGGGTGCCCGGCAGGAAGCCCAGCCGCTCCCCCGCCTCGACGGCCGGTCGGGTCAGGATGATCCGGTTGACCTGCTTGGCCTGCAGGGCCTGCACGGCCTTGGCCATCGCCAGATACGTCTTGCCGGTGCCGGCGGGGCCGATGCCGAAGACGATGGTGTGGGCGTCGATCGCGTCGACGTACCGCTTCTGGTTGAGGGTCTTGGGGCGGATCGTGCGGCCCCGGTTGGAGACGATGTTGGTCGTCAGCACGTCGGCGGGGCGCTCCCGCTCACGGTCGCGCAGCATCCGCACGCTGCGTTCGACGGCATCGCGGTTGAGCGACTGCCCGGCGGCGACGATGACGATGAGCTCCTCCAGGAGCCGCTCGGCGATCTCCACCTCACCCGGCGGGCCGGCCAGGTGCAGCTCGTTGCCGCGGGCCAGCACGTCGACCTGGGGCAGGGCGCGCTCGATGGTGCGCAGCAGCTCGTCGTGCGGGCCGAGCAGGCTGACCATCTGGAGCTGCGGCGGGACGACGATCGTGCGGCGAGTCTGGCCCGGGCGGGCGCTGTCGCCGGCGGCCTCGTCGGCGGGCCCGGCATCGAGCGCAGGGGCGGTCGGATCGGCGGGAGGGGTCAGGGCGCGGCCCCGTGCGGACCGCTGGGGGCGCGCTGCGCGCGGATTGTCTGTCATCGCTGCACGAGTCTACGGCGCAGCACCGACAAGCCCCCCGCGGCGCGAGCCGCGCCGGCCGGCTACCGGAGGGTGGACATGGGTGGCCGCGTCCGAGGCGAGGGCAGCCGGGTGATGAAGACCCCGAGCAGGCACAGCGCCCCGCCGAGCAACATGACCGGCGTCGGCACCTCGGCCAGCACGACCCAGGAGAGCACGACGACGATGGCCGGCACGAGGTAGCTCGTCGCGGCGGTGCGCCCGGCGCTCGTGCGCCCGAGCACGTAGGCCCAGGTCGTGAACGCGATGGCGGTCGGGAAGACGCCCAGATAGACGACCGCGAGCGTGGCCCCGCGATCGGCCGAGCCGAGATCGGCGAGCAGCCGCGGCGCCCACGGCAGCAGCATGATCGTGCCGGCCAGCGCGCCGAGCCACGTCAGTGTCGTCGCGCCCACGACGCGCAGCAGGTGCTTCTGCAGCAGGGCCGCCCCGGCGTAGAGGACCGCGGCCGCGAGCGCGAGGAGCACGCCACCCGGGCCCGTCCGGCCGGAGGAGGACGCGACGCCGATGAGCAGGACGCCGGCGAAGGAGACGGGCGCGCCGATCATGAGCGCGCGGGGGAAGCCCTCGCGCAGGAGGACGCCGCCGGCCAGGACGACGAGCAGGGGGGCGAGATTGACGAGCATCGCTGTGGTCCCGGCGTCGAGTCGGGTCTCGGCGGCGTTGAGCGCGAGGTTGTACAGGCCGAACCACGCGACGCCCCAGGCGGCGATGAGCGGCCAGGTGCGTCGTGGGGGCCGGCGCACTCCGGCGCGCACGGCGATGAGTGTCAGGACGGCGCTGCCGACGAGCATCCGCAGCAGCGCCATCGCGCCGGGGTCGAAGTGGGGGCCGGCGCCGCGGACCGCGACGAACGCCGAGGCCCACAGCAGCATGGTGACCGCGGCGGCGGCGAGCACCGTGGGCGCATTGGATCGGTCGGCGGTCGGGTCGAGCGCCGGGCGGCTCGCGCAGCAGCCGGGGCTCTGCAGAGATGTCGTCATGGAGCTATCGTCGGCCCGCGCATCGCTGGGCACAAGCAAACGTTCGCGCACCTCTGTTCATCTGCGGTGAACGATGCCAGACTGCCGGTCGTGGACCTCCAGCACCTGCGGGCCTTCCGCTCCGTCGTCGCGACCGGTTCGGTCCGCGCGGCCGCCGACATCCTCGGCTACTCTCCCTCGGCGATCAGCCAGCAGGTCACGGCTCTGCAGCGCGAGGTCGGCGTCACGCTCCTGGGGCGGGTCGGGCGCGGCGTCGAGCCGACCGTCGCCGGCCACGCCCTCGCCGCGCGGATCGACGGCCTCCTCGGCGAGCTCGGCGACCTCGACGACTTCGCGCGGGCGCTGCGCGAGGGGCGCAACGCGACGCTCACCCTCGCCTACTTCGCCTCGCTCGGCGCGACCTGGCTGCCCGGGATCGTCGGCCCCCTCGCCGCGGACTTCCCGGACACCCGCATCGAGCTGATCCTCGCCGAGATCCACGACCCGACCCGACGCCCGCGCGCGGACCTGCAGCTGCTCGTCATGCCACCGGAGTCGACGACGCCCGAGGGATACGTGCGCCACCCCCTGGCCCGGGATGCCTACGTCGTCGCGCTGCCCGCCGGCGACGACTGGGCGGGGCGCGAGTCGATCGGGCTCGCCGAGCTCGCGGCCCGCACCTGGATCGACAACGACTTCGCTCAGGGCGCCTGCCGCCAGATCGTGCTCGACGCGAGCGCCGCCGCCGGATTCCGGCCGCGCTTCCGGATCCAGACCCACGACTACCCCACCGCGCTCGGCCTCGTCGCCACCGGAGTGGGCATCACCGTCCTGCCGTCGTTGGCCACGCGGCACGTCCCACCGGGCGTGACCGTCGTGCCCGTCGTCGACCCCACGCCCGTGCGGAGCATCCATGCCCTCGTCCTGCGCGACTCCCAGCGCAGCCCGGCCGTCGTGCGCGCCCTGGAGCTGGCGACCGCGGTCGCCGCACCCGGCGTCCCCGAGATCCCGGCCTGACCCGCGGCCGAGCCGCGACCCACCTACCAGCGGCTGCGGGCGACCAGCACCGCCAGAGCGGCCGGGCCGGCGCTGGAGGATCGCAGGACCTCCGCGCCGAGGCGCACCGGCGTGGCCCCGGCCGCGACGAGGCGAT
>JAVTVZ010000230.1:0-4457 GCA_032229625.1 Dermatophilaceae bacterium | reverse complement strand
CACTCTCGGAGACGACGCTGCCGGATGCGTCGCCACCGGACTCGTCACCATCGGCTCACTTGTTGCGGAAGGCGTCCCGCAGCTTGCCGAAAAGCCCCGCGCCTTCGACGTGCGACAGGCTCGCGGTCGGCTTCTCCTCGCCGCGCAGCGTCGCCAGGCGCCGCACGAGCTCCTCCTGCTCGCCCGTCAGGCGCGTCGGGGTCGCGACCTTGAGCTGGGCGATGAGGTCACCGCGTCCGGTGCCGCGCAGGTGCGTGACGCCCTTGCCGCGCAGCGTGTGGATCTCGCCGGACTGCGCGCCGGGGCGCACCTCGATGTGCTCGACGCCGTCGAGGGTCTCGATGGGGATGCGGGTGCCCAGGGCCGCCGCGGTCATCGGCAGCTCGAGCACGCAGTGCAGGTCGTCGCCGCGCCGCTGGAAGGTCTCGTGCGGGCGCACGAGGATCTCGACATACAGATCCCCCGCGGGGCCACCGCCGGGGCCGACCTCGCCCTGACCGGCGAGCTGGATGCGGGTGCCGGTGTCGACGCCGGCCGGCACCTTGAGCGTGAGGTTGCGGCGGGTGCGGACCCGACCGTGGCCGGAGCACTCGAAGCACGGGCTGACGATGATCGAGCCGAAGCCCTGACACGCCGAGCACGGCCGCGACGTCATGACCTGCCCGAGGAACGAGCGCTGCACCTGCTGCACCTCGCCGGAGCCCTGACAGACGTCACACGTGCGGGTGCCGGTGCCCGGCTGGGCACCCTCGCCGTGACAGGTGCTGCAGATCACGGCCGTGTCGACCGTGACCTCCTCCTCGCCGCCGAAGACCGCCGTGCGCAGGTCGACGTCGAGGCGGATGAGGGCGTCCTGGCCGCGCTGCCGACGCGAGCGCGGGCCGCGGCTGCCGGTCGCGGCGCCCCCGAAGAACGCGTCCATGATGTCGGAGAAGGAGAAGCCCTGACCGAAGCCGTCGGCCGCCCCGGCATAGGGGTCGGCGCCGGCGTCGAACGCCCGCTTCTTCGTCGCGTCGGAGAGCACGTCGTAGGCCTGGGAGACCTTCTTGAACTCCGCCTCCGCCTCCGGACCGGGGTTGACGTCCGGGTGCAGCGTGCGGGCCTTGCGCCGGTAGGCGCGCTTGATCTCCTCCGGCGACGCGTCGCGGGAGACGCCGAGGTCGGCGTAGTAGTCGTTCACGTAGGGATTCCTTCGTCGATCAGGTCACGCAGCAGCGTCGGGACAGGAGAGTGGCGGCCGACCGGCGCCGACGCGAGCGGCACGGGCGGCAGGGCCATGGCGGGCAGAGAGGCGGCCACGTCAGGATTCGAGCATCCGCGAGACGTATCGGGCGACGGCCCGCACCGAAGCCATCGTCCCCGCATAGTCCATGCGGGTCGGGCCGAGCACACCCAGCCCCGCGACGACGTCGTCCCCGGCACCGTAGCCCGTGGACACCACCGACGTCGCGACGAGACCGGCGTGCGGGTTCTCGTGGCCGATCGTCACCGCGAGCCCGTGCGGGGGCAGCAGCGCGGCGTCGGAGCCGGACTCATCGGCCAGCTGCCCGAAGAGCCGCAGCAGCACCATGTGCTCCTCCAGCGCCTCCAGCACCGGGCCGATGGACAAGGGGAAGTCGGGGCCGAAACGGGCCAGATTGGCGGTGCCCGCGAGGACGACCCGCTCCTCGCGCTCCTCGACGAGAGCGTCGTCGAGCGCACGGATGATCGCGCGGGCCAGGTCGCGATCGCCGGGCTCGAGCCCGTCGGGTGCGGAGGCCAGCCGGGCCGACGCGGCGAGCAGGCTCTGCCCGCCGGCCTCGGCATTGAGCCGGGCGCGGATGCGCGTGAGCATCGCCTCGCCGTCCTGCGTCGCCAGGTCGGTCGCCGACTCGACGATCCGCTGCTCGACGCGGCCGGTGTCGAGGATGAGCACGATCATCGCGCGGCGAGCGCCCACCGGCAGCAGCTCGATGTGTCGCACCGCCGACCGGCTCAGCGACGGATACTGCATGACCGCGACCTGTCGGGTCAGCGACGAGAGCAACCGCACCGTGCGGTCGACGACGTCGTCGAGGTCGACCGCGTCGTGCAGGAACCGCGCGATGGCCGTGCGTTGGGCCGGCGTCAGCGGCCGCAGCGTGCCGAGCTGGTCGACGAACGCGCGGTATCCGGCGTCCGTCGGCACCCGCCCCGCGCTCGTGTGCGGGGCCGTGATCAGCCCTTCCTCTTCCAGCAGGGCCATGTCGTTGCGGATCGTCGCGGCCGAGACCCCCAGCGCGTGCCGCTCGAGCAGCGACTTGCTGCCGACGGGCTCGGAGGTGTCGACGTAGTCCTGCACGATCGCGCGCAGCACCGCCAGTCGGCGCTCCTGAGTCATGGGTCCTCCCTCCCGCGCGTTGGCACTCTCGTGATCCGAGTGCCAAGTTTACGATGCTAGTCGTGAACGCCTGGACCTCTCGTGACCATTCCGCCCCACACCCGCGCACTGCCGCACGAGACACCGGCCGCGCGCCCGCACGAGACTCCGGCCGCGCTGCCGCACGAGACACCGGCCGCGCTGCCGCACGAGACTCCGGCCGCGCGCCCGCACGAGACACCCCACGAGGAGCCGGCCGATACGACTCCGACCCCCTCGCCGGGGACTGGCGCGCACCCCGCGGGGGCCGCGCCCGCCCGACCGAGGCGGAGACCGGCCTGGTCGTCGAGGACGTCGAGACCGGGTGGTGCGGGGCGATCGTCGCGGTGGAGAAGGCCGGTGGGATGCGGGTCGTGCACCTGGAGGATCGCCGGGGCAAGGTCAAGGCCTTCCCGCTCGGGCCCGGATTCCTCCTCGACGGAGCGCCTGTCGTGCTCACCCCGCCCACCGGCCACCAGGTCGCGGCCCTGGCGCAGCAGCGGGCTGCGGCCGCCCGGACCGCCAGCGGCTCCCGGGCCGTCGCCGCGGCGCCGGCGCGCGTCGCCGCCGCCTCGCGCCTCTTCGTCGAGGGCCGCCACGACGCCGAGCTCGTCGAGAAGGTGTGGGGAGACGACCTGCGGGTCGAAGGGGTCGTCGTCGAGATGCTCGACGGCGTCGACGACCTCGAAGCCGTGATCCGCGACTTCGCGCCGACGCCGGACCGGCGCATGGGCATCCTCGTCGACCACCTCGTGCCCGGCACGAAGGAGTCGCGCATCGTCGCCTCCGCCGCCCGCCTCCAGCCGTATGCCGCGCACGTGCGCATCGTCGGACACCCCTACGTCGACGTGTGGCAGTCGGTGCGGCCGCAGCGGCTCGGCATGACGGCGTGGCCGGTCATCGAGCGCGGCCGCTCGTGGAAGCACGGGGTCCTGGAGCACCTGGGGTGGCCGCACGAGACGCAGGCCGACGTCGCGCGCGGCTGGAAGCGCATCCTGGGCAGTGTGCGCACGTATGCCGATCTGCAGCCCGAGTTGCTCGGCCGCGTCGAGGAACTCATCGACTTCACGACCGTCGGCGAGGGGCCGTGACCGCCCCCGCCGGCGAGCCGGTCACGCCCGAGCCGGTCGCGCCCGAGCTCGTCACGCCGGAGCTGGTGGCCGTGGTGGTGGCCGTCGGCCCCCTGGGCCCGCAGGTCCTGACCCGCCCCAGCGGCGCCGGACGCCATGACGCGCTGCCGTCGGGGCCGCTGCGCACGACACACCGGTCGCTGCAGGCGGGGGTGCGCGCGTGGGTCGAGACCCAGACCGGGCTACGCCTGGGGCACGTCGAGCAGCTCTACACCTTCGCCGATCGCGCCCGGGCCGGGTCCGACGGCCGGCTCGTCATCTCGGTGTCGTATCTGGGGCTGACGCGCATCGACGCCCCCGCGCCGCCGACCGCGCCCCGCGCCGACCCGACGCGTGATCAGGAGGCGCCGCGCACGTGGAGCCGCATCTACGCGCACTTCCCGTGGGAGGACCGGCGCGACGTCGGCGCCGACCACCTCGACCCGGCGCTGGAAGCCGCGCTGCGGGCCTGGGCCGCCCTGCCGGGGTCGCTCGGAGAGCGGCGCCGGGCGCGCTGCGCGGCGACCTTCGGGCTCGACGGCTCGCCGTGGCTGCCGGACCTGTGCCTGCAGCGCTACGAACTGCTCTGGGAGGCGGGCCTGGTCGCCGAATCGGTCGATCGCGGCGAGCCCAGCCCCGTCGCGGCCGACGAGGCGCGCTCCGGGGTGCCGCTGCAGCACGACCATCGACGGATCCTGAGCACCGGGCTCGCCCGGCTGCGCGCGACGATCCAATACCGGCCCGTCGTCTTCGAGCTGCTGCCCGACGCCTTCACCCTCGGCGAGCTGCAGGCGTGCGTCGAAGCGGTCGCCGGCACCCGGGTGCACACGCAGAACTTCCGGCGCCTCATCCAGCAGCAGTCGCTCGTCGAGGAGACCGGCGAGGTCGACTCCGGCACCGGGGGCCGTCCCGCACGGCTCTTCCGCTTCCGCGGCGAGGTCCACGCGCTGCGGCAGGCGACCGGCACGAAG
>JAVTVZ010000229.1:2657-4083 GCA_032229625.1 Dermatophilaceae bacterium | reverse complement strand
GCGGCGGCCATCTCGTGCAGGGTCGCGCCGCCCCCGGCGTAGTAGGACTCGTGGCCCCACACCTGCCGCAGCAGCACGCGCGCCCCGTCGGGATAGGACGCCCGCCGCGGGAAGGGCGAGAGCAGCTGCACCCCGGCGATCGAGGCGACCTGGCCGCCGAAGACGCCGAGGAACGCGATGAGGTCGCCCGGCGCGATGGCCGCGTAGAGAGAGTCCGGCGGCAGGCGCAGGCTGTCGGTCGTCGAGGTGAAGAGGCCGGGCGCACCGGCGACGATCGCGGCGTCGCAGGCGTCGGTCGCGGCGAGCGCCAGCCCCCAGACCGACGCCCCGTAGGAGTGCCCGGAGGCGACGAGCCGCGCGGGCCGGGGCGCCAGCGCGCGCAGCCCGTCGGCGCAGGCCGCCAGCGCCGGCGCGGCCTCGCGGGCATACCGGTCGTCGCTGGCCTCGCCGGGCACGAGCACCGTGACGCCGCTGTCGCCGAGCGCCCGCCGTGTCGCGATGTCGTAGGGCGCGTGGTAGCCGATCCAGTCGACGACCGCGACGCGGGCGCTCGGCGCGAGCCGCTGCGCCTCGCGCCGCAGCGCCCGCAGCCAGGACAGCTCGCGCGCCAGCCGCAGATCGACGCTGGTCGTGGCGCCGGGCACGTGCAGGATGACGACGTCGGCGCCCTCGACGTCGCCGAGCACGACGGCCGCCTTGAGCGGGTAGGCCGTCGCGTCGAGCAGGTAGAGGTGGCGCGTCTCGTCGTCCTCGCCGTCGGTGAGGAAATCCGCGAGCTTGCGCAGGCCGCGCAGGTCGCGCTCCTCCTCGACGGTGACGGCGTCGCGCGGCTCGTCGGCCAGAGCCGCGCCCTGGGTGTCGCGGCGGGCGAGCTCGGCGTGCAGCAGCCGCACGTTGGCGTCGTGGCGCACCGCCACCGGCAGCCCGTCGGCGCCGCCGACCCACGCGGCCTCGCGCTCGAGGACGAGCTCGCGGTCGCCCCCGTCCAGGGCGGCCCACCAGTCCCGCACGACGACGGGGTCGTCGGACTGCGGCCGTGACGGCAGCGGCTCGCCGTGGGTGTCGACGTCGGGATAGCGGGTGGCGGCCGCGTCGGCCTCGGCCCGCAACAGCGCGACGAGCGGCGTCGCGGCGCTCGCGGCGACGTCGATGCGCCGCCGCCGCACCTCGTCGGTCAGGGTCGCCTCCAGCCGGCTCCACGTGCGGTCGGAGTCGGCGAGCCGCCCGTACTGCCGGTGCGCCGCCCGCGTGGCCCCCAGGGCCTCCTCCAGCGCCTGCGCCGCGTCGCGCAGCGCGCGCTCCAACGATTGCCGTCGTGGCTGGTCCACGGCCCGCACCTCCCTCCTACTCCAGAGTAGGTCGGGTCCCCGGCGCGCACACGCAGACCCCGAGCGGCGCGCGACGCCGACGTCGCGGGCGGTCGGCG
>JAVTVZ010000229.1:0-2557 GCA_032229625.1 Dermatophilaceae bacterium | reverse complement strand
GCGGTCGGCGGTGCGCGGCCGGGGCTGCGCGGTCGGCGCTGCGTGGCGCTCAGGCCGGCAGCGGCGGCACCTCCTCGCCGGGGCGCACCGGCCCGGGCGGCGTGCCGTCGCCGAAGGGCCGCCCTGGCAGCGCCTCGCGCCCGTGCGGGCTCGCCCACCCGGCCAGGAGGGGGCCGCGGGGCACGATGCCGCTGGGGTTGAGGTCGCGGTGCACGACGTAGTAGTGCTCCTTGATCTGCCCGAAGTCGACGGTGTCGCCGAAGCCCGGCGTCGTGAAGAGGTCGCGCGCGTAGGCCCACAGCACCGGCATCTCGCTGAGTTTGGTGCGGTTGCACTTGAAGTGCCCGTGGTAGACGGCGTCGAAGCGCACGAGCGTCGTGAAGAGCCGCACGTCGGCCTCGGTGATCGTCTCGCCCATGAGGTAGCGCTGCGTGGCCAGCCGGTCGCAGAGCGTGTCCAGGGCCGCGAAGAGCCGCGCGTAGGCGGCGTCGTACGCCTCCTGGGTGCCGGCGAAGCCGCAGCGGTAGACGCCGTTGTTGACCTCGGTGTAGACGAAGCGCATGAGCGCGTCCATCTCCTCGCGCAGCGCGCTCGGGTAGAGGTCCGGCGCCCCGGGCCGGTGAGAGGCCGTCCACTGCGTGCTGAGGTCGAGGGTGATCTGCGCGAAGTCGTTCGTCACGACGGCGCCGGAGGCGATGTCGACGATCGCCGGCACCGTGATGCCGCGGGGGTAGCCGGGGTCGCGGGCCAGGTAGGCGTCCTTGAGCTTGGCGATGCCCAGCACCGGGTCGACGCCGCCGGGGTCGAGGTCGAAGGTCCACGAGTCGGCGTCGTGGGTGGGGCCGGGCGTGCCGAGCGAGATCGCCTCGTCCAGGCCCAGCAGGCGGCGCACGATGATCGTGCGGTTCGCCCACGGGCAGGCGCGCGCGGCGACGAGGCGATAGCGGCCGGGCGCCACGGGCCACTGCAGCGTGCCGTCGCCGTCGAGGTCGACCGGCCCGGCGGTCATCGGGTCGCCCGAGGCCTGCCGCACCGCCTCGGCGGCGGCCGCGGTGATGCGGTCGCCGATGTAGCGCTCGTCACGGGTGTAGGCCTGCCCCGGGATGGAGTAGACGGCCCGGTCACCGGGGCCGCTCGGCTGATCTGTCTGGTCGCTCATGCTGCCTCCTGGGGCCGCGGGCCCGGTGCGATGGCCGGTGCGATTCAACGGTGTGATGGCGCGCGCGGTGGCGGGAAATCCCCACGGGCACAGCGCCACCCGCTGCACCGCGAGCCACCGAACGGTCACTGGATGGGACGCGGGCGGGCGCCGATCACTTACCGTTGAGCAATGGACCTGCTGGAGCCCGCGCTGAAGTCGTACGACTGGGGATCGCGACGATACATCGCCGAGCTGCAGGGGCGGGCTGTGCCGTCGCAGGGCCCGGAGGCCGAGCTGTGGATGGGGGCGCACCCGGCGGGCCCGTCGCTGGTGCGTGATCAGGAGCAGGTCCGCGGCCTCGACGCGATCGTCGAGCAGGACCCGGCGGGGGTGCTGGGCGACCGGCTCGCGTCGCGCTTCGGCGGCCGGTTGCCCTTCCTGCTCAAGGTGCTCGCGGCCGACAAGGCCCTCTCGATCCAGGTGCACCCCGACCGCGAGACCGCCCGCGCGGCCTACCGGGCCGAGCAGGAGGCGGGCGTCGCGACGGGCAACTACGTCGACGACTGGCCCAAGCCCGAGGTGCTGTGCGCCTTGACGCCCTTCGAGGCCCTCGCCGGGATGCGCGAGCCGCGCGAGGCGGCGGGGCTGTTGCGCGACCTCGCGGTGCCGCTGCTCGATCCGATCGTGACGCGGCTGGAGCGCGGCGACGACCCGGCGCTGGTCGACGCCCTGCGGATGCTGCTCGGGGGCCCGGCGCACGTGCAGCGGGCGCTGCTCGACGCGGTCGTCGCGGCCTGCGCGCAGCGCAGCTGGCAGGACCCGAGCACCGATCACGCCCGCGCCTACGCGGCGGTCACGCGGATCGCAGCCGATCACCCCGGTGATCTCGGCGCCGTCGCGTCGCTGCTGCTCAACTACCTCGTGCTCGAGCCCGGCGAGGCGATCTACATGCCGGCGGGCGGGCTGCACGCCTACCTGCGGGGCGCGGGCATCGAGATCCTGGCCAACTCCGACAACGTGCTGCGTGCGGGTCTGACCGGCAAGCACATCGACGTCGAGGAGCTGTGCCGCATCGTCGACCCGACGGTCGGGGTGCCGGTGCTGCGGCCCGCGCCCGACGCCGACGGCGTGACGACGTATGACGCCGCCGTCCCCGAATTCACCCTGCATCGCCTCGACGGCACCGCCGTCGCGGTCGCGCTGCCCGGCGACGGGCCCCGCATCGTGCTCAACGTCGCCGGCTCCGCGACACTGCGCTCGGCCACCGAGCAGATCCACCTCGAGCGCGGCGCGAGCGCCTTCGTCAGCGCCGCCGACGGGCCCGTGACCAGCGAGGGCGAGGCGACCCTCTACGTCGCCGGGCCGGGCCGTCTGCACTGAGGCCCTGATCCATCACGCGGTGTGGGTCAGCCGCTC
>JAVTVZ010000228.1:0-4106 GCA_032229625.1 Dermatophilaceae bacterium | reverse complement strand
GGCGGGGGCGTGGGGATACCGCGGAGCTCGAGGTCGCCGCCGCGGCTGCGGCTGCCGAACTTCTCGGACAAGAAGCGGCCGTGCGCGACGAGCGCGTTGGCGTCGTCACGGCAGACGGCGTCGAAGACCGCGTCCATCGTCGCGCCGAGCAGGTCGAGCTGGTCGACGAGCACCATGAGCGCGGTCTTGGGCCCGTCGACCGGGCGGGTGTCGGCGAATCGCCGCGGCAGCCGCAGATATCCGCCGACCGCCTCGGGCAGGTAGTCGGTCGCCGTCGCCATCACCGCGTAGGCCGAGTCGCTGCCGGCACCGAGCGCGTCGAGCCGGGGGATGGTGTCGCGCACGGTCGCGGTGACGCGGTGCACGCGCGCCGAGACCGGGGAGGGCACGGCGCCGGCGTCGACGAGTCGCTCGGTCTCCTCCAGCGCGGCCCGCAGCGCCTCCCCTGTGGGCGGTCGGGCCGCCGGCACCTGCGGCTCGGGCTCAGGCACGCGCTGCTCCTCGCCGCGCCCCCCGAGGCGGGCGAGGAAGTCCCCGAACGTCATGCGCGCCATCCCCTTCGTCTCGCTCGTGGCCGGCTCACCGTGTCTCGCGTGCCGCGGCCGGGCCGGCGCGGCCCGACGCTGCGACAGACGAGTGAGCCGCCGCCCAGGTGCCCGGCCGCGACGCCCCTGCGCGTCGCGGTCTCGACCGGCCACCTGAGGTCACAGACTGGCACGGACCACCGACAAGATCGCGACCCGCCGTCGCTCGCGAGCGACGTGCGGACTCAGATCCGTTGGCCCCCACCGAGATCGAGCGTTCCCGCCCGGTTGCGCTGGTCGCTCTGGGCCACTCGGTCGAGGTATTCGCGCGACTTGGTGACCTCGGATTCGAGCACGCCGATCGTCGAGGCCATGTTGTCCAAGGCCTGCACCTTGAAGGCGTCGATGGCGTCCATCGTCTGGTAGATGTTCGAGAACGCCGCCTGCAGCTGCGGCAGCCCGATCGTCGCGCTCGCGGCCTGCTGCTGGATCGCGACGGAGTTGTCGCGCAGCATCTCGCTGGTGCTCTGGATCATGTTGGACGTCGTGACGTTCAGCGCCGTGATCTGGTCGAGCACGAGCTTCTGGTTGTTCAGAGCCTGGGCGACGATGACGGCGGTGCGCAGGGCCGCGACCGTTGTCGTCGAGGCGCGGTCGACGCCCTTGATGAGCTCGATGTTGTTCTTGATGACGATGTCGATGGCCAGGTAGTTCTGGATCGACACGGCGAGCTGGGTCAGCAGGTCCTGGTGCTTCTGGCGCACGTAGAAGAGGACGTCCTCGCGCAGCGCCTTCGCCCGGTCGGGGTCGGTCGCGTCGAGCTCGGCGATCTGCGCGGCGATCCGCGCGTCGAGTCGCTCGGCGATATACACGTACTGGTTGAGGCGGCCCATCGAGTCCCACAGCGTCTGCTTCTCGAGGTTGAGCGCGGCGTTGTCCTTGAGCAGCTCGTCCTGGCCGTTGCGCAGGGAGTGCAGGATCGCGTCGAGCTGCTTCTCGGCCGACTCGTACCGGCGGAAGTAGTCGGTGACCTTGTTGCCCATCGGGATCATGCCGAGCAGGCGCTTGCCGACCGAGGCCTGCTTGGGGTCGAGGTCCTCGACGGTGCGACGCAGCTGCTGCAGCGTCGTACCGACCTTCGAGCCGCTCGTGAGGTTGCCCTTGTTGAGGGCCTGCACGGGCGTCTTGAGGAGCCGGTTGGACGTCTCGGCGGCGCGGCGGATGTCGGCGTCGCCCATCGTGCGCACGTCGGCGGCGCGGGTGTCGAATTCCGGCGACTTCGGCTGCGCGGTCGTGAGTCCTTCGAGATAGGCCTCGACCTTGGCGTCCAGGGCGGGCATCGCCTCCTGGGGCACCGCGGGGGCCATCCGCGGCGCCGAGGTCGCCGCGACGGGTGTCGTCGGCGCGGGCGCCTCCAGGGTCAGCACCGGGGCTTGCGCGGCGGCGGTGGGTGGTGGCGTCAACGGCTCGGTCATCGGTGTCCTCCGTGGTAGGTCGCAGGCGCGTGACTCCCGGCGCAGCGGGCAGTCCTACGTCGAGAATCGCAGATCGGCCTGCGTCAAGCGTCGGGACGCCCCGCCGTCGTCGTCGCGCCCCGCGTGTCGAGGGGCGCCGCCGTCGGTGCGGCCGCCTCGACGCAGGCCCCTGGCGGCGCGCCGGGTGCGCGGCGTCACACAGGTCGACGGGTGGGAGGCGTAACATGCGTGGGCCCTGCAGCGATGTGGGTGTCAGACACGGGCCGTGGCGCTGCGCAAAAGCGGCGACGCGCGGAGGGGACATCGAGCCGTCGCCCGGTCGCAGCCGGTAGCGTCGCACGCGGACGGCGATTCTCACCCGGGGGGGCGTAGCAGCCCGTCCACCCAGCACCAGATCGGGCCACTGCAGGCCCAGCTTTGCCGTACTCCAGATGTGCTGTGGCACACAGAGATTCGTTGGCAAAGTACGCGTTCGGCGCTCAGGGACGAGCCTCGGACGCCGATAGAGGGAAGGACCAGGAACGCATCGGATGTTCAGGATGTAGGAGGTGACACGATGACGCAGACCAGGACCGCAAGCTTCGACCTGTCGTTGCTCCTGCACGTGGCGGCCGCGGAGGCCGGACGGTTCATCACCGGGGACGTGCGCTGGATGGTCGCCGAGCCGGCCGATCTGGCCCGCCTGAGTGCCAGTGACCGTGAGCTCATCCACGTCGTCACCGGCGAACGCCTGGACTGGGCCGCCGACGAGCCCGTCGAGACCAGCTTCTTCACCTGGCAGATCATCTGTGACCGCGCGACCGGCGAGCTGTCCGGCGACGTGTCCGTCGCCTACGTCGAGGCGCTCTTCACCGACTACGAGCTGTGCGTCGACGGGAGCCCGATGTCCGACGACGTCTTCGACCTCGCGCTGGCCTACCTCGTCGGCCGCGACCTGCGCGTCGACCCCGATTTCGTCTGGGTCTGAGGCGCCGTCACAGGAAGAGCCGGCCCAGCCCCTCGGGGTGGCCGTGCCAGCCGGCGAGCCGCAGGCCGCGCCACGCGCTGACCTGGTTGGCGGTGAGGACGACCTTGTCGAGCCCGTTCTCCAGCTCCTCGATGAGGGGCAGCGTGTGCAGCGCGGTGTTGGGGATGAGGACGGCCTGCACGGCGGCCGGGTAGCGCTCGCCGATGAGGCGCCACACCGCGTCGGGCTCCAGGGCCGCGGCCGCTTCGCCGCTGGGCAGGCGGTGGCTGGTGCAGGAGGAGACCTGGTAGCCCTCCTCGCACAGCAGGTTGACGAAGTGGCCGGTGACGGCCGGTGGGTAGGTCGAGGCGACCGCCACCCTCGTGATGCGCAGTGCCCGCAGAGCTTCGAGGAAGGCCAGCGACGTCGAGGACGCCGGGACGCGCGCGGCGTCGCTGATCCACTTGGCCTGCCGGTCCATGCCGCGGGCACCGTGCACGAAGCTGGCGGACGTCGAGGCCCACATCATCGCGTCGGGGCGGTGCACGAGCCGGGCGCGCGTCGCGACGGGGACGAGCCGATCATGGGCGCCCAGACTGCGCAGCTCCTCGACGTCGGCGCGCGCCGGGCCCTGCGACGTGTGCTCGACGGGGAACCGCACCCCGGGCAAGCGCTCCTGCAGCCAGGCGAATTCGTCTTCCGCGGGATGCCCGGGCGTGAGCATCACGACGGTCGTGGAGCGCTCCGGGCGTTCGTGCGGCGCCGGGCTGGACGCCGTCGGCTTCGGCCGCGCGAGGTCGGGATCGCCGGGCAGGAAATCGGACATGACCCAGTGTCCCAAGCGTGGGGCGCCAGGTCATCCCGGGCGCCCCAGGTCGTCCCGGGCGCCTCGGTGCCGGTGATCGGGCCGGCCGAGCGGCGTGACGTCTCCCGGGATGGGGCCGGGAATGGGGTCCGCGTCGTCGACGACGTGACCTTGTCTCGCGTGCGCCGGTCGTGGACCCGCACCGTGCCGGCGCCCCACGGTCATGGGGTGCGACGTGTCTCCGGCTCGTCCGTGCCGGCCTCACGAGCGACGTCGCGCCGCAGCACCTCGACGATCTCCTCGTCCTCGATGTTCGACTCGTGCGCGACCTTGCCCACCTCTTTGTCGGGGGTGCG